>NZ_JBIRFA010000161.1:0-1026 GCF_044327205.1 Kitasatospora sp. NPDC018058 | reverse complement strand
AGGACCCCCGCCCGGTGATGTGTAGAGAATCAGACATGGCTACCTCTTCGTTCCCTCTCCCTCTCAGCGGGGGAGGGGTCCGCATCACCGGGACATGGGCCAATATGGGAGCCCCTTCGACTGACTCAGTGTGGCGCAAGGTGCGGGGGCTGCGGCATCGCCCACCGGGCGCTGCGAGCACAACTGAGCGTCGTGCCGTATTCGGAGCGGCGCTTGAGCAGGCGGAGCAACTGTTCAGTGCTGCGAAAGGTGTTGGCTATGCCTCTCGCCCTCTGCTTCTGTTCTATGCGCTCAGTCAGGCTGGGAGGGCTGTTGCGGCTGCCTCGCGTCGGGCCACAAATGATGCGTGGCAATTGGAGTCGCATGGAATAAAGGCGGATCTGGCGAACATTCGCAACCTGGCCAGCATCAGCGTACAAGACAAAGGGAGGGGAAGCTTCACTCAGCTCGCCCCGCTTGTAGGTTCGGGGTCACTTGCGGGTGGAGTTCCCTTGGGGAAGATCTGGGCTTCCATCCCCGAGCTTTCCTCTGTGCCGCTAACCTCCGCGGGAATGCCCTCCTTTCCTGCCCTTTCCTATGTCCATCATCAGACGGCCTCAGATGTTCCGGATCAGGAGATGCGGTACATCATCTACGGGTGGCTGGTGGGCCTTCCGGCGAGGTTGCTGCGGAAGGAAAGCGAGGAGAAATTCGCCACCTTCCTCTCCAATTACCCAACTCTGGCAGGGGCGCAGGAAGCTGGCACTGTGTTGAACAGGACTGTGAGGCGTTCTGATGGGCTGAGCTTTCAGCTGTCGCGCAAGTGGGTGGCTCAGGGGAAGGAATCCGCCGAGGAGCTGCAAAATCGGCTCACAGTGGCATACCTAGGTGACGATGTGCGCTACGCGTTCCCTGCGTTTGATGGTGGCAAGCTTCCGTTGCACCCGTTCCTGGCTTGGTGGGCCGTCTTGTACACGCTGTCCATGATTGCTCGCTATGAGCCCTCGGAGTGGGTCAAGGTTCTTGATATCGATGCCAATCCAGATG
>NZ_JBIRFA010000160.1:0-1041 GCF_044327205.1 Kitasatospora sp. NPDC018058 | reverse complement strand
GCATGCGACCGAAGCACAAGCCTGAGCAGATCACCGACCTGTCACGGTTGAGGGCGTTCATGAACCCGCTGCGGATGCAGCTGTACCGGCTGCTGTACGCCGCGGGCACCGCGACCGCCTCGCAGCTCGCCGAGCATGTCGACGAGACGCCCTCGCTGGTCAGCTACCACCTGCGCAAGCTCGCCGAGCACGGCTTCGTGACGCAGGCGAGCGACCAGGGCACCGACGGCCGCGAGCGGTGGTGGAAGGTCGCGTCCGAAGAGGGCTGGGGCTTCCGCGACTCGGACTTCGCGGACACGCCCGAGGGCGCCGCCGCGGTCGGCACGGTGACCCGCGGCATGTTCGACACCCACGTCGCCCAGTACCGCACGTACCTCGACCAGAAGTCCGCCTGGGGGAAGGAGTGGACCGACGCATCCTTCACCTCCGAGTGGCTGATCGACCTCACCCCGGTCGAACTCGCCGAGATGAGCGACGAGCTTCAGGCGCTCGCCCGACGCTGGCGGGAGCGCAGCAAGGCCGCCAAGGCGGCCGGCGACACCGAGGACCGCGAGCACGTGTCCGTGCACCTCTACGGCTTTCCCTTCCGGCCCTGACCGAGCGGAATTCTTCCGACGCACTGGAGCTCACCATGGCTGCCCCGCAAACAGTCCTGCCCGAACACGCCACCACACCGGCCCACCGCGACGGCAACGTGCTGCGCTGGCTCACCGCCTACACCGTTTCCCTCATCGGCGACAGCGTGTACTTCGTCGCCCTGGGCTGGTCCGCCCAGAAGGCCTCCGGTCCCACCGAAGTCGGCCTCGTCATGGCCTCCGGGGCGCTACCGCGAGCGTTACTCATGCTCGGCGGGGGTGTGGTGGCCGACCGGTTCGACCCCCGTCGGGTGATCCTCGGCAGTGACGCGCTGCGCTGTCTCCTCATCCTGGCGGTGGCAGCCGGCATCGCACTGACGGCGCCGGCCCTGTGGATCCTGGTCGCGGTGGCGCTCGTCTTCGGTGCCGTGGACGCGCTGTTCGTACCCGCTGTCGGCGCCCTCCC
>NZ_JBIRFA010000159.1:0-1047 GCF_044327205.1 Kitasatospora sp. NPDC018058 | reverse complement strand
CTGGTCACGGTGACGTTCAGTACCCCGAGCACAGACCATTGGGCGGACTACTGCGAATTACTGGTGCCACTCCTCAACAGCATTCGCCTCCGGCCTGCTCAGGAAGCCGAATTGGGCGCCCCGGCTCCCGAAGCGGCACCGTCGGTCGCGGGTGGCCCCGCCACGGCTTTCGGCTGAGCCCCGCGGCCGTCGGCCTACCCCTCCCGATGACGCGGGCAGGCGCACGGCGGCCAGACCTGCGTCAGCCCGTAGATGTCCGGTCGGTCGCCCGCCATGACGTGCACCGGCGCCCGCTCCTCGGTGACGACGCCCTCGCGGGTCGCCGTGTAGACCCGCAGCGTCATCAGCGACTTCCGGGGCGGTGGGCCCGGTGGCGTGGGGACGAGGCTCACCAGACCACCTCGGCGGGCTGCGGCCGGCGCTCGTAGGCGGCGTAGTACGGACGGACCAGGGGCGAGCGGTCGCCGTCCACCCTCGTCTCTGCGGGGTTGTGCCGGCGTACCCGCCCCGGCAGCGGCGGTGGGCTCCACGGCCGTACGAGGACGGTGCGGACGGGCTCCGGGCGGAGGTGTGCGCAGGGGCCTGCGGCCCGGTGCCGACCCGACGCCCGTGGAATCAGTAAAGCCCGCACGCGGGCGAGGCAACGGGCCATAGGCTCCAGCATGTTGACGCTCCTTATGGGTTGCGCGTTGACCATGCCCCGGGACCGTGTGCGCGGTCGCCGGGGCCCGTCGTGTGCCCGCCTCGGCGGATCATCACGTTCCGTGTTCACATCGTCGCCATGCGGCATACGCTGCGAAAGGGAGTAGCTCCTTACTCCTGCAGCCGTAAGGACGGAAGTGAGGCCGTGGCCAAAGAAATTGATCCCTCGGCATCGATGGCGGCGCTCTTCGCCACGCGACTGCGCAGACTTCGGCTGAACGCGGGGCTCACACAGGCTCAGCTGGGCCAACGCACCCATACGCATCCGACCCGTATCAACCAGATCGAACGGACCACCGGCGCCAAACCGACACTTGAGCTGGCACGGGCCCTGGACGAGGCGGT
>NZ_JBIRFA010000158.1:221-1056 GCF_044327205.1 Kitasatospora sp. NPDC018058 | reverse complement strand
CGGCCGCCCTGTCCTGGGCTGAACCGGCCCTGGCGGCAGGGACCGTACGGCCCTGTCCGGCGGCTCGCGGCGGGCGGACAGTGGAGGCGGGACCACCCGAGGAGGAGTGAGGACGATGCAGCACCGCAGCGTCAAGGACGTGATGACCCGAGAGGTCGTCACCGCCGGGCCCGACATGCCGTTCAAGGGGATCGCGGCGCTGTTCCACCGCAACGACATCACCGCCGTCCCGGTGATCGACGACCAGGGCCGCCCGCTCGGCATGGTCTCCGAGGCCGACCTGATCCGCAAGGAAGCCGTGCTGCCCGACCCCGAGGGCCGCTACCCGGGCCGCTGGCTGGACGCCAAGGACCGCGCCCGTGCCGAGGCCGAGACCGCGGGCGGGCTGATGACCAGCCCCGCCGTCACCGCCCGTCCGGGGTGGTCGGTGCCCGAGGCCGCCCGCGCCATGGACAAGCACAAGGTCAAGCGGCTGCCCGTGGTGGACGAGGTCGGCCGCCTGGTCGGCATCGTCAGCCGCCGGGACCTGCTGGAGGTCTTCCTCCGCCATGACGCGGCCATCCGGGACGAGATCAACCACGACGTGCTCGGCCAGACCCTCTGGCTCGCCCCCTGTGACGTCCAGGTGGCCGTGGACGAAGGCGTGGTGACGATGAAGGGGCGGCTGCCGCGTCGGAGCCTGGTCCCGATCGCCGAGCAGCTGTGCCGTGGGGGGGGGGGGGGGGGGGGGGGGCCCCCCCCCCCCCCCCCCGCCGCCGGCCCCACCCCCCCCCCCCCCCCCCCCCCCCCCCCCCCCCCCCCCCCCCCCCCCCCCCCCCCCCCCCCCCCCCCCCCC
>NZ_JBIRFA010000158.1:0-214 GCF_044327205.1 Kitasatospora sp. NPDC018058 | reverse complement strand
CGGCCCCCGCCGGGGGGGGGGGGGGGGGGGGGGGGGGGGGGGGGGCGGGGGGGGGGTGGTGGGGGGGGGGGGGGGGGGGGGGGGGGCCCCCCCCCCCCGCCACCCTCGACTGGATCGAGGACGACACCGAGCAGCACCTGGAACACCCCCACGCCTACCGGGCCGCTTCCTAGGAGGCCGCCGTGACCAGTACACCGAGCGCCGTCGCCGACGT
>NZ_JBIRFA010000157.1:0-1056 GCF_044327205.1 Kitasatospora sp. NPDC018058 | reverse complement strand
TTGAAGCTGAGGGCAGTTCGTTTCGGGGGATGCCGAGGCGGGCGGTAAGCAGCCCTGACAATGCCGGGACGGACTGGCACTGCCAGACGGTTCGGGTCCGGCTAGCGAGACGGGAAGGTGTACGCGAGGAACCAGTGCTTGACGCCCCGTAATTACGACACCGGCTCCAACCTGGCGGATCTGGGCCGGATGCAGTGCACGACCGTCAGCGAGCTGACGGTCGACTCCGAAGCCGGTTCTACCTGTCGGTGGGGAGGCCACGCCGAAGGTCTGCGGCGTAGGTGTGGCGATGCTGCCGGGGTAGAGCTGGGCACCTCACCCGTCGATCGATTCCGTGGTGAACGTGGGAACTGTCCGCAGTCGCCCTCCGTGCCGGATCTCCAGTTCGGTCGAGGGCAGGTCCATCGCCGGTTGATGGCTGTCGGACAGGGCGGAGGCTCCGTAGTACTCGGAGGCCGGGAGAGCCGGCCGCAGGGGGAAGGGGGCCAGCAAGTCAGTAGTGAGGATGCTGGAATGCCAGGAGGTGTCGCCGGTGAACACCGACGAGTTGGAGTCCGCCCTGTTCGGGGCGGAGCTTCGGGTACTGGAGATCCAGACCAAGCTGCACCGTTGGGCGAACGATGATTCTCATCGCAGGTTCGACGATCTGTTCAACCTCGTGGCCGATCCTGCGTTCCTTCTGGTGGCGTGGGCCCGGGTCCGGGGGAACAAGGGCGCCCGCACGGCCGGAGTGGACGGAAGGACCGCTCACTCGATCGAGGCCGGGCAGGGAGTCGAGGTCTTCCTCGACGGGCTGCGATCTCAATTGAGAGAGCGCAGCTTCCGGCCGGTTCCGGTGCGTGAGCGGATGATCCCGAAGGCGAACGGCCAGCTCCGTCGCCTGGGGATTCCGACCGTAGCGGACCGGGTGGTCCAGGCGTCCTTGAAGCTGGTGCTGGAGCCGGTGTTCGAAGCGGATTTCCTCCCGTGCTCCTACGGGTTCCGCCCGAACCGCCGGGCTCAGGACGCCGTCGCCGAGAGTCGCTATCTCGCCAGTCATTCCTACGAATGGGTGGT
>NZ_JBIRFA010000156.1:0-1062 GCF_044327205.1 Kitasatospora sp. NPDC018058 | reverse complement strand
GGCTGGTTCGCCTACTCCCCGCTGTCGGACGCGGTCCGCTCGCCGGGCGTCGGCGCCGATATGTGGATCATGGGTCTGGCCTTCTCCGGCTTCGGCACGATCCTGGGTTCGGTCAACTTCATCACGACGATCATCTGCATGCGGGCCCCCGGCATGACGATGTTCCGGATGCCGATCTTCACCTGGAACGTGCTGCTGACCGGTGTGCTGGTCCTGCTGGCCTTCCCGGTGCTGGCGGCGGCGCTGTTCGCGCTGGAGGCGGACCGTAAATTCGGTGCGCATGTCTTTGATGCCGCCAATGGTGGTGCGTTGCTGTGGCAGCACCTCTTCTGGTTCTTCGGGCATCCAGAGGTGTACATCATTGCGCTACCGTTCTTCGGCATCATTTCCGAGGTCATTCCGGTCTTCTCCCGGAAGCCGATGTTCGGTTACATCGGTCTGATCGCGGCGACGATTTCGATTGCCGGTCTTTCGGTCACGGTGTGGGCGCACCACATGTACGTCACGGGCGGCGTGCTGTTGCCGTTCTTCTCGTTCATGACGTTCCTGATCGCGGTCCCGACCGGTGTGAAGTTCTTCAACTGGATCGGCACGATGTGGAAGGGCTCGCTGTCCTTCGAGACGCCGATGCTGTGGGCGGTCGGCTTCCTGATCACCTTCACCTTCGGTGGTCTGACCGGCGTCATCCTGGCCTCGCCGCCGATGGACTTCCACATCTCCGACTCGTACTTCGTGGTGGCGCACTTCCACTACGTGGTCTTCGGCACGGTCGTCTTCGCGATGTTCTCCGGCTTCCACTTCTGGTGGCCGAAGTTCACCGGCAAGATGCTGGACGAGCGCCTCGGCAAGATCACCTTCTGGACGCTGTTCATCGGCTTCCACGGCACCTTCCTCGTCCAGCACTGGCTGGGCGCCGAGGGCATGCCGCGCCGTTACGCGGACTACCTCGCGGCCGACGGCTTCACGACGCTGAACACCATCTCGACGATCAGCTCGTTCCTGCTGGGCCTGTCGATCCTGCCCTTCATGTACAACGTCTGGAAGACGGCGAAGTACGGCAAG
>NZ_JBIRFA010000155.1:0-1071 GCF_044327205.1 Kitasatospora sp. NPDC018058 | reverse complement strand
GTACCAGATCCACGCCTCGGGGTTGATCGGCTCGCCGACGCTGCCCAGCACCCGCAGCGAGGACAGGTCGAACTTCGCGGGGATGTCGTCGCCCCACTTCATGAAGGTGCGGATCGCGGTCGGCGCGGTGTAGAGGATCGTCACGCCGTACTTCTGGACGATCTCCCAGAAGCGGCCCTGGTGCGGGGTGTCCGGGGTGCCCTCGTAGATCACCTGGGTGGCGCCGTTGGAGAGCGGGCCGTAGACGATGTACGAGTGGCCGGTGACCCAGCCGATGTCGGCGGTGCACCAGTAGACGTCGGTCTCCGGCTTGAGGTCGAAGACCGCGTGGTGGGTGTAGCTGGCCTGGGTGAGGTACCCGCCGGAGGTGTGCAGGATGCCCTTGGGCTTCCCGGTGGTGCCCGAGGTGTACAGGATGAACAGCGGGTGCTCGGCGTCGTGCGCCTCGGGGGCGTGCTCGACGGACTGGCGTGCGGTGATCTCGTGCCACCACACGTCACGGCCCTCGGTCCAGGCGGTCTCCTGCCCGGTGCGGCGGACCACCAGGACGTGCTCGACGCCGTCGACCTTGGTGAGGGCCTCGTCGATGGCCGGCTTGAGGGCGGAGGGCTTGCCGCGGCGGTAGCCGCCGTCGGCGGTGATGACCAGCTTGGCCCGGGCGTCCTGGATGCGCGAGGCCACGGCGTCGGCGGAGAAGCCGCCGAAGACCACCGAGTGGGTGGCGCCGATCCGGGCGCAGGCCAGCATCGCGACGACCGCCTCGGCGATCATCGGCAGGTAGACCGCCACCCGGTCGCCCTTGCGCACTCCGAGCTCCAGCAGCGCGTTGGCGGCCTGCGAGACCTCGTCCTTGAGCTGGGCGTAGGTGATCGAGCGGCTGTCGCCGGGCTCGCCCTCGAAGTGGATCGCGACCCGGTCGCCCAGGCCGTTCTCGACGTGGCGGTCGACGCAGTTGTAGGCCACGTTGAGCTTGCCGTCGGCGAACCACTTGGCGAAGGGCGGGTTGGACCAGTCGAGCGTCTCGGTGGGCTCGACCGCCCAGCTCAGGCGGCGGGCCTGCTCGGCCCAGAA
>NZ_JBIRFA010000154.1:0-1091 GCF_044327205.1 Kitasatospora sp. NPDC018058 | reverse complement strand
CGTTTGAGCGACCTCGACTAATAGGGGTTGACACGGCGGGTTGACACCGCCTCCCCCGATCTGTAGTGTCCTCCGAGTTGCCACAGCGCCGGAACGGTTCTGCGGCAGCCATCCCGCCGCTTCGCGGCACACCACTACTGCACGGCCCCTCATCGGGAACAATTTCGGCATGCCGAAATTCGGACCGCGGCGCGATTATGTGCCGACGAGGAATTCCGCTAACGTAGTGATCACGCCGAAAGGCGCGAACAAACCCCCTCCGACGGGGAATCAGAAACAAATTCGAACCGGCAACGGCGCGAACAAGATCTGATAGAGTCGGAAAGGCCGAAAAGCGAAAGCCGAACGGCCAACCCCGCTCCAACAGGGGGCCGGAGACGGAAACGGATCTGGTAAGGTTGGAACCGCGAAGAAGCCGAAAGGCCGAATCGCACCGGCGAAAATCAGGACCGCAAGGATCTGATAGAGTCGGAAACGCAACACCGAAGGGAAGCGCCCGGAGAGCCTGGTGAAACAGGCACAAAGGAAGCGTCCGTTCCTTGAGAACTCAACAGCGTGCCAAAAGTCAACGCCAGATATGTTGATACCCCGTCCACCTCGGTGGATGAGGTTCCTTTGAAAGTCCATCGGCATCCATGTGATGCGGATGGCACACACAGCGAGGACGCTGTGAACGACCGGACCTATTCCGTCTGGTCGTTCCGCTCTCGTGTGTGTTTCACCCGATTACGGGTAAACATTCACGGAGAGTTTGATCCTGGCTCAGGACGAACGCTGGCGGCGTGCTTAACACATGCAAGTCGAACGATGAACCTCCTTCGGGAGGGGATTAGTGGCGAACGGGTGAGTAACACGTGGGCAATCTGCCCTTCACTCTGGGACAAGCCCTGGAAACGGGGTCTAATACCGGATACGACACGGGGTCGCATGACCTCCGTGTGGAAAGCTCCGGCGGTGAAGGATGAGCCCGCGGCCTATCAGCTTGTTGGTGGGGTGATGGCCTACCAAGGCGACGACGGGTAGCCGGCCTGAGAGGGCGACCGGCCACACTGGGACTGAGACACGGCCCAGACTCCTACGGGAGGCAGCAG
>NZ_JBIRFA010000153.1:0-1100 GCF_044327205.1 Kitasatospora sp. NPDC018058 | reverse complement strand
GCCGTGCAATCCTCCACGTCGTCGGCGAAGGTCCGCCAAGCGCGAGCAGCCTCCCGGAGCTCATCCTCGTCACCCTCTGGCCACCACATGCCCGTGAGATCCTGAACGATCTCCTTCGCCTTGTCGGCGGCACCCATCACTTACCACCTTCAAAGCCCGACTTGGCCGAGTGGTCAGCGTCTTCGTGGTTGGCCGCCATGTCGTTCATGGCCTTGGTGATGCTGGACAGGCCCTTGACCAGGGCCGCGGCCGCCTTCTCAATCTGTGCCCGGTGCGGGGCGTAGGCGTGCTCGAACTTCTTTCCTTGCTCATCGCCACCCCAGGGCCCCCAGCCCGTCGAGCGTGTGGCGAAGCTTGGCCGTCGCCCGTGCCAGCGCGACAGACTCCCGGTGGAATGTCGGAGCAGCCGACTTGAGTTGATGGGTCTATGTCAAAGCCGTCGCCAGCCATGCCGTGCGTCCCCCTTAGCCCGTTCTCGTAACCCGGCGCGATCCGCTGACAACTCGCGGCTCACACGTGGTGACGATGGCATGCAGCACTGACAACCGACCTGGCAGGAACACGATTTCAGCCACGGCGCGGCGTAGCCGCCTGGCGGGCGGATCACGGGGCGGATAGGGGTCTTTGCGAGCCCACCCGCCCGGGAGGTACGGATGCACAGACCAGGGAGCTGGGGGCCGTCGCTATCGGGTGGTCGGGCGGGGGCCGGGGGAGGTGCGTCCACGACGAAATCCGCAGCCAGGATGCGCCCCATACAGCTGACGCACCGTCAGTCGATCCAGCACCGATCCAGCGATGGTGCGGATAACCAGGGATGTCAACAGGTGACGAGACGTCAGCAAATCCAGCGCGGATCCAGCAGCGGGAACGACAACGGGGCCGACCCCATCCAGGGCCGGCCCCGCCTGACCTGTGCGTTTGCCGGATCGCTACGTCGATGCTGCCGAACGCGTCACACGTTGAACCGGAACTCCACCACGTCCCCGTCCTGCATCACATACTCCTTGCCCTCCATGCGGGCCTTGCCGGCGGAGCGGGCCTCGGCGACCGAGCCGGTTTCGACGAGGTCGTCGAAGGAGATGACCTCGGCCTTGATGAAG
>NZ_JBIRFA010000152.1:0-1127 GCF_044327205.1 Kitasatospora sp. NPDC018058 | reverse complement strand
ATGAGTTTCCTGAGTCAACCCCTATGCCGCCAGAGTGGTCTCGGGAGTCGTTTTGATCTTGCTGTTGGCCTGGTGGGTGTCGGGGTCGTAGGGTGTGCCGTCGCGCCGGCAGGCCCAGATCACGCGGAGCCAGGCGCGGGCGAGGATGCGGGTGGCGTGGGGGTGTCGCTTCTTGCGGGCGCGGGCGTCGTTGTAGATCTTCGCGGCCCAGTCGCTGCCGTGTCGGCTGTTGTCGGCGAACATGGTGATGGCCAGACGCGCACGCCTGTTGGTGGCGAAGCGGAAGGTCACCGCGTGGGACTTGCCGGATGCGCGGGTGACCGGGACGACGCCGGCCTCGGCGATGAACTGCTCGCAGGACTCGGCGCGTTCGAGGATCGGGCCGATCTCGCCGATGATCTGCCCGAGGTTGATCTTGCCGATGCGGGGCATGGTGGCCAGCAGCGGCGCGTAGGGATGCCCTTCGACCGCCTCGGTGATGGCCTTGTCGAGTTCGCGGATCGTGGCGCGTATGCCGCGTACCAGCTGGACCTGGACGCGGACGAGGGTCGCGACGGTGGCTTCGCCGAGCCGGGTCGCGGCCGCCGGGGCGGAGCGCATGCGCTCGATGAGCACCTGGCCGGAGCGCTTGCCGGAGTAGCCGCGCCGCTTGCACCACGCCTCCAGTTTCGCCGGAGCGAGCTTGGCGGCGGCCTGCGGGGTCGGGTAGCGGTCGAGGAAGTCCAGGGCGATGTCGCTGTCGCGGCTCGCGAAGATCGCCTTCCCGCCCGGCCACAGCTGGTCGAGCTGGGCGTCGAGCTGGTTGACGGCGGCGACTCTGGCCTCGACGTGGTCGGCCCGCTGGCGGGTCAGGGCCTGCAGTTCCAGGGTCCTGGGATCGGTCGGGGTCAGACGTCGCAGCTGGTGGCCGTCGGTGCGCAGGTAGTCGGCGAGTTTGTGGCTGTCTCCGGCGTCGGTCTTGGCCTTCGATGCGCCCCAGCGCGGGCGCATCGCGTGGAAGGCGTTCGGGTGCACCGGCACCACGGGGTGGCCGGCCGCCAGCAGCCGGTCCACCACCACGCCGCGGGTGGTCTCGATCGCCACCGGCAGGTCGGCCGGACTCCCGTGGCGGCGCAGGCGCCTGATGG
>NZ_JBIRFA010000151.1:0-1158 GCF_044327205.1 Kitasatospora sp. NPDC018058 | reverse complement strand
CCGGAGTTCCGCAGCAGAGGTAGCGGCATAGTCGGTGAAAACGTGGCTTGAGCTGCGGAAACGCGGCATGGCCCGGTGACGGGGCGTGTCACTAGGCTGCGGTGAAGGTGCTGGTCAGGAGGGTGTGGTCACTGCGAGGACCTTCTTGGGCGGTTCGACCTGCAGGGCGGCGAACAGGTCCTGGTGGGGCTTGGTGAGCTGGGTGCTCTGGCGGAAGGAGCCGGCCGGGCCGGTGAGGGTGACGGCGTGGACGCGCTGAAGCTGTTCGCGGATGCGGTTCCAGGTGGTGCCGGTGCGGGTTTCGGCGACGCGGATCAGCAGCAGCGCCAGCCAGCACAGCAGGACGTGGGCGCGGATGCGGTCCTCGCGGCGGTGGTAGACCGGGCGGAGGTCGAGCAGTTGCTTCATGTCCCTCCAGCCTCGTTCCACCTCGAGGAGTTGCTTGTATCCCAGAGCGATGTCCTCGGCGCTCAGGTTGGGGTCGGAGGACCGCAGCAGGTACTTGCCGTCCAGGTTCTCCTCGGCGGCGATCTTCTTCTTGTCGATCCGCAGCAGCCCGCCGGGGGTGGTCCGCAGGAACCGCTTCAGGCCTGGCTTGGTGGACAACTGCCCCGCCAGATGGGCCCGTTCGTTCCGGCTCAGCTTGTCGGTGCCGTCGATTGCCTGCTCCAGCTGTTCGACGAGCTTGGCGCGGATGGCGGCGTCGCGCTGGGCCTGCTCGGGGTTGAAGCAGATCACGAACCGGTCGTCGGAGTCGATGTTGACCTCCTTGACCTGCATGTTGTCGCGGACGGTCGCGTAGCGGCCGGGCCTGGACAGGGCGGACTTGACCTCGGGAGAGCCGGAGCGGAGTTTCTCGCCGATGATGTAGCCGCCGCCTCCTTGCATAAGGGCTCGGCGGTTGGCGGCGGAGGTGAAGCCGCGGTCGGCGACCCATACGACGCGAGAGAGCGACCACTCGCGCACGTCGCGCTTGACCTGGCGGATCAGGTCGGAATCGGCGGTCGCTCCAGGCCATGACCAGACGCGGACCGGGATGCCGTCACGGGTGACGGCCATGCCGACGACGACCTGGGGCAGGTCGTCGCGGGAGTCCTTGGACTTGCCGTGGGCGCGGAATCCCCGGTGGTGGGCGGCCAGTCGGGGGTCGCTGTCTTC
>NZ_JBIRFA010000150.1:0-1167 GCF_044327205.1 Kitasatospora sp. NPDC018058 | reverse complement strand
CGGTTAGGACACGCTCGACGGTGATGCCGTGGCGGGCGAAGAAGGCTTGGGCCCGGCGCCAGAAGGCTGCGGCGGTTTCTTTGCGTTCGTCGGTGAGGACTTCGCTGTAGGCCAGGCGGGAGTGATCATCGATGGCGGAGTGGATGTAGCTGTAGCCGATCACCGGCTTGCAGCTCTTGCGCCGGTCGGTGGTGGCCTGTTTGTTGTGGGCGCCCGCGGTCCTGCCGACCGTGCGCCAGCCCCCTCCCTCGGGGATGCTGCCGAGTTTCTTGATGTCGACGTGGACCAGCTCGCCGGGCCGGGCTCGTTCGTAGCGGCGGATCGGCTCGCCGGTGGGGCGGTCGAGCCAGGCCAGCCGGTGCAGGCCGTGGCGGGCAAGGATGCGGTGCACGGTGGAGGCCGGCAGGCCCAGGATCGGTCCGATCCTGGCCGGACCGAGCTTGCGGCTTCGCCGCAGTGTGCAGACACGGTCTTCGATGTCGGGCCTGGTGCGGTGCGGGGTCGTGTGTGGTCGGCTGGAGCGGTCTTGCAGGCCCGCCTCGCCTTCCGTCCGCCACCGGCGCATCCATTTGTGGGCCGTGGGCCGTGACACACCCATTTCAGCAGCCACGTGAGCGACAGGACGTCCGGAGCGGATGCGTTCGACCAGCAGCCGCCTGCCGTGAACGGTCAGCCGGGCATTACGGTGGGACACGAAGACCTCCGTGCGGTGCAGATTCGACACCTCCACCACACCGGAGGTCTTCGCCATTGATCAACACCTGCCAGCGTTAACAACGCTCGTGATCAATACACCTAGGGCGTTTCAGCGGCGGTTCGCGCGCAGGCGGCGCCACACCGCCTTGG
Source organism: Kitasatospora sp. NPDC018058 (assembly GCF_044327205.1). Lineage (NCBI taxonomy): Bacteria > Bacillati > Actinomycetota > Actinomycetes > Kitasatosporales > Streptomycetaceae > Kitasatospora > Kitasatospora sp. NPDC018058. Next base: position 321 of record NZ_JBIRFA010000150.1, on the reverse strand, counting down.
CGGCGTAATGGCCGGACATGCCGTGGACGCCGGGACCGGGCGGGGTCGCCTGGGAGCAGAGGAACACGGCGGGGTGGGCGGTTTCGTACGGGACGCGGGTGAGCTTGGGCCGGATGAGCAGGCGCAGGCCGGCCGCGGAGCCGGTGGCGGTGTCGCCGCCGACGTAATTGGCGTTGCGGGCCGCGAGTTGGGGCGGGCCGGCGACGGCGCGGGCCAGCACGAGATCGCGGAAGCCGGGGGCGAAGCGCTCGATCTGCCGCTCGATGGCGTCGGTCGCGTCGCCCTCCCAGCCGTTGGGGACGTGGCCGTACGCCCAGAAGG
>NZ_JBIRFA010000149.1:0-1269 GCF_044327205.1 Kitasatospora sp. NPDC018058 | reverse complement strand
GGTGGGGGGAAGCTGACACGGAGGGGACGTCTGGGGTGACTGCTCCTTGTTGTGGGCCCGGTGAGTGTTGTGGTCCCGGTGAGTGCAGCACGGACGGGAGAGCCAGGCACAGGGCTGCTGCGGTGCAGGCCGCGGTCGCGCCCAGAGCGTGCCGGCGGTGGCGGCGCTGGTCGGCGCGTCGGCGGATCTCCGCAGCGGGCAGAGTCGGTGCGGGCATCTGCGTGCCGAGCAGCCGCAGCCGGTCGGCGAGGGTCTCGTGGATGGGGTCAGACACGGAGCTTTCCTTCCTCGCTGGTCGGGGCTTGGTCAGCGAGTATGGCCGCGAGCGCGGTCCGGCCGCGGGCGAGGCGGCTCTTGACGGCGCTGACGCTGGCGCCGGTCTCGGCCGCGACCTGCTCGACGGAGAGGTCGCACATGTGGTGAAGGACCAGGGCGCTCCGCTGTGCCTCGGGCAGGTCGCGGAGCGCGGTGACCAGCATCAGGTGCTCCTCGGTGGGCGGCTCGACGGTGAATGGTTCTTGGCGGTGGTGGCGGCCGGCCAAGAGCAGGCCCCGGGCGAGACGCCGCCAGCGGGAGTGGGCCAGGCGCCGGGCCGTGGTCCGGATCCATGCCTCCGGGGCATTGCCCGGGTCGAAGGTGCGCCTTCGGTCCCACGCGCGGGTGAAGGCCTCCTGGACCACGTCCTGTGCTTCGGACCAGTTGCCGGTTATCGCGTAGAGCTGCCCGGTCAGGCGGGAGAAGGACGCCGCGTAGAACGCGTCGAACTCCTGTGGCGTCATCAAAGGCCTCTCTTCCAGGGCTGTCCGTCAGCTCGCGGCACGGGCGGCTCGCGAGGAAGCACTCCTCGGCTGCGGCGGGTCAGCCGTGCGTCCTGGGCGGAGCCTCCCGCCCTGTACGCACGAGCGCCGTCCCGGGGTTGCACCGACGGTCTATGACCTGGATCACGTGTGCTGGGTGCGACCTGCCGGGCGCCGGGAGGCGTACAGGGGTGCTGGCATCAACTGGACGCCCGCAGGAAAGGACACGGATTCATGCGTATCCGCCCGATCATGCTCATCACCGCCACCGCCACCGCCGCAGCCATCGCGACCGTGGGGGGAATGGCCACCGCCGCAACCGGCACCTCCACACCCACACCCACCCCCACACCCACCCCCACGGCCCACGGCAAGCCCTCCGGTGCGCCCACCGCCACGGCCCACGGCGCCGGCTCGGCCGGCGCCTCGGTGGTCTCCGGCAGCGGCTCGTCCGCTACCCGTGTGACTGCCA
>NZ_JBIRFA010000148.1:0-1276 GCF_044327205.1 Kitasatospora sp. NPDC018058 | reverse complement strand
GGCACCTGGTATCGACCACGCCCCGAACCACTGATCACTGCGCCTCATCCAGACTCAACGGCGAACCGGACAAAGGCTCACATCCCGCCCTCTCAAGAGGCACCGCGCTGTCGCCACGCGGTACGACAAGCTCGCTGTTCGCTACGAGGCGACCGTGCTGATCGCAGCTCTCAACGAATGGCTCTGACCGGGGTGGCCTTCCCGTCCTCGGTCACCAGTCCCTGCCGGCCGTTAGCTCGTCCGCATCCGCGTCCGTGAACCCGTATGCCGACGCGACGAAGCAGAACTCATCGCAGATCCACTCGCGGGCAACCGTCTCGATCCCGCTCCCGGCCGCCATGAACTCCCTGTCCAGCAGGTTGAACTCCTCCGTGGCAGTCCGGGTGAGCGCATAAAAGGCCTCCAGATCCGACGGCCGCTCGGCCTCGATGCGCTCGCACAGTTGCAGCAGGATCGTCCTGCCCCGGTCGACCACCTGATCAGGGAAGTACGAGTCGTCGAACATCTCCCGCAGGAATCCGTGTCCCAGGACCTGCTGGTTGGTGATCGGCATGGCATTTCCCATCTACACGAAGAGCTGACGCGCCGATCATGCCCAGCGGCGCTGACAACGAGGCCACCCATGTGCGCCAGACCCCGCGCGACCAGGACTTCCACAACAGGCCCTAGCGGCGTCGCGGCTTGGCGGCGCGGCCAATGGCCGGCCGCGGACGGCCGATGTGGTGCCCGGCGCAGAAGGAGCAGCGGTACGGTGCGCGCAGGTGCGCCCACGGCTCGCCCTGCAGGCCGCCCTCGCTTGGCTGGAGCACCGGCGACGACGCTGGCCCGACACCGCCAACCCGCACCTGCTGATCAACAAGCAGACCGCACTGGAGACCGGCCCCATCAGCGGCGTCTCAGAAGGCATCCGCAATCCGCTTGCGGTGTATGACTTTTCGCTGTTCAGGCATGGTATGCGGGGTTGGGCGGCAGGGTTTCGGCGTCGGTTTGTCGAGGTCGGAACGGAGTGTGTGATGCCGCCGTCGCCGCTGGGGTTGCTGGAGGAGCGTCGGGAGGCCGCCCGGGTGCGGGTGGAGGATCTGGAGGCCGAGTTGGAGCGCCTGGAGGGTGAGCTGAGGTCGGCGAGGGCGGTGTTGGAGCGTCGGGTGGTGGCGGTGGAGGAGTTGACCGAGGCGCTCGCCCCGGCCGGGGATGGCGTGGGGCCGGCGCAGGCGGGGGTGCGGGTGCCGCCGAAGGGGGCGGTGGTGCCGGTGTGGCGGGAGGGTCTGGATCCGGT
>NZ_JBIRFA010000147.1:0-1359 GCF_044327205.1 Kitasatospora sp. NPDC018058 | reverse complement strand
TGGCGAGAGAGCAGGGCCTGTCGCTGACGGGCCCGGATGGGCTGCTCAAGCAGTTCACCAAGACGGTCCTGGAAACGGCATTGAACGAGGAGATGACCGAGCATCTCGGGCACGACAAGAACCAGGCCAACCCGGATCGGGCATCAACAAATATCCGCAACGGCACTCGGTCGAAGACGGTACTGACCGAGTCGACCGGGCAGGTCCCGATCGAAGTCCCCCGAGACCGCGAAGGGACGTTCGAACCGCAGATCGTCAAGAAGCGGCAGCGTCGGCTCAACGGCGTTGATGAGATCGTTTTATCGTTGTACGCCAAAGGGTTAACGACTGGGGAGATCAGCGCGCACTTCGCTGAAATCTACGGTGCATCGGTCTCGAAGGAGACGATTTCTCGGATCACCGACAAGGTGATCGAGGAGATGCAGGATTGGTCTGCACGTCCGCTCGATGAGGTGTACGCCGCGATCTTCATCGATGCCATCGTGGTCAAGATCCGCGACGGCCAGGTCGCGAACAGGCCGATCTACGCGGCCATCGGGGTGAGCCTGGACGGGCGCCGCGACGTGCTTGGTTTGTGGGCCGGCACGGGCGGCGAGGGCGCCAAGTTCTGGATGAGCGTGCTCACTGACATCCGTAACCGTGGCACCAAAGACGTTTTCTTTCTCGTCTGCGACGGTCTCAAGGGCCTGCCGGAGGTTGTCGAGCATGTGTGGCCGGCCACCACGGTCCAGACCTGTGTGGTGCACCTGATCCGCAACACCTTTCGGCTCTCGGCACGTCAGCACTGGGACGCACTGAAGCGGGAACTGAAGCCGATCTACACCGCGCCGAGTGAGGCAGCGGCGCGGGCTGCTTTCGACGACCTTGCCGAGAACTGGGGCAAGCGGTATCCGGCGATCATCCGGCTATGGGACAACGCGTGGGAGGAGTTCATCCCGTTCCTTGACTATGACACGGAGATACGTCGAGTCATATGCTCTACCAATTCTATTGAGTCGCTGAATGCGCGCTACCGGAGGGCGGTCAAAGCTCGCGGTCATTTCCCCAGCGAGCAAGCCGCGCTCAAATGTTTGTACCTGGTGACCCGTTCGCTGGACCCGACAGGCAAAGGTCAGGCACGATGGATCACACGGTGGAAACCCGCTCTCAATGCCTTCGCGATCACGTTCGCGGATCGTTGGCCCGGATCAGAAACCTACTGATGAAAACGGCCGAAACACCGTTAACGAGATAGTCCCGGTTCTTCGGCGAGCATCGGGACGATGGCGGTTCGCTGGCTGTATTTGTTTGTGATGCTGTCGATTTCGGTGATCTCTCCGGCTGCGCGTTGCTGCAGGAGCGTCGAGGTCGGTTCGGCTG
>NZ_JBIRFA010000146.1:0-1404 GCF_044327205.1 Kitasatospora sp. NPDC018058 | reverse complement strand
ATGTGCCCGAAAGTGCGGCATTGGACGTCTTGTCCCGCTTTCGGGTCGAGTTCTACGACTGCCTTTACGCCCGCCAGGACGCGCTCTTCGAGCTCACCGACGCGGTGCTGTGTACGGACGGGCCGGTGAAGACGCTGGTCGAACTGTCGCTGGCCCTCGAGCACCGGCGCGGGCACGGCGCCCTGTATGCCGCGCTGGACCGGGGCTGGTTGGAGCCGACGCGGCTGCGTCGCACCCTGGCCGGCCTGCCGCTGCCACGGCTCGCGGACGGACGCATCGGCCTGGCCGTGGACGTCTCCAACTGGCTCCGCCCCGACGCCCCGACCAGCGACGAGCGCCTGTTCTGCCACGTCTACGGCCGCGGCAGAAGCGCCGACCAGCTCATCCCCGGCTGGCCCTACTCCTTCGTTGCCGCTCTGGAGTCCGGGCGTACCTCCTGGGTCGGGCTGCTGGACGCGGTCCGGCTGGGACCCGCCGACGACGCGACCGCCGTCACCGCGACCCAACTGCGCGAGGTCGTCGACCGCATCATCGCGGCAGGCCATTGGCACCGAGGCGATCCGGACATCCTCATCGTGATGGACGCCGGCTACGACGTGACCCGCCTGGCCCACGTGCTCGCGGACCTGCCGGTCGAGCTGATCGGCCGACTGCGCTCGGACCGGGTCATGCTCCGCGACCCGGGTGAGGCCCGCTCCGGCCCCAAGGGCGGGCGCCCACGCCGGCACGGCGGCGTTTTCACCTTCGCCAAGCCCGACAGCTGGCACGAGCCCGAGACCACCACGACCACGGACACCACCCGCTACGGAAAGGCGGAGGCCCGTGCGTGGGACCGGATGCACCAACGCCTGCAAAAGCGCGGCCCGTGGCTTGATCACGAGGGCGAAATCCCTTTGATCCACGGCACGTTGGTCCGCCTGAAGGTCGAGCGTCTGCCCGGGGAGAGGGACGCGAAGCCGCTGTGGCTGTGGTCCTCGGCCACCGGCATCAACACCGTGCACCTGGACCGGATCTGGCGCACGTTCCTGCGCAGGTTCGATCTTGAACACACCTTCAGGCTGATCAAGCAGACGCTCGGATGGACCACCCCGAAGATCCGCCGTCCCGACACCGCGGACCTGTGGACCTGGCTGATCATCGTCGCGCACACCCAGCTCCGCCTCGCCCGGCCCCTCGCCGAGGATCTGCGTCGCCCGTGGGAGAAGCCCGCGCCGCCGAACAGGCTCACGCCCGCCCGGGTCCGACGCGGGTTCCGCAACATCCGCGCGAAGACACCCTGCCCGGCAGCCGTGCCACAACCGACACGCCCCGGCCCAGGGCGACCACCCGGCACGAAGAATCGCAGGCCGGCGCCCCGTTACGACGTCGGGAAGACCGTCAAACGCGAACCCACGCTCGAAGCCC
>NZ_JBIRFA010000145.1:0-1444 GCF_044327205.1 Kitasatospora sp. NPDC018058 | reverse complement strand
CCAATGCCGTTGCTTGAACTAGTGAAGCATCGCCGGGCTGAGGGTGATGACCTTCTCTCCAACTCGCCGGGTTCCTCGTCTGACCTGCTCCTTCTTGCGCACGATGTACTGCGAGACCGGATGGCGGGTGTAGCGGTCTGCCTCGCGGAGCCGTCGGACGCCGTTGTCGAGCTTGCGTGCGACCTTCGTGGCCATACGCTTCATGAACTGCTGCAGGCGGCGGGACGACTGCCCGGTCTGGAGCATGACGCTGCGGCGGGCGTGCTTAAGGACCTTGACGAACGAGATGCGGTCGGGGTCCAGACCGTCGCCGTCGGCCAGCCGCATGATGATCCTGCTTAGACAGTGATGGAGTGCCAGGTGCGCCCATATCTCCTGACGCACCAGTTCCGGGGAGGCCGACCGCAGCACCGTGGCCTTGCCGCGCTGGAAGGTCTTCACCTGACGGAAGGCGGATTCGACCTCCCAGCGTTCGTGGTACAGGGCCGCCAGCTCATCGGCGGGCCAGGCCTCGGGATCGAGCAGGTCGGTCAGCAGCCTGATCGTCTCACCGCCGTCGATCCGGTAGTCGATCACTCGCACCGTCACTCCGCCGGGGTGGGAGCGTCGCTGACCGGCCAGGTTCATCCGCGTCAGATAGGTTCCGTCGGGCAAGACCTGCATGGGCTTCGCGGCGACGAATGTGCGAGCTCTGATCAGTAGATGGGCTCCCGCCTGCGTATATGCCTTCCACAGCGCCACGCCAGGGAAGGCCCGATCCATGATCACCAGCATGCCGGCAGCACTGTCCGCCATCGCCGTCGCGAGCGCGGGTTCACCGCCGCCGCCCTTGAAGCTGCCCACACGCGCGTCGATCGTGGCGTGCGTCCCAGTCTCGGTCAGCGTCACCACTCGGGCCTGCGGGAAGCCGATCGGTCGGCCTGTGGAGTCCACCTGCCCGCCGAAGGCGGCGCGGGTCGCGTCGTTCTCCGGTACGTCGAGCAGGAATCCGTCCACCGCGGCGACACGCATGCCACGCCAGAACGCCGTCCCGAGGTCGTCCGGAGCGATGGCGCCGGCCAATCGCCGAAAGACCCCCTCCAGTGGCGCGACCCCCAACTGCTGCCGTGCCCTGGTGAACGACGACTTGTTCGGGATCGACTGATCCATTCTGCCCAGGGTTCCGACCAGGTTCTCCGCGACGTCGTCGTAGGAGTCCTGCTGGAACAGCGCCAGGGCGAGCACGTAGTAGAGCATGAACCGGCTGGACAGGGGCCGCGGCTTGGCGTCCCGCTGGCCGCACTCAGCCAACACTTCGTCCACCAGTTCGGGAGTCACCCACTCGGTGAGCAGCCCGAGACGAACCTCATCAGATAACCCGATCCACGGATGCACGCCAGGCCCAACGACCGCACCGCTCCGGCGTCACGACAGGTTGCTTGAAGAGTTCAAGCAACGGCATTGG
>NZ_JBIRFA010000144.1:0-1463 GCF_044327205.1 Kitasatospora sp. NPDC018058 | reverse complement strand
CCCGGCCAATGCCGTTGCTTGAATTCGAGAACAACTGCCGCGGAACGGGTGACGGTGTCGGGGCGGGGGGCGTTGGTCCGGTTGTGCATCCGTGGAGTGGCTTGTCCGACGAGGTACGGCTTGGTGTCCTGACCGAGTGGGTGCCGCCGGGGTTGGTGGACCAGGCGCTGGCGGAGTGCCGTCGGCGGGACCGGCGTCCGGGGGCGCTGCCCGTCCCGGTTCATGGTCTACTACGTGCTCGCGTTGGCGCTGTTCCATCAGGACTCCTACGACGATGTCGCGGAGAACCTGGTGGGTGCATGGCCGGATATGCACGAGGCGATCCCGAACAAGTCCTCGTTCACGCGGGCTCGGCGGCGGCTGGGCGAGGCGGCGCTGGAGGCGGTGTTCCGGAAGCTGGCCGGGCCGGCGGCGCCGCTGGGGCTTTCGGGTGCGTTCTACCGTGGGATGCGGGTCGCGGCGGTGGACGGGTTCGTGCTGGATGCGCCGGACACACCGGCCAACCGGGCCGAGCTGGGCGGGCTCCTGGACGTGCGAGGTAACCCGGCCGGGTTCCCGCAGGTGCGGGTGGTGACCTTGACGGAGGCCGCGACGCACGCGTCGGTGGACGCCCGGGTGGGCGCATTCAGCGGCGGGGAACGGGAGTTGGCGGTGGCGATGGCTGGCAGCGCGGCGGGGATGCTCGTCATCATGGATCGCGGCTTCCCAGGCGTCGAGCTGTGGAAGGCCTACACGCGGGCCGGGGCTCACCTGCTCCTGCGGGCCCGCTCAAGCGTGGCCCGCCGCCCGGTCGAGGACCTGCCGGACGGCACCTACCTGGCGCGGATGAACCTGGCCGGACAGAAGGGGAACCACCCCGGCGGGGTGTTGGTGCGCGTCATCGAGTACCAGGTCGACGGCGGCGAGGTCATCCGCCTGCTGACCGATCTGATGGACCCTGACGCCTTCCCCGCCGTGGAGTTGGCGGCCCTGTATCACGAGCGCTGGGAAGCGGAGACCGCCTATCGGCAGATCAAGACGTTCCAGCGCGGTGGTCTGGCGATCCTGCGCTCCGCCGACCCGGAACTGGCACGCCAGGAGGCGTGGGCGCACTTGATCATCCATCACTGCCTGACTCGGATCGTCATGCGCGTCGCCGACCGCGGCCGGCTCGACCCCGACCGGATCTCCTTCCTCAAAATCCTCAAGCACGTCCGGCGCAGCGTGGTCCGGCAGAGCCAGCACACCCCGGCCAGGATGAAGCAGTTCCTGGCGAACATGGCAGCGAAAGTCCGCCGCAAGCTCGACAGCGGCCCCAGGCGGCTCAGGGAAGCCGACCGGCTCCTGAAACGCGCCGACGGCCGCTACTCAATCCGCAAGGCAGGTCAACCACGTCGACCGACCCGACGTGTCCCAGCGAAGACCATCACCCTGAACCCTGTGATAGTTCACTGAGTCAAGCAACGGCATTGCGTCCCCGGCGG
>NZ_JBIRFA010000143.1:0-1508 GCF_044327205.1 Kitasatospora sp. NPDC018058 | reverse complement strand
CCTAATGGGATTCGACGGGCCGTGAGGGAGACTACGGCCCGTAGCCGCCAGCAGGTGAGCACTACTCTCACCGGAGCCGTTTGAGCTCTGTTGTCAGACCGTGCCCCTGCTGGTCGGCCGGGAGGCCTGACTTCTGATGGGATGGCGTGCCCGCCGGGCGGTTGGGCGTGAGCACTGGATCCATTAGGGCGCGAGCCGTGCCTTCCGCAGGCTGCGCATCATGACTGGACGAGGGCGAAGGGGCGGATGCTGGTGTTGTTCATCGGTGACGACTGGGCCGAAGATCACCACGATGTCGAGGTGCAGGACGAGACAGGCCGCAAGCTCGCAACCGCCCGCCTGCCGGAGGGAGTTGAGGGCATCGCGAAACTGCACGCCATCGTGGCCCGGCACGGCGGCGAGGACCTCGAACCCGGGCGGGTGGTGGTCGGGATCGAGACCGACCGCGGACCGTGGGTGCAGGCGCTGATCGCGGCCGGCTACCGGGTCTACGCGGTCAACCCCAGGCAGGCGGCCCGGTTCAAGGAGCGGTACGGCACCTCCGGGGCGAAGAGCGACCGCGGCGACGCGCACGCGCTGGCGGACATGGTCCGCATCGACCGCGACCAGCTGCGGCCGATCGCGGGCGACAGCGGCCAGGCCCAGGCCGTCCGTGTGGTCGCCCGCGCTCACCAGACGCTGATCTGGGAGCGCACCCGTACCTTCCAGCGGCTGCGGAGCACGCTGCGCGAGTACTTCCCCGGCGCGCTGGCCGCCTACGCAGGCCTGGAGCTGACCAGCACCGACGCGATGGAACTGCTGATCAAGGCCCCCACGCCCGGCGAGGCGGCCAGGCTGACGAAGCCGCAGATCACCGCAGTCCTGGCCCGTCATCGGCGCCGCGACCGGGACCAGAAGGCCGGCGCGATCCAGGCCGCACTGCGCGAGCCCCAGCTCGGCCTGCCCACGCCGGTCACCACCGCCTACGGCGCGGCCGCGGTCGCGCACGCCAGAGTGCTGATCGCGCTGAACGAGCAGATACAGGCGCTGGAAGAGCAGGTGAGCGCGCATTTTCTCGCGCACCCGGACGCTGAGATCTACCTGTCGATGCCCGGCATCGGCGAGATCATCGGCGCCCGGGTACTGGCCGAGTTCGGTGACGACCCCACCCGCTACACCTCAGCCAAGGCCCGCAAGAACTACGCCGGCACCAGCCCGATCACCCGCGCCTCCGGCAAGGTCCACTCCGTCCAGGCCCGCTTCGTGCGCAACAACCGGCTCGCCGACGCCCTGCAACGCCAGGCCTTCTGCTCGCTGCAGAGATCACCCGGCGCCCGCCGCTACTACGACAAACAGCGAGCCCGGGACCTGGACTACAACCCCGCCCTGCGCCAGCTCGGCAACCGCCTCGTCGGCATCCTCCACGGCTGCCTCAAGACCCGCACCCTCTACGACGAGGCCACCGCCTGGTCACACCACGCAACCCTCCCAGCCACAGCTTGACACCGCTACGGCATGGGATGTCTGAC
>NZ_JBIRFA010000142.1:0-1514 GCF_044327205.1 Kitasatospora sp. NPDC018058 | reverse complement strand
CGGAAGTTGTCAAGTCAAATGAGACGGTTTGACACTATATGGACTGTTGTGCGGGCACTGTCTCCGGCTTGGGCTGGTTGATCCAGACCTTCTGGGGTATCTCGGGCGGCTTCGGGCGTCGGGCGAAGCGTTCGGGGTGGCGTGCGTAGGCCTCGGTGAGGGTGACGGCTCGCTGCTCGCGGACCAGATCGGCGGTGCCGAAGTGCACGGAGGCGGGGGTGTGCAGGCCGATGCCCGAGTGCCGGTGTTCGTGGTTGTAGTAAGTGAAGAAGCCCTCGCACCATTCGCGGGCGTGGGTAAGGGAGTTGAAGTATTCCGGGAAGTCGGTGGAGTACTTGATGGTCTTGAACTGGCTTTCGCTGTACGGGTTGTCGTTGGAGACCTTCGGCCGGGAGTGGCTTCGGGTCACACCGAGGTCGATCAGCAGCTGGGAGACGGCCTTGGAGGTCATCGAGGTGCCCCGGTCGGCGTGCACGGTCTCCGGCACGATGCCGTTGCGTTCGATGGTCTCGCGGATCAGCTCCTCGGCGCGGTGGGAGTCCTCGGCGGCCTCGACGGTCCAGCCGCAGATGTAGCGGCTGTAGATGTCGATGATCGCGTAAAGGTGGTACCACTCGCCCTTGTTGGGGCCGCGAAGCTTGGTGATGTCCCAGGTCAGGACCTGGCAGGGGGCAGTGGCCAGCAGCTGGGGCACGGTCTTGGCGGGATGGGTGGCCTGCCTGCGGCGTTCTCCGGATTGCCCGGCGGCGTTGAGGATGCGGTACATGGTGCGCTCGGAGCACCAGTAGGTGCCGGCGTCCAGCTCCCGCGCCCAGACCTGGGCGGGCGGCAGGTCGACGTACTCGGGCCGGTTCAGCAGGTCCAGCACCGCCGCCCGTTCGGACGGGCTCAGCGCGGAGGGCGGGGACGGTCGTGGCTTGCGCTCGGCGGCCCGGGACGGTTTCAGCCTGCGGTAGTGGGTAGCCCGCGAGCGTCCGATCAGGCGGCATGCCGAGGTGGTGCCGAGTTCGGGTTCCAGGCCCGCGAACGCCTCGTCCAGGACCGGCGCGAGGGCGCGGTTCAGTCCGCGCTCTCGGAGAGCATCTCCAAGAGCGCATGTGCTTTTCCCAGAACAGCCAGGGCTGCGTCGCGCTTGGCGACGTCCTGCTCCAGGCGGGCGACCTTCTTGCGCAGCCGTTCCAGCTCGGCCTGTTCGGCGGCCTTCTTCGGGCGGGCGGGCGAGGTCCGCTTGTCGGTCAGCGTGACCGTCGCCCCGGCGTCGCGGGCCTGGCGCCACTCGATGATGTGTGAGTGGTACAGCCGCTCGCGGCGCAGGATCGCGCCCTTCTCGCCGGTGGGCGCGGCGTCGTACTCGGCGACGATCCGCAGTTTGTACTCCGGCGAGAACGTCCGCCGCTTCGGCTTCGGCGCCGGGTCGGGATTGGTGGTGCTGGCCATGCTGAAGGGATCTCCTGTCTCGCCCATCCAGACTAACCCGACATTCCGGGCGTCTCAGTCGAGACTGTCAGAGAGGG
>NZ_JBIRFA010000141.1:0-1530 GCF_044327205.1 Kitasatospora sp. NPDC018058 | reverse complement strand
GACGACACCGAGCAGCACCTGGAACACCCCCACGCCTACCGGGCCGCTTCCTAGGAGGCCGCCGTGACCAGTACACCGAGCGCCGTCGCCGACGTGATGACCCACGCCGTGGTCGCCGTCGGCCGCGACGCGGACTTCCGCGAGGTCGCCGAGACCCTGCAGCGCTGGCAGGTCAGCGCGGTGCCCGTGCTGACCGGCGACGGCCGGGTGATCGGGGTGGTCTCCGAGGCCGACCTGCTCACCGCCCGGGACCGCGACGGCGAGCGGGCCGACGCCCTGACCGCCGGGCGGATGATGTCCGTCCCGGCGGTCACCGTGCACCCCGGCAGCCCGCTCAACGAGGCTGCCCGGGCGATGGCCCGCGGCCACCTCAAGCGGCTCCCGGTCGTGGACGAGGAGGACTACCTGGTGGGCATCGTCAGCCGGGGCGACCTGCTCAAGGTCTACCTCGGCGACGACCGCGAACTGGCAGACCGGGTCCGCTTCGAACTGGTCGCCACCCTCGGCCCGAGTGCCGCGGTGGACTCCGACATCCGCTCCGAGAACGGCCGGATCACCCTGACCGGCGGCCTGCCGGACACCGTCTCCGCCGACGTCCTGGAGCGCCTGGTGCGCTCCGTGCCCGGCGTGGTCGACGTCGAGCTCCGGCTCGCCGCCCCGGTCTGACGAGGTCCGGACGTGTTGGTACTCGCCGCAGTCGACGGCTCCCCGGAGAGCCTCGCCGCCGCCCGCTGGGCCGCCGACGAGGCGGTCCGGCGCAGCGCCCGGCTGCGGCTGGCGTACGCCTGGCCCCGGCCGCTGCACGCGGCTCCCGGGCTGCCCGGCGTCAGCGAGGCGCGCGGCCGGGCGCTCGGCATGCTTGCCGACGCAGCCGAGTGGGTGCGGACGAACCACCCCAGTCTGGAGCTCGATACCGCCCTGCTGGACGAGCACGCGCCCGCCGGGATCACCGCCGCAGCGGATTCGGCCGACCTGGTGGCGCTCGGCTCCTCCGCGCCCCACAGCCCGCTCGGCTCGGTCGGGCTCGCCGTCGCGGCCCACGCGCCCTGCCCCGTCGCCCTGATCCGGGCGAACCCGGGGACGACCGGGCCGCCCCGGGAGGTGGTCGTGGGCATCGACGCCCATGACCCGGCCCCGACCGTGCTCGCCTTCGCCCGGAAGACCGCCGCGGTCTGCGGCGTCCAGTTGCGGGTCGTCCACGCTTGGATGCCGCCCGCGACCTGGTGGTCCCTCTCCGCGGCCGAGCAGGTGCTCCTCGTGGAAGTGGAGGAGAGCGCCCTGGCCGACCTGCTTGCGCGCGAGACGGAGCCGAAGGCCGTCCCGGACGTTCGGCGTGCCCGGGCCGCCGACGCGCTGGTGGACGCCTCCCGGTCCGCAGGCCTGCTCGTGCTCGGCCGCACGGGGCACCACCTCGGCCCGGTCACCCGGACGGTCGTCCACCGCGTCCGGTGCCCGGTCGCCGTCGTCCCGCGCGGCTGACCCGGTGCGCCGGGCGTCGTGGACGCGCAGAATCGGTGGTGCCATCGTCCG
>NZ_JBIRFA010000140.1:0-1660 GCF_044327205.1 Kitasatospora sp. NPDC018058 | reverse complement strand
ATACACTTCACACGTCAACCCGTTGCCTGAAGTCAAATATGGCGGCTCCACGAAACTCGGGGTACATCACTACGGATACTGTCAGGTAGAGACCGATCTAGGCGATCGCACGTGTCACCAAAGTCGTCATCAAGTTACCTCTTCCTGTCACAAGCCGGAGGGTTCGGCGCATCGCGGATCAACCCTCACACCTGTTGGACCCTAACGAGTGTCACTGTTGAGCGGGACCCATCCGACCTCAGTCGGATGCATGGGACTGTCTGAATAACGGTGGATCCGGTCCTTGATTCAACACGCCGAGCTGAGCTTGGCGGGAAGGATCGACGATGACCGAAACACTTGATCCCATGGCAGAGACTGAGGTGGATCAGAAGCAGTTGGCCGAGCAGCTCCTGGCTCAGGCCAAGGAGCAGGGCGTGGAGTTGATGGGCCCGAACGGACTCCTCAATCAACTCACCAAAAACGTCCTAGAGACCGCGTTAGACGCGGAGATGACCGAGCACCTGGGCTACGAGAAGCACGATGCCGCCGGCCGCGGCAGCGGCAACTCGAGGAACGGTACCCGTTCGAAGACGGTGCTCACTGAGATCGGGCCGGTGGAGATCGAAGTGCCACGCGACGTCGATTCTTCGTTCGACCCGCAGATTGTTAAGAAGCGTCAGCGACGCTTGACGGGTATCGATGAGATCGTATTGTCATTGACGGCAAAGGGTTTGACGACCGGCGAGATATCCGCGCACTTTCAAGATATTTACGGAGCGTCGGTGTCGAAGGACACGATCTCGCGGATCACCGACAAGGTCGTCGGGGAAATGACGGAGTGGCAGAACCGGCCACTTGATCGGGTGTATCCGGTGATGTTCATCGATGCGGTGCACGTGAAGGTTCGCGATGGGCAGGTCACCAACCGGCCGATGTATGTCGCGATCGGCGTCACCGTCAATGGCGAACGCGACATCCTCGGGATCTGGGCCGGCGAGGGCGGAGAGGGCGCAAAGTTCTGGCTCTCGGTCCTGACCGAGATCAAGAACCGTGGTGTGGCGGACGTCTGCATCGTTGTGTGCGACGGACTCAAAGGATTGCCTGAAGCGATCAACACCGTCTGGGAACTCGCTGTGGTGCAGACGTGCATTATTCATCTGATACGCAACACTTTTCGCTTTGCCTCTCGTAAATATTGGGATGCGATGGCGCGTGATCTCAAACCTGTCTACACCGCTCCGTCGGAGTTTGCGGCCAGGGAACGATTCGCTGAGTTCACGCAGAAATGGGGGCAGCAGTATCCAGCGATTATCAAGATGTGGGACAACGCGTGGAGTGAGTTCGTTCCGTTCCTGGACTACGACGTCGAGATCAGGCGCGTCATCTGCTCGACGAACGCGATCGAGTCTGTCAACGCTCGCTACAGGCGCGCAGTACGGGCGCGTGGGCACTTCCCGACTGAGCAGGCGGCGCTCAAATGCTTGTACTTGGCCACGCGTGCTCTGGACCCGACAGGGAAAGGTAAGGCACGATGGGCAATGAGGTGGAAGCCCGCGCTCAATGCGTTTGCGATCACCTTCGAAGGACGCATCACCCTGAACGGTAACTAACCGACATCAAGGTCGGATCCACCGTTAATCGGACACTCCCATCTCACACGAGAAGATCGATCACGCAG
>NZ_JBIRFA010000139.1:0-1670 GCF_044327205.1 Kitasatospora sp. NPDC018058 | reverse complement strand
AGTGAGTCCTCGGCACCCTCGTCCCAGTCTCCGCTCTCGTCCTCACTGCGCAGGTCGAGGATGAGGTGGGTCTTGGTCGTCCATGCCTCGAAACACTCGTCGAAGCAGTACCGCTCCACCGCCCGCAGCGGGAGCTGCCCCTTGGGCAGGCGCAGGATCACCTGATGGGTGCCCCAGTTGGTCAGGTAGAGGTGAGCGTCGTAGTACCGCTCCACCATCCGCCTGGGGTCGCCTCGAAAGTTGCCCCACCGGTAGTCGTTGGTGAAACTGGTGGCGGTGATCCGGGCCCGGGTCGACAGCGATCGCAGTTCTTCCTGCTCCTCGCGGGTCAGCGGGCGGTCGATCGCCAGGAACTCGTAGCACTGGTACTCGCTCATCGCGCGACCCTAGCCGGTCTGCCGGTCCTCAATCATGGAATCCGTCAAGCCCCGGGCAGACATACGTTCACAGTCAGCTGCCGCGCCGGCCGACCGGGACCGACCCGTGCACTTCTCGACTGAACCTGACGCGGAGATGAAAGACCCAGCCAACGGCGGACTCGCCCGACTAGGCTGGAGCATCGGCTGACTCACCCGGAAGGGCACCGCGCATGAACCCCGAGCACTTCGCGCTCCTTGAAGAGGCCCGCAGGAGCCTGCCAGACGGGTTCAAAGTCGAACTCTCCGGCGACACCATCGTCATGATGGTCAGCCCCTCGGGCATTCACCAACGGAATCTCTTGGTGGTGCGCCGCCAGTTCGACGCGCACGCCCCGGCAGGACTACTGCCCAGCGAGAACACTGACCTCATCTCGCCCAATGTCGGCAAGAGCCGCAATCCCGACCTGACGTACCTGCCGGACGATGCACTTACGACCAGGGACAACCAGGTTCCTGCCGAGGTTGCTGCGATCGCCGTCGAACTGGTCTCACCGTCCAACCCGGAGAACGACTGGGTGGGGAAGGTACGGGACTACCCGCTCATGAGAATCCCTCTCTACCTCGTGATCGACGCAAGGGAGAAGGCGGTCACGCTCTTCAGCCGACCCGACGGCACGAAGTACCACCGCCGGGAGGACATCGCGTTCGGCGAGACCATCCACATCCCGGAGCCGTTCGACTTCGAGCTGATCACGACCGGCCTGCTCCCCTACTGAGCACAGCCAGCACATGCGAAGCTCCGCCGGTTGACGCCAACCGGCATGGACGACGGCACCCGAAGCCGCACTGCCACGAACAGCAGAGCCCACCCGAACCGGGGTATTTCGGCTGCCCGGCTTGGCCTGAAAAGCGGAAGGTCGCCGGTTCGCCCCCGGCCCTGGCCACATAGCCTGACCAGGCACGATGCCCTCGAAGCAGATCGCTTCGGGGGCATTTTCGTGTTGCTTGACGCCAACGGCGCAGCGGACGGTCACTCCCCTCACGAGTCCCAGCGAGTACGTGACGTACTTGACGTACCTCCGCCAGAGGGTGACCGTGGTTCTCGGACGAGGGGGCTTCCCATGACGGTGTCTCTCGGCGAGCCCCACACGCGGGCAGGACGGCGTCAGCCCCGCAGGGCCCGGTCGTCGAGCCGGCGCAGCAGACCGGGCAGGTGCCGGTACCGATCGCGGAGCGCGGCCACTCGCTGCCGGAACTGAAGGCCGCGTCCGACGTGGTCACAGGCGTCGCGGAGCCCGACCAGGAGGGCCA
>NZ_JBIRFA010000138.1:0-1790 GCF_044327205.1 Kitasatospora sp. NPDC018058 | reverse complement strand
CAAGGCCGGGTAGTTAAGGATTTCGGCCGGGGTGCAAGGTGGGGGCCGCTGGTGTGGCGGCTGCCGTGTAGCGGCCCCTGCGGACCTTCTTGATCAGCCCTTTCTCAGCCCAGCGGGTGAGCTGCCGGTAGGTGGTGACGAGGGTGACGTCGCCGAGGAGTTCGGCGATCTCTCTGGCCTGCCAGTGCCGCTCGGGTTCTTGCTGCAGCATGGTGAGGACTCGCGCCATGCGGTTGCTGGTCTTGCCGGGGCCGACGTACTGGGGGACGGTGGTCGCCGGCAGTTCGGGGTGGGGTGGCGGGGGCGGCAGGAGGGTGATCGTCACGGAGGCCACCGTCTGGCTGGTGTCGGGGCGGCCGTCCAGTTTCCGTTCCGCATACCGGGAGATGGGCGACTTGACCTTGCGGGTGCTGACGCGCGGCCGACGTGCCGGCAGCAGCGCCGACAAGACGCGGCGGCCGATCGCCCCCATGCCCTGCTCGAGGACTCCCTCCGCGCGGATCAGCAGGTCACGGGCGGTCTGGTAGGCGATGGTGAAGCCGCAGCGGTCGGGATCGGTGCCCGGCCGGGACTCCGCCGCCTCGACCATGGCTCGGCGCAGAAGCTGGTAGAGGACCAGCAGGGCCCACATCTCCTGCTCGACGCCGACCGGGTCGCCCGAGCGCAAGACGCGTCCGTCGAGGACGGTGTGACGCAGTGCGTAGTAGGCGCTCTCGTGTTCCCAGCGCTCGTGGTAGAGGCGCACGATACGGTCGGCGGGGTAGCGGTGAGCGTCCAGCAGGGTGGTCACCAGCCGATAGGAGCCGGCAAAGTTGGTGCCGTCCGAGCAGGCGATGCTGATCTGGGCCTCGATGACGCGCACCGGGACGCCGCCGATGGCCGACAGATACGAGGAGTCAGTGAGGGCCTTTCCGATCGGCGGGCGGCGGCGCTGATTGATGCGGCCCACGATCCGGGCGCCGGTGGCGTGGACAGCGGCGAGGAAGTCGTTGCCGTCGAACCCGCGATCCCACAGCACCAGCATGCTGGGGCCCAGATGGTGAAGCAGCCGGGTGGCGTAGGCAGTCTCGCCCACCCCGGTGGGGCCGAACACCGCGCCGATCACCGAGCGGGTTCCGGTCTCGACCAGCGTCATCAACTCGATCTGGGGATAGCCGCGGTGCGGGCAGCCCCCGAGCCAAGCCCGGTTGCGCTCGCTGTCGGGTGTCTTGATGGAACTGCAGCCGTCGAAGGAGACCGTGCGATAGGGGCCGAACCGCGCTCCGGGGGTGCGAGGTTGGGCCAGCGCTCCGGCCACCACCTCGAACAGGCCCTTCATCGGGGCGCAGCCGATCCGGCGTCGAAGATCGCGCAGACCCTTGGCGGTCGGTGCCGGGTGCGGGTCGTCGAGGGCGGCGGTCATCTTGGCCCACACCAGTTCGTATCCGACCTCCGGGAACAGGCACATCGCGAGGAGGAAGTACACCCCGACCCGCGAGGGCAGGTCCCGCAGCCTCCGCTGGACCGCACGGGTCTCCTCCAGGACGGCGTCCACCAGCTCGAAGGGCAGCAAAGGGGTCAGGCCCCCGAGGTGCCCGGCAGCGAAACGCCCTGCGGCCAGGGTGATTTCCCGCGTGAGGGTGGTCAGGGCAGGCGGCGAGGCAGAATGGACGGACAACGCGGCTCCACGGGCAGGGCGTCTTGGTCGACACCTGCTCCAACGGGGCCGCGTTGCTTGCGTTCCGCGCACTGCGGTGTACCTCGACCCTTGCCTTGCACCCCGGCCGAAATCCTTAACTACCCGGCCTTGG
>NZ_JBIRFA010000137.1:0-1816 GCF_044327205.1 Kitasatospora sp. NPDC018058 | reverse complement strand
CCCGCAGGCCGCGAGGAATCGAGCGGGCGAGGACGAACGAGCTGGACGCCGACGAGCGGCGGTCGACACTGGCGGGCGGGAATCCGCGAACACGTGTGTGGGGACGGGACAATGGGTTGGCGTCCCCCGGGGATCGGTCGTCGTGTGGTGTCACACGCACCCATCCGGCGTCCGACCGGAATCGGCGCCATGACCGTGGTTCGGGGGACCGGGCTGCTCAGTCAGGTCATCGAGCGCGGCGGTGCCGGCTCATGCAACGTTGCGGGCTCACCCGGAGTGTGGGGCCGTCCCCGGTGCCGGTGATCGGCTGGTTCGGCTGGTTCTTCGGCCGGGTTTCGTCTGCTCGTCGTGGACCTCTCGCAGGACGTGGTAGGCGTGGGTGAGGAGCTTGCGGGCGACCGCGGTGGTGGCGATCTTCTTGCCCCGGCGGCGGGCCATGTCCTGGTAGGCGGGGGCGAAATCGGGGTGGCGCTTGGCCGTCTGTGCGGCCTCGCACATGATCCAGCGCAGCCAGGGCGAGCCCTGCTTGGAGATGTGCCCGTGGTGGACGGTGCGGTCGGAGTTGCGGACGGTGGGAGTGAGGCCGGCCCAGGAGGCGAGCTTGCGCGCGGAGGGGAAGCGGGTGACGTCGCCGACCTCGGCGACGATCGCGAGCGCGGTGAGGATGCCGACGCCGGGCAGTTCCATCAGCGCGGTGGCGCGGGGGTCGCCGCGGGCGAGTGCGGCGAGTTCCTTGTCGAGGACGTCGATGAGCGGCTGCAGGGCGTCCATGGCCACGAGGAGGTCGTCGACGATGTGGCGGGAGGCGTCCGGGAGCGGCAGGTCGGCCAGCCAGGTGCGGCCCGGGCCGGTGAAGCAGCCACCGGCCGGGCGGGTGTGGCCGAGATCGGCGAGGACGGCGTGAATACGGTTCCTGAGCAGGGTGCGCAGGCGGACCAGCTGAAAACGGTGCCGGAGCAGGCCACGCTGCTGGCGCACGTCCAACGGGGCGATCCATGCCTCCGGCAAGAGGTCGGCGCGCAGGAGCTGGCCGAGGGTGGCTGCGTCGACCTTGTCGTTCTTCAGCCTCGCGGACGCGATCGCCTTGCACTGCAGCGGGTGGACCAGGTGGGGGTCGTAGCCGTAGTCCTCCAGGAGCTCCACCAGCCAGCCCCAGCCGTAGGCGGCCTCGAACGCGACCGGGGTGCCGATCGGCAGGTCGCCGATCACCCCGAGAACGGTTTCGACGCCGTTGGGAACGTTCCGGTTGACCTGGACCGTGCCGTCCTCATCGATCAGGGCGATCTGGGACCGCTTGCGGTGCACGTCGATCCCGACGTAGACAGACATTGCCGGGCCTCCTTCCCGAGCTCGTGTGTACCCGGACGATAGGCATCGCCGGGCTGAGCACGGAAGGGGCCCGGCCCTCATAGGGTCAGGTCAGAGCGCGATATCGAATCGTCGCCCGCATGGATGGTGCTCGCGTGATCGCGCAGCCAGCCCCCGGACCTTCCCGACTTCTCGCGACGCTCCCAGGGCTGTAGGATCTGCTCGCCGGATCGGTCGACGTACTTCGCCCAGCAGTACAACGGCTCCTACGACTCCGGCCTGATCCGCGGCGCCTACCACTTCGCGCTGCCGGACAACTCCTCCGGCTCCGCCCAGGCCAACTGGTTCGTCGACCATGGCGGCGGCTGGTCCGCCGACGGCCAGACCCTGCCGCCCGCACTGGACATCGAGTACAACCGTTCCTACTGACTGTGCATGAGTTGCACGGCCGGACGCCCCGAACGGTCTTGGGTGTCCTGGTCTCCCGCGTTCGCTCCCACGGTCGGCG
>NZ_JBIRFA010000136.1:0-1919 GCF_044327205.1 Kitasatospora sp. NPDC018058 | reverse complement strand
CTGCCCACCGCACCCTGAGCCAGGCGCCCCACCCAGCACCCCACGCACCCCGGCACACCCTCAGCCCGACACGCGCGCATCAACGTGACAGCGTCGTCGGGTGTCCAGGTCTCGGTGAGCCCGTGGGGCAGTTGGCGATGGGCATGGTCACGATACGAATAACCCCCCTGTCCACCGGCGCCCCGGCCCGCCATCATGATCAACCGTGTCCACCTACCCCGAGTCGCCCGCCGCGGCGTCCGCCGACAGGCCCGTCCACGGTTCGCCGTGCCCGCGCTGCGTCGCCCCCCTGACCGACGACCCACGCTTCCGCGTCTGGTGCCCGGCCTGCGACTGGAACCTCGTGCCCGGCGAGGACGCCGCCCCCGGGCCCACCCGGCGCGAGCGGGCCGCGGCCGCCCGCACCGACCGGCTCTACGAGGAGCAGGCCGCCGGGGGCGACTCCCCCACCGCCCGCCGGGACTGGCTGCTGGCCTCCGCCGCGGCCGGGGTGATCCACCTCGTCACCGTCGGCACCTTCGCCCTGGCGCTCTGGCTGCTGATCACCGGGACCGTCGTGCAGCGCTGCGTCGGCGCGGTGGTGCTGGTGATCGCGGTGACCCTGCGGCCCCGGCTCGGCCGGCTGCCGAAGGACGCGGGCGTGCTCGACCGTGCCGGGGCGCCGGCCCTGTACGGTCTGGCCGACCGGGTGGCCGCCGAGGTCGGCGCCCGCCCGGTGGACGTCATCCAGGTCACCGACGAGTTCAACGCCTCGTACGGGCTGGTCGGGCTGCGCCGCCGGTCGGTGCTGCGGCTCGGCCTGCCGCTCTGGGAGGTACTGGACGACCGGGAGCGGACAGCCCTGCTCGGCCACGAGTTCGGCCACCGGGTCAACGGCGACCGCCGGCGCTCGTTCTGGCTGTACAGCGCCGTCTCGGCGCTCTGGGCCTGGTATGACATGGCCCGCCCGGGCCACGACGGGTCGGTCGTGGGCCGGGACGAGGTCTCGGTGCTGGTGCGGCTCGGCGCGGTGTTCGGCCGGCTGGTGCTGCGGGGCGTCGCCTGGGTGCTGTACCGGGGGCTGGTGCTGTTCGACCGGCTCACTTCCCGGGCCGGCCAGCAGGCCGAGTACCACTCGGACGTGCTCGCCGTCCGGGTAGCGGGCGGCGAGGCGGCCCGGGGCATGCTCGCTGCGCTGCTGCTGCCCGGCTCGGTGGACACCGCGATCCACCGGATCCGGGCCGAGGAGCGCGGACGGCCCCGGATCGGCCGCGCCCGGAGCCGCCGGACCGAGGACGCGCCCGCACCGCCCGCGCCGGACCTGCTCTGGGAGCGGGTGCGCGAGCACCTCGCCTCCGTCCCCGCCATCGAGCGGGAGCGCCTGCTGCGGCTCAGTGCCCGTGACCGGTCCGCCGTGGACGGCTCCCACCCACCGACCCACCTGCGGATCGCCCTGGCCGCCCGCGCCGGGGACGGGGACGCCGCCGTCACCGTCACCGCCGCCGAAAGCGCCTCGATCACCACCGAGCTGGCGCCGCACCGCGCCCGGATCGCTGCCGAGCTGCTGGCCGGCTGACGCCGCCGGCCGGCGGTGCCGGCCGCGTGCCCGGGGCGGTGCGCCTCGGGGTTCCGTACGGGGTTCGGCAGGGGGTTCGGCACGGCGTTCCGTACAGGGGCAGGTACAGCCACCGCCGCCCCGCCGTCCGGACGCCCCTCCGCCCAGCTCAGGGCCGGTGAGCTTCCAACCTCACCACCCCGACCGACCCTGCCCGATCTTGGTGGCTAATTCCAACTGCTATGCAGCTAGGGATAGTTGGAGTCTGGCGAGGTGACTGTGGTTGGCGTGGTCGAGGGGGTGGCCGTTCCACCAGGAGTGGAGGCGGATGAGGTTGAGGGCGGTCGCGCTGGTGGTGTGGTCGAGATGGGTCTTGGCCAGGCCG
>NZ_JBIRFA010000135.1:0-2111 GCF_044327205.1 Kitasatospora sp. NPDC018058 | reverse complement strand
CGGTGATCATGAAGCGTAGAGAACTCCATGATCGGGCGAACCGTGCCTGCCCTGCTACTACCAATTAGCTCGGCACCTACTGGCGGACGCCCTTATAGCTCCACGGCGGCTGTTTCTGCGGTGGTTGCCTCTGCGGTGACCGCCTCCTCTGGTGTCCAGGCCGCCGAGCAGAGTGCGGCGGCCAGCGCCTCGGTGTAGGCGGCGGCCGCCAACCAGGCGGTGGCGAAGGCGTCGTGGTCGTCCTGGACGATCCGGCCGAACACATCGCGCTGCTGGCTCGCCGCGGCCGCCCGGAGGCCGTCCAGCAGCTCGGCGGCGGTGGCCAGCCCGGCGGAACGCAATAGGCTCCGGTCGGCCGCAGCCGTGGCCGCGCTCGGGGCGAGGGCGTGCCGGCCGGTGGTGACCGTCTGCTCCACCCGGCGAGAGAGCACGTGCACGGGCGGGCCGTCCGGGGGTGCGGTCCTCGCCGTTGCGGGGCCGGTCGGGGCACCTGCCGGGAGGTCGGCGGTCTGGAGACGCTCCAGGCCGAGGTTGACCCGGCCCGCCCGGTCGGCGGGAAGGGCGAGCACGTCGGGGGCGTCCGGGGGTGCGCCGACCGCGAGCAGGCGCAGCTCCGGGCGGTCCGCACGCTCCAGGCGGCCGATCACCCGCAGCCGCAGGCCCGGTGCGGTGGCGAGCAGGGCGAGGTTGGCCCGGAAGGCCAGCCCGGGGTGCTCGTGGCCCGGGCGCAGGGCGATGACCGGGCCGCCTTCGCCGCAGTGGGCGAGCAACCGGGGCGCCCCGCCCGGCCCGTAGGGGGCCGTGCCCAGCAGGGTGACGTCCAGGAACAGCAGGTCGCTCCCGGCCGGACGGGTCTCGTACGGCAGCTCCTGCGCCGCGAGGGCCCGCGCCACCTGGGCGGCCGGCGGATCGGACCAGAGCCGGGCCGCCGGCTGCGCCGTCCAGTCCGTACCCGTCGCGCGGACCGCCCGGACCGAGGCCCCGGCGCCCAGCCGCCCGGAGACGGACCTGGTCGCGCCCTGGACGGCCAGCCCCGCACGGCTGAACTCCCGGTGGCTGAGCGCGGCGTCGCCCAGCCGGACCGTCCGGTTGCCCGCCCCGACCGCGAGCGGGGCGGCGGTCTCGGCGTCACCGTGCGGGGTCACCTCGGCGATCGTGCTCAGCCGGCCGTCGGCGTCCACCGCCCAGCTGACCGCGCCCGCGTGGGTGGCGGTCAGCACCGGTTCGGCGAACAGGCCGTACAGCCGTAGGCCGCCCTCCTCCGCGTAGGTCTGGCGGGCAGTGCCGCGCAGACCGGGGGTGGCACCGGCGGTGGTCGCCAGCGCGGTGGTCGTCAGCGCGGTGGTGAGGCCGAGCAGGTCGCGCAGGGCGGCGACCAGATCGGCCAGCCGGTGGTCGGGGGCACCGGAGCGCGCCGCCCGGATCCGGGTCACCACGGCGACCGCCGCCGCGGCCGGACGGTACAGCCCCGCCAGGCGCGCCCGGTGGGCGGCCCGCAGCAGCTCGGCCTGGGAGACGGCGCCCGCTCCGCTCACCCCTGCCGCCAGGACGGCACAGGCGGCCCGGTGGAGGTGGCGGACGGCGGCGAGTTCGGGCGGGGAGAGGGGGGTGGGGTCGGGCGCTGCGGGTGTCTCGGCCGCCCCTGCTTCCGGCTGGGGGACGGGTGTCTCGGGTGCCTCGGGTGTGCTGATGGCCTCGGCGGCGGCGTCGTCGGCGGTTTCGGTCGCTTCGGCGATCGGGCAGAGGGTGACGGCGGCGGCCCGGTGGACGCAGGCCGGGGCGAGCAGGCAGCCGCAGCGGACGTCGCCCGGATCGGCGACCACCCCGCCCGGGGCGTGCAGGACCAGCAGGGCCTCCTCGTCCACCTGCACCCGCCACTCCTCGCCGTCGCGGGTCACCGGCAACCGCGCCAGCTTGCCCGCCGCGCCGTCCAGCCGCTTCTGCAGCCGGGCGCTCAGCCCGGCCACCACCTCGGCGACCACCTTGGGCCGGACACCCGGCCAGTCGTCCTCACGCGTCGTCGCGCTCATTAGAGGACCATCCCTTCTGCAGCCCTCTTCGGTAGGGTTGTGACCTCTCGGTCCCGGTGGGTGCATGGCCAGTCGCGCGAG
>NZ_JBIRFA010000134.1:0-2151 GCF_044327205.1 Kitasatospora sp. NPDC018058 | reverse complement strand
GCTGACCGCCTCCGGCTCCGGCCTCGACCCGCACATCTCGGTGGCCTACGCCAAGGAGCAGGTCAACCGGGTCGCCAAGGAGCGCAACCTCCCGGCCGACAAGCTGAACCAGCTGGTCGAGAAGTACACCGAGGGCCGCTCGGCCGGCTTCCTCGGACAGGACGGCGTGAACGTCGTGCTGCTCAACAAGGCGCTCAGCGAGCAGAAGTGATGACACTCCATCGATCTGCCGAGTGACCGGACCGACCCGGGTACGGGGGAGCGCACCCCCGGGCCCGGGTCGGTCGCCCATGTCTGCGCACCACCAACCTGCCAGCCACACAAGGAAAGAGCAGCGCCCATGGCCCGCGACCTCGCCCCCGGCACCGTTCATCGCCGCGGCCGGCTGAGGGTCTATCTCGGCTCGGCCCCCGGTGTCGGCAAGACGTACCGGATGCTGGACGAGGCCCACCGCCGACAGGACCGTGGCGCGGAGGTGGTGGTCGGGTTCATCGAGTGTCACGGGCGGAGGTTCACCGAAGGGCTGGTGGACGGGCTGGAGGTGATGCCGCGTACCAGACGGACCTACCGGGACGCCGAGTTCGAGGAGATGGACCTCGACGCGGTGCTCGCCCGCCGCCCGTCCGTCGTCCTGGTGGACGAGCTCGCCCACACCAACATCCCCGGCGGCCGGCACGCCAAGCGCTGGCAGGACGTCGAGGAACTGCTCACCGCCGGGATCGACGTCATCACCACCGTCAACATCCAGCACCTGGAATCGCTGAACGACGTCGTCCAGAAGATCACCGGCATCCCCCAGCGCGAGACCGTCCCGGACGAGGTGGTCCGCCGCGCCGACCAGATCGAACTCGTCGACATGGCCCCGCAGGCGCTCCGCCGGCGGATGGCCCACGGCAACGTCTACAAGGCGGAGAAGGTGGACGCCGCGCTCTCCAACTACTTCCGGGTCGGCAACCTCACCGCCCTGCGCGAACTCGCCCTGCTCTGGGTGGCCGGCCGGGTGGACGAGGGCCTGCGCGACTACCGCGCGGCCCACAGCATCGACCGGGTCTGGGAGACCCGTGAGCGGGTCGTGGTCGCCCTCACCGGCGGCCCCGAGGGCGAGACCCTGATCCGCCGCGCCGCCCGGATCGCCGACCGCACCGCCGGCGGCGAGCTGCTGGCCGTCCACGTCACCCGCAGCGACGGCCTGGCCGGCGCCTCCTCCGGCGCGCTCGCCCAGCAGCGGCAACTGGTCGAGGACCTGGGTGGCAGCTACCACGTGGTCGTCGGAGACGACATCCCCACCGCGCTGCTCGCCTTCGCCCGCGCCCACGACGCCACCCAGCTGGTGCTCGGCACCAGTCGCCGCGGCCGGATCAACCGTTTCCTCACCGGCCCCGGCACCGGGCAGACCACCGTGGACGCCTCCGAGGACATCGACGTCCACATGGTCACCCACGAGTTCACCGGCCGCGGCCGGCTGCCCTCGCTCGGCCGCCGCCACTCCAGGCGCCGCACCATCGCCGGCTACGCGGCGGGCCTGATCGTTCCCCTGCTGCTCACCGTCGCGTTGTCGCCGTTCCGTAGCACACTCAACCTGACCACGGACGCGCTGATCTTCCAACTCGGTGTCGTCGTCGTGGCGTTGCTGGGCGGTGCGCTGTCCGCCCTGCTGGCCTCGGTCATCGCCTCGGTGCTGCTCAACTACTTCTTCATCCCGCCCCTCCACACCCTGACCATCGACGAGGCCAACAACATCGTCGCCCTGGTGGTCTTCGCCACCGTCGCGTTGACCGTCTCCACCGTGGTCGACCACGCCGGCCGGCTCACCGCGCGGGCCGCCCGGGCCACCGCCGAGGCCGAGACCCTCTCCACCTTGGCCGGCAGCGTGCTGCGCGGCGCCGACGCGCTGCCCGCCCTGCTGGAGAAGTCCCGGACGGCCTTCGGGATGGACGCCGTCGCCCTGCTCGACAGCCTCACGGGAGAGACCATCGCGCGCAGTGATGCCGAGACGGACGGAGACGTCGAGACCGGAAGCCAGGAGGAGGCCACCGAGGTAGCCGTCGGAGAGCGGGCCGTTCTGGTGCTCACCGGCCGCCGGCTGCCCGCCGCCGACCAGCGGGTGCTCACCGCCTTCGCCGCCCACGTCGCCGCCGCGCTGGAGCGCGA
>NZ_JBIRFA010000133.1:0-2160 GCF_044327205.1 Kitasatospora sp. NPDC018058 | reverse complement strand
ATGGTACTGCAGGGGGGACCCTGTGGGAGAGTAGGACGCCGCCGAACAATTCTTCAGAAGAACCCCCATCCGGATTCCGGATGGGGGTTCTTCGCGTTCACCGGCCGGTTGTGGAGTCGAGTTACGGGACAAGCCCCCCATGAGGTGCCGACCGGGCCGGGGCGTCACGCCGGGACGGTGAGCAGCCTCTGGCCGTTGCCCGCGTAGATGTCGAAGTGACTGATCATTCCTGGGGACATGGGTACGGTCCCGGAAATCTTGGCGCCACCTGGGTATTCGCCGGCCTGCCAGGTGGCGGCGGTCGCTGTGGTGCCCGTGATCCCGACCGCTTGCAGGCTGCATGTGACCCCGGCGGGCGCTCCCTTCGCCGAGACCTGCAGGGCGCTGCCCCAGGCGGCGGGCGAGACCTCAACCGAGGCGGACACGCCGGTGGTGGGGTCGGTTCCGGAGAAGGTGCGGACCGGGGCCGGTGACGTCGGTGCGGGCTGCGCGACCTGGCTGCCCGTGGACGCGACGGTAGCCAGCCACGTGCCGCCCGACGCTGCCGCAGCGATGAGCGTCGCGGCGGCTGCGACCCCAACCAGTTGCCTCCGCACGGCGGTACGACGTCGGGATGCAGCCTGCTGGAGCAGCCGGTCGAGCGGGCCTCGGTCGGTTCGCTGCGGTACGCCCGGCCCGGCAGTGGCCGCAGGCTCCGGCTGCGCTCGCTCGCGTGCGGCGGCTCGCTGTACCAGCCGGTCGGCCAGTTCCTCGCTGGGCGCGGGCGGTGCCTCGCCTGCGGCCTCGGCCTCGGCCTCGCTGACCCTCGCGAGTAGCGCGGGCAGTCCCGCTAGTTCAGCATGCTCGGCCTGGCACTCCGCGCATTCTGCGAGGTGGGCGCGGACCTGCTCCGTCTCTGTCGGGGACAGCGTTCCCAGCACGTATCCGCCCAGGGACCACCGGATGGCGTCATGGTCGCTGTTCATGGTCCGTACCTCCTCCACGACGCTGTCACGGCTCGATACCCCGTTCCTGCAGCGCCAGCCGCAGCGCCTTCAAGGCGTAGTACGTGCGCGACTTCACGGTGCCCACCGGAATGCAGAGCACCTCCGCAGCCTCGACCATCGTCCGGCCTCTGTAGTACGTCTCGAGCAGAACGGCCCGGTGTTCCGGGGAGAGGGTCCGGATGGCCTCGGCCACCGCCCAGCTTTGCAGCGTCTGCTCGAGCTCGTCTTCTCCGGGCGTCTGCTCCGCGAGTCGTTCCACGGCCTCCCCGTCGACCTCGGTCGGTCTGGCCCGGCGGGCCCGGTGGGCGTCGATGACCAGGTTCCGGGCGACCGTGCACAGCCACGCCCGGGCCGGTCCGCGCTCGGGGTCGAACGCCGCCGGGTGCTGCCAGGCCCGCAGCAGTGTCTCCTGCACGACATCCTCGGCCCATTGCCAGTCTCCTGAGGTCAGTCGCAGGACGAAGTGAAGTAGCGGCCCGGCGTGCTCCGCGTACAGCGTGCGGAGTAGTTCCTCGTCCGCGCGGGAGATGGTCCCCGTACCAGAGACACGGTCCCCGGAGCGATCCGGCTCACTCGATGGGCCGCGTTTCCGAAGACTCCACGGCATAAGTCGATCATCGCATATGCCGCTAATCGATGAAATCTTGCAAAAGGTGCTTATACACCGAACCGTACAGCCCCGGCACCCGTGAAACCTGACGAGCACTGATCCTCGGCATCCACTCCTTCCCCGACCCCGCAAGGAGTGAGCCGAGATGGCCGCGGTGGTTCTGCAGCCCCTCGGGGCACTTTCCGCCGTCACGAACAGCGACTGCGCCGTCGCAACCGGTACCGCCTGTGGGCAGCCACCGGCGAACACATCAAGCGAAATGACCGACCCACGCCCGCCTCCATCGCGGGCTGATCAGTAGAGAGCACACACCCACACCCATGTACCTGTACTCCCTGGTCCGCAGCGGCCCAAGTGATGCACCCGAGTGGTCCAAGCGTTACGGCCACCTGTTGCCACGGCCCGCCACCATCGAGAAGGAGCCACCGAAATGAGTGGAAAGCAGAAGTCACTCGCCGTCCTGATCGGGACCGTGCTGGCGGCCGGACTCACCAGCCCGGCCTTCGGGGCCACCGCGCCCGCCGCTCCGTCGCCGACCACGAGCGCCGCCGCCGAGGGGTCCGG
>NZ_JBIRFA010000132.1:0-2170 GCF_044327205.1 Kitasatospora sp. NPDC018058 | reverse complement strand
TCTCAGAGGGCGGTACGTGACCTGATGTCCGGTTCGGTGTCGCCTGATCGTGTGACTGTGGGGACTCCCAGCCGGTCGACGGGCTTGGCCGTGCTGGAGTGACGGGGTGAGCGACCGCAAGCCCTACAAGAGCGACTTATCCGACGAACGCTGGGCGTTGATCGAGCCGGTGACCACTGCATGGAAGGCGAAGCACCCGTCCGTCAGCGGCCACCAGGGCAACTACGAGATGCGGGAGATCGTCAACGCGCTCCTGTACCAGTCCCGGACCGGCTGCCAGTGGGACTACCTGCCCCACGACCTGCCACCGCCCGGCGCGGTGAAGTACTACTTCTACAAATGGCGCGACGACGGCACTGACGAGGTCATCCATGACCTGCTGCGCTGGCAGGTGCGTGAGAGTCGGGGACGATTAGCCGACCCGAGCCTGGTGGTGCTCGACACCCAGAGTCTGCATGCCGCCGCGGGGGTCCCCGCGGCCACGACCGGGCGGGACGCGGCCAAGAAGGTGCCGGGTCGCAAGCGGGGGCTGGCCGTTGACGTGCTGGGCCTGGTGATCGCCGTGGTGGTGCTGGCCGCTTCCGTGCACGACAACGCCTTCGGTACCGCGTTGCTGGACAAGGTCGCCGCGGGGACCTCCACGGTGACGAAGGCGCTGGTGGACCAGGGGTTCAAGAAGACCGTGGTCGACCACGGCGCCGGCCTGGGCATCGCGGTGGAGGTCGTCGAGCGCAACCCGGCCGACCACGGCTTCGTCCCGCAGCCGATCCGCTGGAGAGTCGAGCAGACCAACGGGATCTTGATGCTGCACCGCAGGCTGGTCCGCGACTACGAGCACCGCCCGGCCAGTTCCGAGTCCCGGGTGTACTGGGCGATAAGCGATGTGATGACCCGCCGACTGACCGGCACCTCCACCCCTTCCTGGCGCGGCGCGTGAGCGGCGACCCGCAGCAGACCCTCGGTGCCCTGCTGGCCCGTCTGGAGGTCCGCGAGCGGCAGATCGCTGTGGAAGCGGAGGCCGCTCACGAGCAGATCGCGCAGCTGACCGCGCTGCTGGACGGACTCGCCCAGGCCGCCGAGCACATCGCGATCACCCGCAAGACGCTCCTGGAACTGCCCGACGCGGTGCCCCCGGCACCGGCCGCACCGACTCCGGCCCTGCCGGACGGCCCCGCCTACCAGCAGATCATGGCCGTGTTCGCCGAAGCCGACGCTCCGCTACGGGCGAGGAACGTGTGCGAGGCGATGGACCTGGACCTCGTGCCGAACAACATCAACAACGTCCGCATCAAACTGAAGCGCCTGACCGGGCGCGGGATCCTCGATGAGACCGAGCCGGGACTGTTCACCAGGCCGCGACCGTAACCGCCCGGCAATCCCACCACCGGCCCACTCACGTCGTTCTGCCAGCCCGCCGAGAAAACCCATTGCGAGTGACCGGCATCGGATGTCTGATTGATCGGCCAGCGATCACGGGAGGGAACATGAGTATGTCGCTGCCCACCCCCTCGTTGCACACCGCTCGCCTTCGACTGCGTGCCTTCGAAGACGCGGATGCGAACGACCTCTTCGCGCTGCACAGCAGCGCCTACGTGCTGCGCTACTGGGACGCGCCACCGTGGAGCGAACGCGTGCGCGCCGAGCAGTTCATCACGGCCTGCCGCCAGATGGC
Organism: Kitasatospora sp. NPDC018058; assembly: GCF_044327205.1. NCBI lineage: Bacteria > Bacillati > Actinomycetota > Actinomycetes > Kitasatosporales > Streptomycetaceae > Kitasatospora > Kitasatospora sp. NPDC018058. The sequence goes on along the minus strand of NZ_JBIRFA010000132.1, from coordinate 498 downwards.
TCGCGAGGGCACCGGGGCGCGGCTGGCCGTTGATCGTGTCTCCGACGGGGCGTTCATCGGCTGGTGCAGCCTAAATAGGTGGAATCCGGACTACCGCAGCGCGTCGCTGGGCTACTGCTTCGACGATGCAGCGTGGGGCCACGGCTACGCGACCGAGGCCGCGCGCGCCTTGCTGCGGTGGGGATTCGACACGCTGGACCTAAATCGCGTCCAAGCTGAGATCGATACGCGCAACGTGGCATCTGCCCGCGTGCTGGAGAAGCTCGGCTTCCTGCGTGAAGGGACGTTGCGGGAAGACTGCGTCGTCAACGGCGAGGCCTCTGACTCGTGGGTCTACGGGCTGATCAGGCGGGAGTGGCGGCCGTCGTCCGAGCCGGCTCCCGTCCGCTGAGTCCCATCGCCCGGCACCTGGTATCGACCACGCCCCGAACCACTGATCACTGCGCCTCATCCAGACTCAACGGCGAACCGGACAAAGGCTCACATCCCGCCCTCTCA
>NZ_JBIRFA010000131.1:0-2313 GCF_044327205.1 Kitasatospora sp. NPDC018058 | reverse complement strand
CGACCGGCACCGTGGGGTCATGGGCTGGCCCCGGGCCGTTGCTGCGTCCCGGATGGCGCCCTGCCCGCCCGCTGTTACAAACCGGCGTTGGTCAAGGTTGGGTGGCAACCGGTCAAGGTTCAGTGGCAGAGGACAGGGAGTTTCACCGGCCCTCTGGTGAGTTTCCCGCCCCGGCCCTGGTGAGTTTCGGTCGGATGCCGTCGGGGCTGCTCCGTCCGGGGGGTATCCCGGTTCGCGGCCGCAGGCGGGTGGGCAGAGCCTCCGACATGACGACTCCTTCGGCCACGCACCGCCGCAGGCGCTGCCGCCCCGTCGCGCCCGCCGTTCCCGCGCCCGCAGCTCAGGTCCGCGCCGGCAAGCAGCCGGCCCTGGAGCGGCCGGGCGGCGGGTGCTGCCGGACCTGGTCCAGTGAACACCTCACGCCCGGCGGCCTGGTCGTCCGCACCACCTGGCACGAGCCAGCGTGCCCGGCCTGGGCCCGGCGGTGACCACCAACGCGGTGGCCGGGCCGGTGACCAAGTACGCGTGTGCGCGGTCCTGGTCCACGACCGCCTCTGCCTGATCCGCCGCCCCCGACCCGCCGGCGCCCACGTGGACGCGAACGGCAAACCCCGCCCGCGATAGCACCGACCCCGGCCGCCGAGCGGCGCGAGCCTTCGCTACGCCGCCACTGCCGCGGCTGGCTCGTCGTCGATGTGCCGGAGCCGGCTGCGGACGGCCACGCGGTCCTCGCCAGACAACTTGGCCCAGTACTCATCGGCCCACACCGCGTGGCAGGCCCGCCGCTCCGCTTCCTCCAGACGGGCGGACTCGGCCAGCTGCTCCTCGCTCAGCCCCTGCCGGGCGGCCTCCAGATCGCCGCCCCAGGTCGACAGCGTGGCCAGGAACGCGCGGCGCTCGGCCTGCACGGCCACCAGCGCCCGCTGCGCCGCGACCAGGTCGTCGGTGTACTCGAACGTCTTCTGCTCTTTGCCCACGGCAGGGAATCGTACGCGCGAGCGGATCCGCACCCGGCTGCGCCCCGCCGACACCTTGACGCCCGTCCCGGGGCGGGTGATCGATACCTTGATGGCTGCCCCGGACGCCTCGCCGATACCTTGGCGGCTTGGTCACGGGTCGATAACGTCGCAGGTCAAAGCATTGGCGAGGGCGGGCGGGATACCTTGATGCCCGCCCCGGGCTCGGGACGGGCCGACCAGTCTCAGCGAAGTTTGACGGCGGCTCGGTTGTCTCACCGAACTTTGACGGCGTCTCGGCGAAGTTTGACCGCGTACTTCTGCTCTGGGCCCGGTTCTAGGATTTGCGGCATGGCAACAAGACTCGTGCAGATCAATATGAAGGCCCAGGACGACTCCGTGCTCGGCCGGTTCTGGGCGGAGGCACTCGGCTGGGGTGTCGACAGCGAGGGACCCGGCGTGACGAACCTCGAACCCGTGGGCTTCGACTACCCCGACCCCACGGCCGTCTGCATCGACATCATCACCCGCCCCGAACCCAAGACGGTGAAGAACCGGGTGCACATCGACCTGGCCACCACCTCGGCCGCCCACCAGGCGGAGTTGGTCGCGCATCTGAAGGACCTCGGCGCGACCCTCGCTGATGTGGGCCAGGGCGATGTCCCCTGGACGGTCATGGCCGACCCGGAGGGCAACGAGTTCTGCGTCCTGGAACCCCGCCCCATCTACCGGGACACCGGGCCGATCGCCGCGGTGGTGGTCGACTGCGCCGACCCGCGCGCGATGGCCCGGTTCTGGGGCGAGGCGACGGACTGGACGGTGCACGAGGTCGCCGACGACCACGCCTCCCTGCGCTCCACCCAAGGCGTCGGCCCCTACCTGGAGTTCGCGTGCACTCCCGATACCAAGAGCGGGTGGAATCGCGTCCACCTCGATGTCGCTCCTTACCTCGATGACGACCTGGCGGGAGAGGAATCCCGGCTGCGCGCCCTGGGCGCCACCGACCCTGGCATCGACCAGTCCTCGATCTCGTGGAAGATTCTGGTCGACCCGGAGGGCAACGAGTTCTGCCTCCTTAGCCCTCGCTGAGCCCGAACGACGGCTCCGACCGGCTCGGGTCAGCGGCGAAGACGGCGTGGGGTCAGCGCAATGCCGCCAGAGACGGGGTGGCGTCCCCGGTGATCCAACGCGCCTCGTCGGACGCCAGGAAGGTTACGAGCGGGCCGAAAGCGCCGGAGCCCAGCGTCAAGGATCTCTCCAGGGGGTGCTGTCACGTTGATCGGTGAGTGAGATGATCTTCGGGTTGGTCGTGGCTGGGAAGGGCCTGTCGTGGAGAGCGCTTCGCCGTCGTACAGGG
>NZ_JBIRFA010000130.1:0-2349 GCF_044327205.1 Kitasatospora sp. NPDC018058 | reverse complement strand
ATCCGGCTTTCGGGGGAGTTGGATCGGGAGGCGTTGCGTGCGGCGTTGAACGATGTGGTGGGGCGGCACGAGAGCCTGCGGACGGTCTTCGCCGAGGTCGATGGGGTACCGCGTCAGCTGGTGCTGGAGTCGGTCGGTCTCGATCTGCCGGTGGTGTCCACGAGCGAGGCGGAGCTCGAAGAGGCCCTGGCCGCGGCTGCTGCCGGGGGCTTCGATCTGGCCTCGGATCTTCCGTTGCGGGTGACGTTGTTCGTGTTGTCGCCGGCGGAGTATGTGCTGTCGCTGGTGCTGCATCACATCGCTGCTGACGGCTGGTCCTTCGCGCCGTTGTCGCGGGATCTGGCGCAGGCGTATGCGGCGCGGGTGGAGGGTCGGGCGCCGGGGTGGGAGCCGCTGCCGGTGCAGTACGTGGACTACACGTTGTGGCAGCAGGAACTGCTGGGCGGCGAGGAGGACCCGGAGAGCCTGGTCAGCCGGCAGGTCGATTACTGGAAGTCGGCGTTGGAGGGGATTCCGGATCGGCTGGAGCTCCCGACGGACCGTCCGCGGCCGGCGGTGGCCAGTCATGCGGGTGATGTGGTGCCGTTCACCCTGAGTGCGGAGCTCCACCGCTCGGCGACCACGCTGGCCCGGGAGACCGGCTCCAGCGTCTTCATGGTATTGCAGGCGGCTCTGGCGGTGTTGTTGAAGCGGCTCGGTGCGGGGCCGGACATCCCCCTCGGCACGCCCATCGCCGGGCGTACCGACCAGGCCTTGGACGATGTGGTCGGTGTCTTCGTCAACACCCTGGTGCTGCGGACGGATGTGTCGGGGGATCCGTCGTTCCTGGAGGTGCTGGAGCGGGTCCGGGAGGCCGACCTCGCGGCGTATGCGCATCAGGACGTGCCGTTCGAGCACCTGGTGGAGGCCCTCAAGCCGGCACGTTCCCTCGCGCACCACCCGCTGTTCCAGGTCATGCTCGCGTCCGAGGACATGGACAGCGTACGAGTCGAGCTTGCCGGGTTGACTGTCGGTCAGCACGGCGTCGGCACCGGCACGGCCAAGTTCGACCTCTCCTTCGCGTACAGCGAGCGGCGAGCCGCCGATGGCAGCCCCGCAGGCATCGACTGCCGACTCGAATACAGCACCGAGCTCTTCGACCGGGCAACCGCAGCGCGCATGGTGGAGCAGCTGACCCGGCTGCTCGGCGAAGCGCTCAGCCATACCGACCGCCCCGTGCAGGCCCTCGAGATCCTCGCTCCGGAGGAACACCACCGGATCCTGCGCGAGTGGAACGACACCGCGTGCGCGGCCGGCCGGCCGGGACTCACTCTCACGGACCTTCTCGAACAGCAGGCAGTCAGGACGCCGGAACGCGCGGCTCTCGTGTTCGAGGGCGCCGAGGTGAGCTACGCGGAGCTGCACGCGCGTGCGGACCGTTTGGCGGCCCTGCTGACCCACCAGGGAGCGGGACCCGACCGCTTGGTCGCGGTGGCTGTGCCCAGGTCGATCGACATGCTGGTCGCACTCCTGGCCACGCTGAAGTCCGGCGCGGCGTACCTCCCGGTGGATCCCGACTACCCGGCCGAGCGCATCGCGTTCATGCTCGACGACGCCGACCCGGTTCTTCTGATCACCGTGGCCGACACCGCCGCAATCCTGCCTGAGACGCGGGAGGCCGAGCTGCCTAGGCTTCTGCTGGACAGTGACGAGGTGCGGTGGCGGCTGGACGGGGGAGTGGACGACCAGGGTCACGCGGACCGGGCTCCCCGAACCGCGCCGTTGCGGCGGGCCCATCCCGCGTACGTGATCTACACCTCGGGCTCGACGGGTCGTCCGAAGGGTGTCCCGATCCCCCATGAGGGCATCGTCAACCGGCTGTTGTGGATGCAGGACCAGTACGGACTGACCGGCGAGGACCGGGTGCTGCAGAAGACCCCGTCGAGTTTCGACGTGTCCGTCTGGGAGTTCTTCTGGCCGCTGATCACGGGAGCCACGCTCGTGATCGCGCGGCCCGGAGGCCACCAGGACCCGGCGTACCTGGTCGAGCTGATCCGCGAACAGCGCGTTACGACCGCGCATTTCGTACCCTCCATGCTGGGCGCCTTCCTGTCCCAGCCGGAAGCGGCCGCGTGTGTTGACCTGCGGCACGTGATGTGCAGTGGGGAGGCGCTTACGGCGGATCTCACCCGGTCGTTCTCCGCCGTCCTGGATGCCTCGCTGCACAACCTCTACGGTCCGACCGAGGCGTCTGTCGATGTCACGTACCAGCCGTGTGCCCCGCTCTCCGGTGACCGGACGCCGCCGATCGGGCGGCCGTTGTGGAACACGCGGGTGTATGTGTTGGACGGGGGTCTTTCGCCGGTTCCG
>NZ_JBIRFA010000129.1:0-2524 GCF_044327205.1 Kitasatospora sp. NPDC018058 | reverse complement strand
ATCGCCTGCACCATCTTGATCACGCCGCCGACGCCGGCCGCGGCCTGGGTGTGGCCGATGTTGGACTTCAAGGAGCCCAGCCACAAGGGCTGTTCTGCGCTCCGGTGCTGCCCGTACACCGCGATGAGGGCCTGTGCCTCGATCGGGTCACCGAGTCGGGTCGCGGTGCCGTGCGCCTCCACGGCGTCGACGTCGGCGGGCGCCAGGCCGGCACTGGCGAGCGCCCGAAGGATGACGCGCTGCTGGGCGGGGCCGCTGGGGGCGGTGAGGCCGTTGGACGCGCCGTCCTGGTTGACCGCCGAGCCGCGGACGACGGCGAGCACCCGGTGTCCGAGGCGTCGGGCGTCCGACAGCCGCTCCACCAGTAGCACGCCCGCGCCCTCGGCCCAGCCGGTGCCGTCCGCGTCCGAGGAGAAGGACCTGCACCGGCCGTCCGGCGAGAGCCCGCTCTGTCGGCTGAATTCCAGGAAGGCGTTGAGGGCGGCCATCACGCTCACTCCACCCGCCAGGGCGAGGTCGCACTCGCGGCGGCGCAGGGCCTGGCAGGCCAGGTGCAGGGCGACCAGTGAGGACGAACAGGCCGTGTCGACGGTGACCGCCGGCCCTTCGAGGCCGAAGGTGTAGGAGAGACGGCCGGATATCAGCGACGTCGCGACGCCCGTGATGCCGTACCCCTCGATCCCGGTGACCTCGGTGGCCGGGCCGAAGCCGTAACCCTGGGTGGCCGCGCCGACGTACACACCGGTCTGGCTGCCGCGCAGGGACTGCGGGTCGATGCCGGCGTGCTCGATCGCCTCCCAGGAGGTTTCGAGCAGCAGCCGCTGCTGCGGGTCCATCGCGGCCGCCTCGCGCGGCGAGATCCCGAAGAACGCCGGGTCGAAGTAGGCGGCGTCGTACAGGAATCCGCCCTCCTCGGGAACGTCCGTCCCGGGGCCGGTACGGTCCGGATCCGGAGCGTGCAGAGCCTTCAGGTCCCAGCCGCGGTCCTGCGGGAACCCCGCGATGGCGTCCCGGCCGTCGGCGACCAGCTGCCACAGGCCGTCGGCGCTGCCCGCACCCCCCGGATAGCGGCAGCTCATCCCCACGATGGCGATCGGCTCGGAGTCCTGGGCCTCCGTCTCGCGCAGGCGCTGGGTGGTTCGGCGTAGTTCGGCGGTGGTCTGCTTCAGGAAGCGGCGGAGCTTTTCCTCGGTGGAGCTGGGTGGATTGGACAACGTCTTTACCTCTCTGACCCTGGGGGAAGCACGGACACGGCGGACGGGTGCGTCAGGAGATGTCGAACTCCCTGCTGATGAGGTCGAACATCTCCTCGTCGGAGGCGAGGTCGAGCTCCGCGTCGACGTGGTCGTCCAGGGCGGCGGGAGCGTCGGCTCCGTCGCGCCATTGCGTGAGGAGGTGGCTCAGCCGCATCGAGATGCGGGCGCGCTCGACGGACCCGGCCCGCAGGGTGGCGAGGGAGGCCGCCAGGCGGTCAAGGTCCGCGAGGACGGACTCGGCCTGGCTCGCCGCGCCGTCGAGCAGCCGGTTGTGGAGGTACCGGGCGGTCTCGGCGGGAGTCGGGTGGTCGAAGGTCAGCGTGACCGGGGTGGCGATCCCGGTCACGGAGTCCAGGCGCTTGCGCAGGCCGACCGCCGCGAGCGAGTCGAACCCGAAGTCCCGGAAGGCCCGGTCGGGTTCGACGGCGTCCGGGGTGGAGTGACCGAGTTCGGCGGCCGTCTCGGTGCGGACGAGGTGCAGGAGGGCCTCGTACTGTTCGGCGATGGGCATCGCGGCCAGCTGGTCGCGCAGCGCGTTGTCAGGTCCGTCCGGAACGGGCTCCGGGGTGGTCGGGCGGACGCCCGGGAGGCTGTCGATGAGGGGGCGTGGGCGGGCGGCGGTGTAGGCGGTGGCGAAGCGCGGCCAGTCCATGTGGGCCACGGCGATGTTGGTGTCGTCGTGTGCCAGCGCCTGGTCGAGTGCCTGGACGGCGAGGTCCGGCGCCATGGCGAGGGCGCCGCGGCGGCGCAGCTGTTCCTCGGTGTGGGCGTCGACCATCGCCGACCCCGCCCACACCCCCCAGGCGATGGAGGTGGCCCTTTCGCCGCGCTGGCGGCGGTGGACGGCGAGCGCGTCGAGGTAGGCGTTGGCGGCGGCGTACGCACCGGTCGTGGTGCTGCCCCAGGCCGCGGAGATCGACGAGTACAGCACGAAGGCGTCCAGGTCCTGGCCCGCCAGCAGTTCGTCGAGCAGCGCCGCACCCGTGGCCTTGCCCAGGATGACGTCGGCGGCCTCGGCGACCTCCATCTCGGTGAGGGGGGTGGTCTGTCCGGTGCCGGCGGCGTGGAAGACGGCTCGGACGGGGTGACCGGTGGTGGTGAGGTGGTCGAGGAGGGTTCGCAGGGCGGTGCGGTCGGTGGTGTCGCAGGCGGTGATGGTGATGTGGGCGCCGAGGGCTTGGAGTTCGTCGCGCAGTTCGGTGGCGCCGGGGGTGTCGGGGCCGCGGCGGCTGGTGAGGACGAGGTGGCGGGCGCCGTGGTGGACGAGG
>NZ_JBIRFA010000128.1:0-2621 GCF_044327205.1 Kitasatospora sp. NPDC018058 | reverse complement strand
GGTGTGTACCGGCCGGGTGACCAGGTGTTCTACGAGGCCAACCAGTCGGGCGGCGTGTTCGGCTCCAACCGCTACGGCATGGCCAACGATGTTCCGCTGATGGGCCACTGGGCCGGCGGAACCGCCGACACCGTCGGTGTCTACCGGCCCGGCACCCAGGAGTTCATCCTCAGCACGAACAACAGCACCCCGGCCATCGACGCCAGGTTCGGCAACCCCGGCGACGTCCCGCTCGTCGGCGACTGGGACGGACGCGGCATCACCACCATCGGCGTCTACCGCCCCGGCGACCAGACCTTCTACCTCAGCAATGACAACGCCACCGTCGCACACGCCATCAAGATGGGCGACCCCGGCGACGTCCCCATGGTCGGCAACTGGAGCGGCAGCGGCGCCACCACCATCGGCGTCTACCGCCCGAGCGACACCACCTTCTACCTCAGCAACACCAACAACGCCGCCAACGTCGACCACGCCATCAAGTTCGGCAACCCCGACGACGTCCCCATCAAGGGCGACTGGGACGGCAGCGGCACCGACAAGGTCGGCGTCTACCGACCCGGCACCTCGGACTTCTACGGCGCCGGCCAGGACTCCAACAACGTCATCTTCTCCATGCGATTCGGCAACCCAGGCGACACCCCCATCACCGGCCACTGGTGACAGACAGCGACTGACCAGGCATCAGCCGACCTCCGGCCGGCCGGGGCGATCCCGGCCGGCACTCTCCAGGGAGACCCATGTCCGACCAGCACCGCTCAGGCCTGCCCATCCGCCGCACCCTGGGCGTCCTCGGCGTCACCGCCGCACTCTGCGCAGGCATACCCGGCACCTCGGTCGCCGCGCCCGCGCAGCCGTCCGGGCTGCGCGACGTCGCCTACCAGGGGCACCACTTCGCCGTGCCGTCCGACTGGCAGGTCGTGGACCTGACGGCGGATCCGAACGCCTGCGTGCACTTTGACCAGCACGCCGTCTACCTCGGCACCCCAGGAGCCAAGCAGGACTGCCCGGCCCACCTCCAGGGCGGGCGCACCGAGGCCCTGCTCGTCGAGCCGGACGACACCGCCGCCCCCGGCACCACCGTCAACCCCGTGGCGCACGAACTCCAGGCCGTCACCGGCGGACTGCGGGCCACCGCCACCTACGACACCGACCAGGCGCTCGTCCGCACGATCCTGACCGGCGCGGGCTTCCCAGCCACCGCCCCCGCCCGGGCGCACACCGCCGCGCCCAAGGCCGCCGACTCCGCCGCGACGGCTGCCGCCACGCTGTCCGGTGACCTGACCACGTTCACCGGCAAGGGGTTCGACGCCTGCGCCGCCCCCGACTCCGGGACGATGAACACATGGCGCGCCAACTCGCCGTACGGCGCGGTCGGGGTCTACATCGGCGGCCCGAGCATGGCCTGCTCCCAGCCGAACCTCACCGCCTCCTGGGTCCAGCAGCAGGCTGGCGCCGGCTGGCGGTTCATGCCCATCTACGTCGGCCTGCAGGCCGGCCGGATCAGCTCGCCCGGCAGCCAGGGCGCCGCCGCGGCCGACGACGCCGTCGCCCAGGCGTCCGCCCTGGGCTTCGGACCAGGCAGCGTCCTCTATGAAGACATGGAGTCCTACAGCCCCGGCTACTCGGGCACCGTCCTCGGCTACCTGTCCGCCTGGACTGCCGAACTGCACGCCAAGGGCTACAAGTCCGGGGTCTACAGCAGCTCCGACTCCGGGATCGCCGACCTCGCCCGCAACATCGGCGGTGGCTACACCCTGCCCGACGTCATCTACAGCGCACGGTGGAACGGCGCCGCCGACACCAACGAGCCGAGCGTCCCGGGCAACGCCTGGGCCAACCACCAACGGGTGCACCAGTACTCGGGGAACGTCACCGAGAGCTGGGGCGGCGTCAGCATCAACATCGACCGGGACTACCTGGACGTCGTCGCCGGCCAACCCGCCTCGCCGACCGGGGTAGGTGTGTATCGGCCGTCGGACCAGGTGTTCTACGAGGCCAACCAGTCGGGCGGCGTGTTCGGCTCCAACCGCTACGGCATGGCCAACGATGTTCCGCTGATGGGCCACTGGGCCGGCGGAACCGCCGACACCGTCGGTGTCTACCGGCCCGGCACCCAGGAGTTCATCCTCAGCACGAACAACAGCACCCCGGCCATCGACACCAGGTTCGGCAACCCCGGCGACGTCCCGCTCGTCGGCGACTGGGACGGACGCGGCATCACCACCATCGGCGTCTACCGCCCCGGCGACCAGACCTTCTACCTCAGCAATGACAACGCCACCGTCGCACACGCCATCAAGATGGGCGACCCCGGCGACGTCCCCATGGTCGGCAACTGGAGCGGCAGCGGCGCCACCACCATCGGCGTCTACCGCCCGAGCGACACCACCTTCTACCTCAGCAACACCAACAACGCCGCCAACGTCGACCACGCCATCAAATTCGGCAACCCCGACGACGTCCCCATCAAGGGCGACTGGGACGGCAGCGGCACCGACAAGGTCGGCGTCTACCGACCCGGCACCTCGGACTTCTACGGCGCCGGCCAGGACTCCAACAACGTCATCTTCTCCATGCGATTCGGCAACCCCGGCGACACCCCCATCACCGGCCACTGG
>NZ_JBIRFA010000127.1:0-2668 GCF_044327205.1 Kitasatospora sp. NPDC018058 | reverse complement strand
ACGCGGGCCTACTCGGAGACCATCAAAGGATCATTCGGGAAGGTACGCCCTCCGCGTTCCTTCCGGAACCGATCCACAGGTCTTCAGCATTGCTCGGGAGGGCGCTGATGACGGCGCCGACCCGATCGACCACAAGGACCTCGACTACGACGATGACCCCGAGGACGACCAGGACGCCCCGGTCCTGGCCGGCTACTCCGAGGAGCCGCCGTTCTAACAGCGCCCCGGTCGGGCGGCTGGCGTTCCGAGAGGGAGCGCCGGCCGCCCGGGACCGGACCGTACCCACCCGCGACACCGGAGACAACCACGTGAGCGTTCCCGCCCTGACGATCCGCCAGCCCTGGCTGGCCGCTTCTCTCGGGGGTCGCCAGGCCTGACGTGGTGCCTGCCGGAGTATTCGCAGGTCAGTGGCTTGGGTTCGGAACCTACTGATCGCAACACGTGTGGCGCAAGGAGGCTCACTGACGCAACCTGGTCCGCTCATAGGGCGCATACCAGCGGGCACAGCCCGGCGTCAGGCGCTGCCCGCTGCCTGCCTCTCGAGGTATCGCCGTGTGCGCCAGAGCGCGTGGGCCATCAGGCCGTTTGCCAGGAGTAGCGACCATCCTCCAGGCATGTACACGCTACGAATCGTGTATCCCGCGTTGCTGTCATCCGAGATCTCCAGGCCGAGTGTCATCGCGAGCACCCACAGACCGAGGAGCGTGACGATCACGATCCAGCCAGCGCAGATCATGCCTGCCGCCCGACCCCACATTTTGAGGTCATGGTCGCTGGCCAGCCCCAGCAAGACCAGGACTGCCAAGACGAGGCCGGCCGCCGTGCCGATGATCCCGACCGGTATCACCTGCCAGTCCGTTGCCACCCCGGGGATGCCGCTGGGAAATGCTTCCCATGGGTGGTGCCAGTTGAAGGCCTCGGTCACACGCGCCACTTGAGCGCCGGAGGACTCCTTCTTCCAGGTCTCCGACATAAACGGCAGCAAGCTCGCACAGAGGAGCGCCGCCGCTGCCAGGAGGATCTCCGTCACATGTGTGGCGATCAAGCCGCCCACAGTGGCGAGCGCGGTCGGCTTCGGCGCCTGCTCCGGTGGGTTCTGAGGATCCGGCACCGCAGCGGGAGCCGACGATGCGACAGGCCTGATCCTCGGCGTCTTGCCGCCTACGTTGTCCGCGGTGACACTGGGGGAATCCGGCTGACCGGGGAAGACGGTGCTGGCCGCTAGCGCGTCAGGGGCGGTGAGGGCACGCAAAGCGCTGGTGCGCTCCTGGATCGCCGCACGGGCACCGTTGATCCCCATCCAAGCACCCGGACCGAGCACGTCACCCAGCTCCTCCTCGCACCACTTCCGCACACGTACCGGTGTCGGGCGCTGGTCGGGGTCCTTGTGCAGGCAGGCGGCAATCAGCTGGCGTAACGGCGGGGCGATGACAGAGACGTCCGGGGTGTCAGCGACGACGCGGTGGGCGACGGCCCACTCGTTCTCCGCGGCGAACGCCTCACGGCCGGTGGCGAGGAAGTACAGGGTGGAGCCGAGGGCGAAGACGTCGGAGGCCGCACCCACGGCCCGGCCCGCGGCCTGTTCGGGCGACATGTACAGCGGGGTGCCGATCCGGGTGGAGTGGCTGGTGTAGGTCACCGACTGTGTCAGGGATTTGACGATGCCGAAGTCGATGACCTTCGGGCCGCTCTCGTCCAGGATGATGTTCCCGGGTTTGAGGTCCCGGTGCACCACCTTCGCGGCGTGGATGTCGGCGAGGGCGTGGGCGATGCCCCAGGCCAGCAGCGTCACCTGACCGGTCGGCAGCGGCCCGTGCTCGACCACCAGGTCCCGCAGGGACGGCCCGGCCACGTACGTCGTGGCCAGCCACGGCCGCTCGGCTCGGGGAGCGGCGTCCAGCAGCGGTGCGAGGTGGGCGCCGCGCACCTTCTGCGCGGCGCCCACCTCGCGCGCGAACCGCTGCCCGAACTCCGCGTCCCTGGCGAACTCGTTACGGATCACCTTCACAGCCGCCGGCTGCCCGCCTGGGGACAGGGCAAGGAACACCTGCCCCATACCGCCCTCGCCCAGCCGCGCCACCAGCCGAAAGCCCCCGAGACTGTCCGGATCGTGCGACTGCAGTGCAGGAAACCGAAATGCCGCCCTCGACATGAAGCGCTCCCCTCCTCTTCCCGCCCTGAGATACCTCACGACTCGACCGCCCGACGCATTCGCCCACGAGGGTAGAGCCCCTACCTGACGCTCCGCCAGGTCCGGGACCCACCTCGCAGGGCCGCCTGCCGTCCTTAGCCTCCGGCCTGGTGTACCAGGCCAGCTGGCTGGGTCGGCGTCCCGATGAGATCTGCCGTCTGCCCTGGGACTGCCTCTCTCGTGACCAGGACGGCAAGCCGGTCCTGGTCTACGACAACCACAAGGCCCACCGGCTCGGTCGGCGTCTTCCGATCCCGGAGGCCACGGCCACCGTAATCGTGCGCCAGCAGCTGGCCGTCCGGAAGTTGTCAAGTCAAATGAGACGGTTTGACACTATATGGACTGTTGTGCGGGCACTGTCTCCGGCTTGGGCTGGTTGATCCTGTGGGGCTCGGAAAGTCGTCGCTGCTGGTCAGGCTGCGTACCAATACTCATTGATGACGCCGCCGAGGACGCGGGTACGCACGAGTCTGCGGC
>NZ_JBIRFA010000126.1:0-3056 GCF_044327205.1 Kitasatospora sp. NPDC018058 | reverse complement strand
TGGCGCTTGCGGCCGTTGATGTTCTTCGCGCCGTCGTAGCCGCGCGTCGAGCTGTGCACGCTGGCGGCGGCCTTGACCGACTGGGAGTCGATGATGGCCGCGGTCGGCTCGGGGGCGCGGCCTTCCGCGGTGCGGACGGCGGCGCGCATCCGGTCGTGGAACTCGGTCAGCAGGCCGGTGTCGCGCCAGCGGGTGAAGAAGGCGTGGACCCGCTTGTAGGGTGGGAAGTCGGCGGGCAGTGCGGCCCATTTGACGCCGTTGTCGACGAGGTAGCGGATCGCGTCGAGTAGCTGGCGGTGGCAGTAGCCCTCCGGCCGGCCGCCCCGGCCGCCCATCCACGCGGGCACCGGCAGCAGGTCCCGCACCGCCGCCCACTCGGCGTCGGTCATGTCGCTGTTGTAGCGTCGAACACGCTCGCTGTGGTCGCCCGCGTTGCCGTACCGGTGCGCGAAGCAGTCACACCTTGGGGGTACCGAGTTGCCGCCGACCGCGGCGACGGCGTACAAAAGCGGCAACAGGGCCTCCTTGTGGCTTTTTGGTCTCGACAACCTCCAAGCTGCACAGGGGCCCTGTCTTCATGCGGCGACAACGTCGAGATCACCCGAATCGGGAACACGCGAACACTCGTGCTAATCCCAAGCCCCGCGACGGGTTTGCGGATCGCTTCTTAGAACCCAAGGACTGGCTGAGGGTCATTTTTCAGAGACTGGCGACACGGGCCGCACCCGTAGTCGCGGGTCGGGGCTCCTCCCGGGCCTGCCCCGATGGCAGGGCCAGGTTATCCGTGCCGAAGTTGGCAGCGAGGGTCGCTGTTTCACCCGCGGTGGGGAACGGGGGTGCCTGCTCGGGTCGCTCCCGGGACGCGCACGCGGGAGGTGCCCGCTTCGGCTGGAAACGGGGTAGGCGTGGCCCAGCGGGCCGGATCCGGCAGCGGGCCGTCGGAGAAGAAGAAGGCGTATACCCCGTCCAGGTAGGTGTAGAGCGCGGTCGTCGACCTCATCGGCACGCCGGTGAGCCTCTCCCACTCCGCAAGGGGTGAGCTCCTTCGTGTCGATCAGGGTGCGGAGGCCTTCGCGGACTGCCGCGGTGTACGTCGACGTCGGGTCACCCAGGCCGCCCTTGAGCTCTGCGAGGTGCCCGATCCACTTGTGGCTGGCGCTGCGGGAGAAGATGACGGCGGCCGATACCTCCTGCCCCGCCTGGGCATCGACGCTGAGTGCGAAAGAACCCTGAGCATCGCCTGGACCGCCCACCGGGCAGCCACCGGCGAGGAACTCCCCAACGACGCCTTCACCATCCGCTATCCGGAGTTGGACCCGGAATGGGACTTCGACTTCGAGGACGGCGACAAGCTGGGCCGACGGTTGCCTCGCCTGGCGGATCTCTACTCGGAATAGGGCCGCTCTCGTGGATCACGGACCGCCCCTGGCGTTGCAGCCGTCGCGGTGTGGGACGATCCCCGGCATGACGCTCGATCCTCAGCCGCCGGTCGGCACACACATACGGCTTCTGGCCGACTTCACCAACGGGCGCCCGGTGTTCGAGGTGTTGCCGGCGCTGCTGCAGGCGCCTGCCTTGTTCGAGCTGGTCGGGAGCCCGGGGCTGGTGCTCGGATGTGCAGCCGGTGATGTGCTCCGAGTCAGCGATGACGGTCAGTTCGAGGTGGTTGAGCAGGGCCAGAACCTGTGTATTCAGGCAGCGGGGCGGGGCTACTTCACCCCTGAGTCGCTCGCGGACATCAGGAACGCGATCGGGAAGCTCGGAGGTGTAGCTGAGGCACCGCCGAATCTGCGCTTCGTCGTCGTCACGGTCAGCCGCGCGGTCGGCCTGTCTGCGATCGAGCAGGTCATGGACCGCTGGGCCGCAGGTGTCGATGGGGTCGAGTGGTGGTTCGGCAACGGAGATCAAGCCAATACCGCTCGCTGACCAGGGTCATCGGGTGGGCTTCGGCTCCCCGTTGACCGTTGACGGACGAAGCTGTCCGAGGCGCACCGGCCGTCGGGTGTCGGAGCTCATGGCTAGCATCCGCTCATGAACCCTGAGCTCCTGTCCGCCGTCGAGACTCCACTCCCATCCGGCCGGATGATCACGTCAGACGAAGGCGACGGAGACGTCCAAGCTCTCTGGATGAGCGACGGACCGGCCACCGCCGAGCTCTGGGCACGGGTGCACGCCGAGCGAACCCGCACGGGCCTGTGGCCGCTGCTGCTCGATTCCAGAGACCCCCGTGACAGCGAGTTCAGGCCCTGGGCAAGCGGCGAGTTGTTCCCCGAACGGATGTCCTCCCCAGACACCCACAACCCGGCCGAGCTCCTCAGCGGATGGTGGAAGAACTACACCGTCATCGACGAGGACGACGACATGCTGTCGCCGGAAGACCGTCTGGCCGTCACCGCCCCCTTCGGACTGGTCTGGCCAGGACTCGCCCCGGCCCACCGGCCGGGCACCGACCCGGACATCACCGCCGCCGACTATGCGCAGTACTTCGCCGCCCGGCGACCGCAGTCCCGACTCGGACTCGTCGCCGCTGACTCAGGTGCCCACGCGCTCTCCGCCGCAGGCTGGGATGGGCCGGTCAACTACGACAACGACACCGCCAAGTTCTCCGCCGTCGTCGCCAGCTGGGAACAACGCTTCGGCGTACGCGTCGTCGCGGTCGGCCCCGCCACCCTCCACCTGAGCGTCGCCGCACCCCCGACATCGACAGAGGACGCTCTCCTGGTGGCCGCCGAGCACTTCGCACTCTGCCCCGACAACATTTGGCAGGGCCGGCACCCGAACACACTGGCCGCATACGCCGAACGACTCGTCCACAACCGCTGCTGGGACTTCTGGTGGGACTGACCGACAGCAGTGGTCGAGTGAGAGGCGAAGCCGATGTTTCGTAGCCGAGCAGGGCCAGCTGTCAGCCCTGGCCAGCGCGTTGGAGCATCAATCGGTAGTGCTCGGGGTCGGCCAGGACCCTCTCTGACAGTCTCGACTGAGACGCCCGGAATGTCGGGTTAGTCTGGATGGGCGAGACAGGAGATCCCTTCAGCATGGCCAGCACCACCAAT
>NZ_JBIRFA010000125.1:0-3214 GCF_044327205.1 Kitasatospora sp. NPDC018058 | reverse complement strand
AACTCGGTGAAGGTGAACGGGGTGGCCATCACCGTGACCCCGCCCGCCAGGGCGAGGTCGCACTCGCCCTGCCGAAGCGCCTGTCCGGCCAGGTGAAGGGCCACCAGCGACGACGAGCAGGCCGTGTCGACCGTCAGCGTCGGCCCTTCCAGTCCCAGCGCGTAGGCGATGCGCCCGGACATCACGCTGCCGAGGTTGCCGATGCCGATGAGGCCTTCGTAGGCGGGCGGCACGTGGCCGAGACGGGACGCGTAGTCGTGGTACATCGCACCGGTGAAGACGCCGGTCGGGGTGCCGTGGAGCGATTCGGGTGTGAGCCCCGCCGATTCGAGCGCCTCCCAGGAGGTCTCCAGGAGGAGCCGCTGCTGCGGGTCCATCGCTGCCGCTTCGCGTGGCGAGATCCCGAAGAAGGCGGGGTCGAAGTCGGCCGCGTGGTGGAGGAATCCGCCGTGCCGGGTGTAGGTGGTGCCGGTGTGCTCGGGATCCGGGTGGTAGAGGCTCTCCAGGTCCCAGTCGCGATCGGTCGGGAACTCCGTGATGGCGTCGCGTCCTTCGGACACCAGTGTCCACAGGTCCTCGGGCGAGGTCACCCCGCCGGGCAGGCGGCAGCTCATGCCCACGATCGCCAGGGGCTCGTCCTGGGCGGTCGTTGGGGCGGCCGTGGGCAGGGCCGTCCGCTGCCCGCGCGTCAGCAGCTCGTCGTGCAGGTGGCGGGCGAGGGCCGTCGGGGTGGGGTGGTCGAAGGTCACGGTCGCGGGCAGCCGGAGGCCTGTGGCCTCGTTGAGACGGTTGCGAAGCTCCAGGGCGGTGAGTGAGTCGAAGCCGGCTTCGCGGAAGGCCCGCGAGGGTTCCACCCGGTCGGAGCTGCCGTGCCCGTGGACGGCGGCGGCGTGGGTGCGGACGAGTTCGAGGAGCGCCGCCTCCTGCTCGCTCTCGGGCAGGGCCGCCAACCGGTTCACCAGGGTGCCGGGTCCGTTCCCCTGCGGTCGGCGGTCGGCCGTGGTGCGGCGGGTCGCCGTCCGGACGAGGCCGCGGAGCGGGAGGGGTACGGCGTCCGGGTCGTGCAGCCGGCCGGTGTCGAGGGCCATCGGGACGAGAGCGGGCTCGTCGGCCTGCACCGCGGCATCGAACAGCCGCAGGCCCTCCGAGGACGGCAGCGCGACCATGCCGCCGCGCGTCCACCGGTCGACGTCGTCGCGGCTGAGGCCGGCGCTGATGCCGCTCCGTTCGGCCCACAGGCCCCAGGCCAGTGAGGTCGCCGGCCTGCCCTCGGCACGGCGGCGCTGCGCGAGTGCGTCCAGGAAGGCATTGGCGGCCGCATAGTTCGCCTGACCCGGCACGCCGAGGGTCGCGGACACCGAGGAGAACAGGACGAATGCCGTGAGGTCCTCGTCCCGGGTCAGCTCGTCCAGGTGCAGGGCGCCGTCGGCCTTGGGGCGCAGGACGGCGTCGAGGCGTTCCTGCGTCAGGGCCGCCACGAGGCCGTCGTCGGCCACGCCCGCCGTGTGCACGACGGCCGACAGCGGGTGCTCGGACGGAACGTCGGCCAGGACCCGCCGCAGCGCCTCGCGATCGGCCGTGTCGCACTCCGCGATCGTGACCTCGGCGCCGAACGCGGTGAGGGAGTCGAGGAGTTCGGCGGCGCCGGGGGCCGCATTGCCGCTGCGGCTGGTGAGCAGGAGGTGCCGTACGCCGTGTTCGGTGACCAGGTGACGGGCCACCAGCGCCCCGAGCACGCCGGTGCCGCCGGTCACCAGGACGGTGCCGCCCCGGCGGAAGGCCTGCGGCTCCGGAGCGTCGTGCCGTGCCGACAGCCGCGCCAGGCGGGGCGTCGACACCGCGCCCCGGCGGACGGCCGCTTGCGGGCCCGCCGTGACGGCTCCGGCCAGCGCGGCCGTCGAGTCCGGGTGGTCGTCCAGATCGGCGAGGACGAAGCGCCCCGGGTGCTCGGACTGCGCGGACCGCAGCAGACCCCAGACCGCGGCGCCGGCCGGATCCGGTGATTCCCCGTCGGCGACGGCCACGGCGTGCCGGGTGGTCACGACCAGTGTGGACGCGTCGAAGCACTCGTGGGACAGCCACTCCTGGACGAGCCGGAGTGCGCGTCCGGCGGCGGCGTGCACCGCTGCCGCGCTGCCGTCGGTGCGCGCGAACGGCGCCACCACGGTGCCGGGCACGTCGGCACCCGCGGAGATCGCGTCGCGCAGCGATGCCAGGTCGGCGTGGTCCGCAGCCGGCCCGGCAGTGGACCCGTCGCCGAGCACCGCCTGCTCCGGGAAGGGGACGGTCGGCTCCTCGGCCGTGGGCGCGGGATCCCAGGTGGTCACGAAGAGGGAGCCGGCCGTCGTGCCGTCGGTCGCGCGCATCTGCTCGGCGCTCACCGGGCGCATCGCCAGCATCTCGACCGACACCAGCGGCTCTCCCGCCGCGTCCGCGACCTGGATGGACATCCGGTCGGTGCCCGAGGGGACGATCCGCACCCGGGCATCGACGGCTCCGGAGGCATGCAGGTGAACACCCTGCCAGGTGAAGGGGAGTCGGGCCGCCGACGCGGACGGGGTGTTGAGCAGGAACGCGTGCAGTACCGCGTCCAGCAGAGCGGGATGCACACCGAACGCCTCGGCCTCACCGTGTTGACCGGTGGGCAGGGACACCTCGGCGAAGATCTCCTGACCCCGTCGCCACACGGCCTGCACGCCCTGGAACGCGGGCCCGTACTGGTAGCCGCGCTCCGCCAACCGCTCGTAGCCGTCCTCCACCGGTACGGCCGTGGCACCCTGTGGTGGCCACGCCGCGAGGTCGAACGACGGGCTGTCCGTGGCGGGCATCAGCAGACCGGTGGCGTGTTGGGTCCACGGCGCGTCGGTGGACGCGTCCTGCTTCCGCGCATACACGGCGACGGACCGCGCGCCGCCGTCCTGCGAGGTGCCGAGCACCACATGCAGGGCAACTCCCTCATGCTCGGGCAACACCAGCGGGGCCTGGAGGGTCAGCTCGTGGAGCACCTCGCAGCCGACTTGCTGCCCGGCTCGCAGGGCCAGTTCCACGAACGCGGTTCCCGGTAGGACGACCGCCCCGTGCACCGCGTGGTCCGCCAGCCACGGCCGGCTCTCCAGCGTCAACCGGCCCGTGAGCACCACGCCGCCCGACTCCGGCGAGACCACGACGGCGCCGAGGAGGGGGTGCTCGGCCGGGATCTGTCCGACCGCCGACA
>NZ_JBIRFA010000124.1:0-3217 GCF_044327205.1 Kitasatospora sp. NPDC018058 | reverse complement strand
GCAGTACCGCTCCGACATCCTCGACGGCTTCCTCACCGGGGCCGGACTCTCCCTCGACCTCCCACCGCCATCACCTTGAAGCGCCGAGGTCAGTAAGGGTCTGTGATCGGGTGATCTGAGTTCCCCGTGCTGATGGCTGCTGATGTCACCGTGAGTGGTCGCCGGGGGCGTAGTGCTTCCAGGTTCCTCCGACTTCTGCGGCGATGGCCTCGGCGTGGACGGAGTGGTAGCCGAGCATCCCGGCGACCACGGAGGGTGGGGCTTGGAGGACGAGTTGGCGCATGGCGGCGGTTCGGCCGTGCAGGGCGGGGATGCCCGCAGCGGCGAGTCTCCCGCGGAGGGTCGAGGGGTCGAGAGGCTGTCCGGCCCTGTGGCCGGGGAAGAGCCAGGTGCTGTTCGGTTGGGCGGCGAGGTGTTCGAGGAGCATGCCAGCGAACGGTTCGGGGACCGGGGTTGCCGGATCGCCGAGGCGGAGCATGACCTGGCTGCCGTTGCGGACGATGTCGCTGGTCGTGAGCCGGACGAGTCGGCTGATGGGCTGGGCGTAGAGGAGGACCAGCGCGGCGGCGACCCGGTCCGCGAGCAGTAGTTCCTCGTCGGTGAGGACCCGGCGGATGAGGGTGATGCGTCGGTGCTGGCTGATCGGGGCCGGGTTCTCGGTGCGGCAGGTGGGGATCTTGAGGCGGGGCATGGCGCGGTTGTCCGCGCACCAGCGCAGGAATGCCTGGGCCGCCCGGCGGCTGGTGGCGTTCTCGGCGTGCCAGGCGTCGAGGTCGGCCTGGGTGCACTCGCCGACGGCGCGTTCTCGCTCGGCGAGCCAGCGGAGGAAGGCTGCGGCCTGGGCCAGGCCGGTGCGGGCGGTGGTGATCCCTGACTTGACGCTTCATCAGGCATTCCTCGCCGGCCGCAGGGCGGCCTCCATCGTGGCGTCCAGGGCGCGACGCAGGCTGCGGGTGCGGAAGTCGGAGGAGACGCAGGTGTAGATCGCGGTCGTCGACGCGTGCTCGTGACCGACCTGTTCCTGGACGAAGCGGGCGTCGTAGCCGTCCTCGATCAGGTGGGTGACGTACGACCTTCGGAAGGAGTGGAAGTCCAGCCCGGCGTCCAGGCCCAGCGCGTGCCGGTAGGCGCCGAAGCGGGTATTCATCTGGGAGAACCCTATTCGGGCCGAGCGTTCCGAGGGCCACAGTGCGCCGGAGCCGGCCGTGGAGAAGAGCGGGCGGACCTCCTCGTTCCACTGCTGCAGGATCTCCGCCGACCAGTCCCAGACCGTCAGCACGCTTCGGCGCTTGGGCGGCGAGCCCTTCTTCGCCTTGCCGTGCCGGACGTAGAGGACGCCGTACTCGCCGAACTCGCGTCCCTGCGGGTTGCGGCCGAAGGGCGTTGTCACGTTGTTAGGTGCGAGAGTGCCTGAGGGTGTGTCGGGGTGTGGCGGGGCCGGGTTGCAGCTGTGTGTTCAGGCCGGGGTGGGCGGGCCGGCGGCTTCGGTGACCTGCTCCCAGATCGCGAAGCGGACGGTCATCTCGGCTCGGTAGCCGGTGGCGGCCATCAGGCGGCGGGGTCGGAAGTGGGGTGAGATGCCGCTGAACGCGGACAGGAAGCGTTGGGCCGCGCCTGCGGAGCGGAAGCCCTTCATGGCGCGTTCGCGTTGCCTGGTGGGCTGGTGGCTGTTCTCGGCTCGGTTGTTCAAACCCTTGTGGGAGCGGTGCTCCACGGACGGCATGACCTCGCGGTGGGCGGCTCCGTAGGAGCGGAGCTTGTCCGTGACGATCACCCTCGGCACCGCGCGGGTCCGCTTGAGGAGGCGGCGCAGGAAGCGCCTGGCCGCGGCCTTGTCCCGCCGCCCCTGCACGAGGATGTCCAGCACGTTGCCGTCCTGGTCAACGGCCGCCACAGGTACTTCCGCTCGCCGTTGACCTTGATGAAGACCTCGTCCAGATGCCACCTTGTCCCCGATCCGGGGCTGCCTGCGGCGCAGCGCGTCGGCGTAGGTCTGCCCGAACGTCAGGCACCACCGCCGGACCGTCTCGTAGGAGACGACGACACCGCGCTGGAGCATCAGCTCCTCCACCTCGCGAAACGACAGCGGGAACCGGAAGTACAGCCACACACAGTGGGAGATGACCTCGACCGGGTGCCGGTGACCCCTGTACGACGGCGACGTGCTCTCCACGAATGATCCCCCTCCGCCGTGATCGATCAGAAGATCATCTCACCCGGTCGGCCAACGTGACAGCGCCCGTGGCGGGGGAATCAGGGAAGCCGCCCCGTCAGACGATCAAGACTGCAGACTCCTGCCCACCACCAGCACGAGTACGGGCAAGGACCGTCACGCCAGCCCCGCTGACCAGCACGTTCGAAGGTAGCGGCACTTCGATGGTGCCCCCTACGCGGTGTCCAGCAGTGTGAGTCCGGCGGCGGTGGGCGTGTGAAGGGCGGTGTTGTGGTGACGAAGTGTGGTGATCAGGCCGGCCTCGCGCAGCACGGTGGCGTGCTGACTGGCACTGGAGGGGCCGACGGCCAGAGCCGTGGCGATTTCACTGGTCGTGCAGCCGGGGCGTTGCGCGATGATGCGCAGTACGGCGGCGCGGGTTCGGCCCAGCAGCGCGGCCAGTGGTGCCGGTGTGCCGTCGGTTGCGGCCGGGGTCACGAGGGTCAGGGGGCCGGCCCTCTCATCGCGGTGGGCAGGGTAGGCCAGGATGGGCTGGGGTTCGGCATCCGGATCGATCACGGGTGCTTGCGCGGCGAACACGGACGGCATCAGCAGCAGGCCCCGGCCCCCCAGGTGGACGTCACCTTCCAGTCCGGACACCAGGGCGACCTCCAGCACGGGTGCCCGCCACCGGATACGCGGCGGATACAGCCCGTTCAGCAGCCGCTCGACACCACCGTGCAGAAGCTCACGGGACCGGACGGCTCGGTCAGCCGCGACCTGCGCGGTGACCTGGGGCCAGTACGGGGCCAGGACGGTTGCGTAAACCTGGCCGAGGGCGTCGACAAGCTGTCGTAGCACCTCGGGGTTGTCACCCAGCCCGGATGCCCAGCCGGGCATATGTTGCCGCTCGGCGAGCTGGGCCAGGGTTGCCCGGAGTTGTTTCGCTGGTGTGGCGGCGACTTCCTCCAGTAAGGGCGTCCGCCAGTAGGTCATCGGATGCGGGGGCTTCGAGGCCGGGTATCCCAGCGGTAGAGGGTCCAAGCCCGTCTGATTAGGCAGCGG
>NZ_JBIRFA010000123.1:0-3244 GCF_044327205.1 Kitasatospora sp. NPDC018058 | reverse complement strand
GTCCGTCGGGAGCTCCAGCCGATCCGGAATCCCCTCCAACGCCGACTTCCAGTAATCGACCTGCCGGCTGACCAGGCTCTCCGGGTCCTCCTCGCTGCCCAGCAGTTCCTGCTGCCACAAGGTGTAGTCCACGTACTGCACCGGCAGCGGCTCCCACCCCGGCGCCCGACCCTCCACCCGCGCCGCATACGCCTGCGCCAGGTCCCGCGACAACGGCGCGAAGGACCAGCCGTCAGCAGCGATGTGATGCAGCACCAGCGACAGCACGTACTCCGTCGGCGACAACACGAACAACGTCACCCGCAACGGAAGATCCGAGGCCAGATCGAAGCCCCCGGCAGCAGCCGCGGCCAGGGCCTCTTCGAGCTCCGCCTCGGTGGTGGGCACCACCGAGATACCGACCCCGGCGGCGGCGACACCGAGCACCTCCTGTCGAGGCACCCCGTCGACCTCGGGGAAGAGCGTGCGCAGGCTCTCGTGCCGCTCGACCACGTCGTTCAACGCCGCACGCAACGCCTCCCGATCCAGCTCCCCGGCCAGCCGCATGACCATGGGGATGTTGTACGTCGCGCTCTGTCCACCGAGGCCGTGCAGAAACCACATCCGGCGCTGAGCGAATGACAAAGGAATCATCGGTTCTCCCCCGGCCTCTGCATTCGACGCAGTTTCGGCCTTTTCGTCTTATCGAGAGTTTTCATGTCAGCAGAAATTCCGGCGACTGTCGGAGCCTCGAAAACGCTTCGGATCGACAGCTCGACCCCGAGCACAGCCCGCACCCGACTGATCAACCGCGTCGCCAACAGCGAATGACCACCCAGATCGAAGAAACTGTCGTCGATCCCCACCAGCGGCACACCCAACACCTCGGCGAAGACTTCGCACAGGGTCTCCTCCTGGGGGGTGCGCGGGCCACGTCCGGTCACGTTCCCGCGGAAGTCCGGCGCGGGGAGCGCCCGGCGGTCCAGCTTCCCGTTCGGCGTCAGCGGCAGATCCGGCAGCGCCACCACTGCGGACGGGACCATGTATTCCGGCAGTACCTGTGCGAGATGCCTTCGCAAAGCGGCGATGAGTTCGCCGGCAACGCGTTGACCGGCCGGATCGTTCGTGACGGGCACACCTACCGCCGGCTCTCCCCCCACCGGCAGATAGACGTCGGCGAAAACCTCAGTGGCCTCCTCGACGGTCTCGAAGATGGCGTCGAACGCCCCGTCGGGGCCTCGGTCGGACCAGGTGGTGATCACCCGGTAACCGAGTTTCTCGCCCACTTCGTGGAACTGCTCCGGATCGTAGCCCGACGCTTCGGCCAGACCGGCCTGTCGGCGGATTTCCGCCATCGGTTCACCTGCGTCGAGTGCCGCCAGGGTGGCAACCTCGTGCGCCAGGCGCCGGTTGGCCACACCGGAGACCCGGAGGAAGCGCGGGCGCTGTTCGCCGAGCCGGCACGCTAGCCCGTCCAGATCCGTGACGTGCTGCCCCCAGCGCACCGACGGAACGTCCGCGAGCGAAACCACGCGGGCGGCCTGCTTGTGCAAGGTGACGTCATAGCGATAGCGGGTGAGCTCGTTGTGGTACTGGCCTCGCCTGATCCGGATGTCGACCGCGTTGACGTCGCGCAGCGCACCCGGCAGCGCGGCGAAGAAATCCGGGGCCGCAAGCAGTTCCTTCTCCGTCGATGCGAGGTGGTCGACCGTCTTGCGCAGTAGTGCCGAGTCCTCCTCGGAGTTCGCCCCCGCCAGCTGCACGGACGCATGGAAGCTTCGCCCGAGACGCAGATTGCGGACGTCACCGACGAACACCTGTCCCCCCGGCTTCAGCAACCGCAGGCAGTTCTCCAGTACCTGGTAGAGATATCCGGCGTTCGGGAAGTACTGAATGACGGAGTTGATGACGACGGTGTCGAAGTAGCCCTGTGGAAGATCGGCGATGACCTCTGCCGATTGCTGCCGCAGGTGCACGCGCTCCGCGATTCCGGGGTGTCGTGCCACCTCACGACGCAGCTTCTCGATCACCGTGCCTGAAAAATCGGTTCCCCAGTACTCATCGCAGTCCGGCGCGAGCGCTGCCAGCAACAGGCCACTCCCGACGCCGACCTCCAGGATCCGCTCCGGCCGCAACGCCCGGATGCGCCGCACGGTCTCGTCCCGCCATTCACGCATCTCACTCAGCGGAATGGGTTGTCCGTCGTAGCTGCTGTTCCAGCCGGTGAAGTCATCACCGAAGCCGAGGGCGCCGGACTCCGCGTAGATGGAGTCGTAGACCTGCTGCCATTCACCGACCTGCTCGTCCTCGACCTTGCCGGTCGCCGGCGCTGCTTCGGTCCGTGGCACCACATAGCCCACCAGCCGCGGATCCCCCGGACGGTCCTCCCGCACCACCACCGCGGCACCCACCACCCCGGGCAACGAGCGAAGAGCCGCCTCCACCTCACCCAACTCGATCCGGAACCCACGCACCTTCACCTGGTCATCCACACGCCCCAGGTACTCGAGCTCCCCACCCTCGTTCCACCGCACCAGATCCCCGGTGCGATACATCCGCTCACCCACACCACCGAACGGATCCGCCACGAACCGCTCAGCCGTCAAACCGGGACGGTTGAGATAACCACGGGCCAAACCCACACCCGCCACATACAACTCCCCCGCCACACCAACCGGAACCGGCGAAAGACCCCCGTCCAACACATACACCCGCGTGTTCCACAACGGCCGCCCGATCGGCGGCGTCACCGGCTGGTCGTCGTCCGCGGCGAACCAGGCCGTGGAGTACACCGTGGCCTCGGTCGGACCGTAGATGTTGGCGATCCGGGCCCCCGGCAGCGCGGCGCGGATGTCCGCCACCGCCGAAGCCGACAGCGCCTCTCCCGCCAACACCACCGACCCGGACTGCACGGCCAGGCCGCCCTGCCCGATCACCTGCGCGAACGCGGACGGCACCGCACTGACCAGACTGCCCGACCAGCCCCGCCCCAACAACGCCAGCACATCCTGAACGATCTCGACACTGCCACCCGCCGCCAACGGCGCGAACAGCTCGAACACCGACACATCGAAACTCAACGACGTCGCCGCGAGCACCTTCGACAGACCCTCGGCACCGAATGTCGACACCGCCCACGACAACAGATCCACCACACTCGCGTGTGCCACCACCACGCCCTTCGGCGTGCCGGTCGACCCCGACGTGTAGATCACATACGCCGCGGACTGCGGCACCAACACACCCGACCGCTCCGCCTCACACA
>NZ_JBIRFA010000122.1:0-3370 GCF_044327205.1 Kitasatospora sp. NPDC018058 | reverse complement strand
TACCGGTGACCCCTGTACGACGGCGACGTGCTCTCCACGAATGATCCCCCTCCACCGTGATCGATCAGAAGATCATCTCACCCGGTCGGCCAACGTGACAGCGCCCTCTCGCAACCGGCCATTTGTGAGAAGCGCCGACCGGGGAGATCGAGAGTGAACCGGGCAATCCCGCACTGCGAACATGTTCGTTACGATCGGATTATGACTGTAAGAAGAGAGCCGATCAGCCGTCGGGAGCGTCCGGCGAAGCCCGCCCTGTCCCGGCGCTGGATTGTGGACACCGCCGTGCGGATCATGCGGGCGGAGGGGCTGGGGAAGGTCACGATGCGCCGCCTGGCGCAGGAGCTGGATACCGGCCCGGCGTCACTGTACGTCTACATCGCCAACACCGCCGAGCTGCACGCAGCCGTTCTGGACTCCCTGCTCGGCGAGGTCGACCTGGCCGGGCGGGACGGTGGTGACGACTGGCGCGAGCAGCTCCGTGCCGCCATGGCGTCGTACACCCGGGTACTGTTCGAGCACCCGCAGCTCGCGCGGGCCGCGCTCGTGGCCCGCCCGAGCGGCGAGAACTACCTGCGCCTGGTGGAGCGCATCCTCGATCTCCTCGCGCAAAGCGGGGCCGGCCGCGAGCAGGTCGCCTGGGGGGTGGACAAACTGCTCCAGGACGCGACAGCCACCGCTGCCGAGCACTCGACGCGCGAGCACGATCCCGCCTCCGAGGACGACTGGAACGCCACGGTGCGTGCACTGCATGCCGTGGACGCCGCCACGCACCCGGCGATCACCGCGCACATGCCCGCCCTGATCGGCGGCTCGGTGCCGGACAGGATCCGCTGGAGCTTCGACGTCCTCGTCAACGGCATCATGCACACACCTGTCCCGGGCGCAGTGGACTGACCCCACCCCCGGGCGGGTGGACCGCCCTGGCGACGGACGCGGCCGGGGAACGGCAGCTCTCCCCGCCGTCTGCTGCTGGGCATGACGAACTTGTTCGCAACGAACATGTTCGTTATTGTGGGTGGAGTGAACGCGGCATCCCTTGCCTCCTCGCCGCGCAGCCGCCCCTGCAAGGAGCCTTGCGGAATCGGCGGTGATGACTCGGCGCACCGAGGTGTTCCTCTACTGCTTCCGGAGGCCCCATGAGCACCAGCCATTTCCCGATCGCGATCATCGGCGCAGGCCTTGGCGGCCTGACCGCCGCCCGTGTCCTGCACGTCATCGGCATCGAGTCGGCGATCTTCGAGCTGGAGGCGTCGGCTGCGGCCCGTACCCAGGGCGGGATGCTCGACATCCACGAGAACAACGGGCAGAAGGCCCTGCACGCCGCCGGCCTCCACGACGACTTCCTCAAGATCGTCCACCAGGGTGGTCAGGCCCTGCGCCTGCTCGGCCCCGACGGCACCGTGCACGCGGCCGAGGAAGACGACGGCACCGGCGGCCGGCCGGAGGTGGACCGCGGCGACCTGCGGGACCTGCTGCTCAACTCCCTGCCCGACGGCACGGTTCACTGGGGCCGCAAGGTCACTGGGGCCCGGGCGCTGGGCGACGGGCGCCACGAGGTGACGTTCGCCGACGGCTCGGCCATCACCACCGATCTCCTGATCGGCGCGGACGGCGCCTGGTCCCGGATCCGGCCCCTGGTCTCGCCTGCCAAGCCCGCCTACACCGGTATCTCCTTCGTGGAGACCGACCTGTTCGATGCCGACACCCGCCACCCGCGCAGCGCCGCAGTCATCGGCAGCGGCTTCTTCATCGCCCTGGGGGGCGAACGCGGTGTCCTCGCGCACCGGGAGAGCGACGGCAGTCTGCACGTTTACACGGCGCTCAAGGTCGACGAGGGCTGGCTGGACACGGTCGACTTCACCGACCACGCTGCCGCCAAGGCCGCCGTCCTCGCCCACTTCGAGGGCTGGGACGAGGGCCTGCGCGGCCTGGTCGCCGACGCGGAGACGATCATCCCGCGCCGTATTCACGCCCTGCCGGTGGGGCACTGCTGGGACCGTGTCGCGGGCGTGACGCTGCTCGGTGACGCCGCCCACCTGATGTCCCCCTTCGCCGGGGAGGGCGCCAACCTTGCCATGTTCGACGGCGCCGAACTCGCCCTGGCCATCGCCGCACATCCCGGCGACATCGAAGCCGCTCTGGCCGCGTACGAGGAGGCCCTCTTCCCGCGCAGCGAGGCGTCCGCCGCCGAGTCCGCCGCCAACCTGGACACGATGTTCGGCGAGCGGGGCCTGGAGCAGATGGTCGCGTTCTTCGCCTCCGGCCCGGCAGCTCAGTGAGGCCCGCCCCGACGGCCACCACCGAACCCACCCGCCTCAGCCAATCCGGGAGGAACCTATGACGACGTCCCTTGAGCGCACCATCCCGCTACGGCCCGGCCTGGACCTCGAAGTGCGCGAGGCCGGCACCGGCAGCAGCCCGGTCCTCGTCCTGCACGGCGGCCCCGGCCCGTCCAGCATCGCGGCCCTGATCGACCACCTAGCATCGGATCACAGGGTGGTGGCGCCAACCCATCCGGGCTGGGACGGCACCGTACGGCCTGACGATCTGGACTCCGTGCCCGCACTCGCCGCTGCCTACCTGGATCTGCTCGGCCACCTCGGGCTGAACGACGTGACGGTGATCGGCACGTCCTTCGGCGGCTGGGTCGCCACCCAGACCGTCCTGGACGACCGCGAGGGGCGGATCTCCCAGCTCGTCCTCATGGACGCCATCGGCCCCGTCATACCCGGCCAGCCGGTCACCGTGCCCGCCGGTCCACCGGCTCCGGCGCCGCAGGCCGGACCGTCCGCGCAGTCGATGGCCGCCATGCGCGCCTACGCCGGGCCGGCCATGGGAGACGCCGGCATGCTGCCCCGCCTTTCCACCGTCACCGGCCCGGTACTGGTGATCTGGGGCGCCGACGACACGATCGTCACTCCCGCCTTCGGCCGCGCCTACGCCGCGGGGTTCCCTCACGCGCGATTCGAACTCATCCCCGGCGCAGGACACCTGCCCATCCGCGAGAAGCCCGAGACGGTCTTCACCCACCTCGACTCCTTCCTCACCCCCCGACCCTCGGCCGCCGGCCACTGAGCCCCTCGCCGAGGTCGACCTGCCGCAGATCGACGAACCGTTCCCGCGCGCAATGGGTCGTTTCCATCCTGAATTCGCAGGTCATGGGCCTGGCGTGAGTTGGTGGTGAGGTACTCGCGCTGGTGGCTGGCGTGATCGTCTTGCGGAGATCGTCCGCCGTTCCAGTCAGCGGCTGATCTCCGCGTTCGTCAGGACAGGCAGGGCCCGCAGCAGCGCGGTGCCGTGCTTGGCGTTCATGCGGACCTTGGTGAGGATCCGCCAGTTCTTCAGGTCCGCGAAGCCGTGCTCGTTC
>NZ_JBIRFA010000121.1:0-3387 GCF_044327205.1 Kitasatospora sp. NPDC018058 | reverse complement strand
GTCCGCTGCCTAATCAGACGGGCTTGGACCCTCTACCGCTGGGATACCCGGCCTCGAAGCCCCCGCATCCGATGACCTACTGGCGGACGCCCTTAGCCACCAAGATCACACGACTCCAGTGACCCGACTCCGAGTCCTCTCGCGCGTCAGCCGGGAGGGGGTCTCAGGTCAGAAGCCGTCCGTCCTGGGGATCGAAGCAGATCAGCCCGGCAGAGCGGGCGGCCTCGACGGCATAGGAGCCGGCCTCCTGATACTTGCTGAACACCATCCCGAAGTAGAACAAGGGACCGCTCGCGTTCCTGATCAACGGCCCGCACGACCACGGGCACGCGTCCTCATCCTCGTCATCCGGGCTCAGGTCAGGCCAGCGCGCCACCAGTGCCTCGACACATTGCCTGATCCGCGCGGTCGGCTCGACGCCCCGCCCTCCCATGAACTCGTCATAGAGATCGTTGAACACCGCTCGCGCCGCAGCATCGTCGGCAGGACGCTCACCGTTCCACACCGCCAAGTCATAACTCATGAACGCATTCTGCATGCCCTCACTGACACGCGATCGAACGAACATCCGGCATCCCTGAGATCTGCCCGCTGACCATCGCGCGAGCACCGATTCCGCGAGAGCCAACTCGATTGAGAACAGCACCCGACACCGTTCCCACACCACCTGGCAGCCCTACAGGTCACAGCCCCACCCGCCGCCAACTCAAATGAGACGGGACAGTGACACGTCAGTTGGAACCTGGTCACGCAAGGTGGAACCGGACAGGATCCGGGCAGCCCTGCGCTCTGCGGTCCCTCGTTCATGGGCGGGGTCACTCCGCGACGAGCCTGGCTAGCACGCCACGCGGTAGCGGAGGTAGACGACTCTCGAGCTGAAGGTGCGGGTCTCGACGAGTTCGAGATCCACCCGGCGCTCGCGCTGGGGAAAGAACGGAATACCACCGCCGACCAGCACCGGGTAGACCATGGCCCGGTACTCGTCGATCAGACCCAATCCGGCCGCCTCGGCGGCGAGAGTCGCGCCGCCGATCGCGATGTCGCCCTCCCCCGGCTCAGCTCGCAACCGCTCGATCTCCTCCGCCAAACCGCCGGAAGCCAGGCGGGCATTGCCCTGTACCGCCGACAGCGTGGTGGAAAACACCACCTTCGGGAGCGGCTTCCAGAGCGCGGCCCACTCGAGCATTGAGTCGTCGAGCGATGGATCCTGATCGGCGGTCTCCCAATACAGCATCGTCTCGTACAGCCGTCGTCCCAACAGGTGGACGCCGACCTCTCGGATCTCGTCGAGCCAGAAGCGAAAGACGTCCTCGTCCGGCGCCGCCCAGCCGAAGTCGCCGTCCGGGCCGACGATGTAGCCGTCGAGTGAGACACCCATCGAGTAGGTCACGCTGCGCATCAGAAGCCCTCCTCGGTAACCTCGCTGGCAACTCGCGGCTGGTTGCAAGAAGCGTGACCACTTGGTGCCAACAAGCGTGTCCCAGCGACCAGAGACCGCCAGCTAATCACGCCCTACCGGTTCCACCTATCGTGTCCAGGCTCAGTGACTGAGCCTCGGCCCTGGTCGCGGACGTGGAGCCGGGCACCATCCACATGGATGCCGATCTCCCTGATGGGTCCGCTGGCATGAGCCGCCAACTCAGCCGAGCCCGGTGTGCTGAGCGCTCCCCGACAGGGGCACCTGACATAGGGTCCTGCCGATAATCCTTGAGGAGGACCACGTGCACCCGAGCGTTGCCAAGCTGATCGAGTTGATGCCTCCCCGGCCAGGGGCAGGAGATGCCATCGACTGGGACCACGTTGCCGAGCACACAGGCAAGCGGTTCCCCTCTGACTACCGAGACTTCGTCGCCCACTACGGCGCCGGCTCCCTCAACAACTCCTTCTGGGTCGGAATCCCGATCGACGATGACCCAGGCCCCTGGGCGCCCTCGACCCTCACCTCCCTGACGGATCATGGCTTCGGGCTCCTCCGCCTGAAGCCCGGAGACGACCCGGACCTGACAGAACGCATCTCCTGGGCGACGGACTCCTCAGCCAACCATGCCTTCTGGGACACGGCCGACCCCGACCCGGACAGCTGGCCGGTGCTCGTCCTCGCGCGCTATGGCGACTGGTTCCCCTACAACGGCGGCATGGCCGACTTCCTCGTCGACCTGATCACCAACCCCGACGAGATGCGGATGGGCGTCATGGCAGCGGAGGAGCCGGTCTTCAGCTTCATCCACTGGCGCGAGGAGCAACGTCTCCGCGAGGCGGGTGAAGACCCTTGGACCCACCTCGACTGACCGCGATCAGTAACCGCCCGTACTCCCGCGCCGGGTCCGTCCATGGCATGGGCCTGATGCGGTGCGAGGTGCTGGTCGGGTTGCGGGGACCGTGGCTGGCGAGTCGGTCGGTGACGGGCAAGTTGAGTACGCGTACTCATGCGTCGGATCCGTTCGTCAGCGGAGGGTTGAGGCGGACGTGACGGACGGGTCGGGGAGGCGCGGTGTCTCGGTAGGCGCAGTCGCAGCGGGCGGCGGAGGAGGCCCGAATCCGTGACCTGATCGATCGCCTGGGCCGGGTGGAGGGGCTGGCGCCCGTGTTCACCCTGCTCGACGACACCTGCGAGACGCGTTCCCAGAACCTCCTTGAGTCACGTACGCAGGTGTTGTTGAACTGCAAGATGCACGCCACCGCGGACTTCGGCGTCCGAGGGGACATCACCTCCGTGCTGCCCGGAATCCGCGCGGCCGGCCTCACCAGGTGGGGTCCGGTGGACGAGAACGGCCAGGACGGACCGTACGCAACCGGCACCGTCCGCTACGCCCTGGAGTACCACCGCACCCGCGGTCACTACCCGGACGGCCGGCCGATGCGCCCAGCCCGCGGCTGGTGGCAGACGGGCTCGCGATCGACTGGGACCGGCTGGATCTGCCGCTCGTGAACCGGATCGAGGAGCCCGCGCTCTGTCTGTCGCCGTCCGGCGCCGGCACGTACCACCGCTGCTCGCAAGTTCCGGAAGGGGCGGGGAAGGTGGCCGAGGCGCGCGCCCGGTACGGCACCGTGCTCGAACTGACGGTGGACGGGCGCGACTACTTCACGGTGAAGAGGTAGGGCCGTCCGCTCGGAGCTCGTCATCGACGGCCGCCGGCTCTCGTACCTCGACTTCGGAGGCGCTGGCCCTCCGCTGCTCGACCTGCTGGGGCGGGCGTGTGGACGTAGAAGTGTGGCTCCAGTGCTTCGGACTGCCGCCGACACCTTGCGGGGCACATAGCGGACGAAAGCACACCAACCTGGCGAGGAACCTTGCGCGATCTTGGTGGCTAATTCCAAGTTCCTTGTGATGCCTCAGAGTTGAGATGCTTTGGGGTGGCCCGGGGAGCGGTGTGGGACTTGCTCCTT
>NZ_JBIRFA010000120.1:0-4012 GCF_044327205.1 Kitasatospora sp. NPDC018058 | reverse complement strand
CAGCACCTGCATCGGCAGCCCCTGCAGCAGTGCGGCCAAGAACGCCCGGTCGCTCGCTCCGAAACGGACCCGCCGTCCGCTCAGCTGCCGCTCCAACACGGTGATCTGATGACGCAGGGCCAGAATCTCCACGTCCTTCTCGCGGTCGCTCATCGGCAGCAGCCGCAGCAACGCGAACGCGTTCGTCACACCCAGGTACGCCAGTCGTAGCAGCACGGTCGATCATCCTGCCGCGGAGCTCGTCGGCTCTGCCAGACCACCCACCCGACCTACGAGGTCGGCACTTGTGCACCCTCACACAGTGCCTCCCACCAGGGCGGATGAGGTTCCCGGCATGGGCAAGGGCATCTGGGACCTGGTCAAACGTGGCATCGTCAACCTTGCGGCCGCCAACGTCGACCACCTTGCCAAGGCCGTCCGGACCCGCCTCAAGAAGATCCAGTACCGCCCACACCTGATCGACGGCTGCCTCGCCCAGTCCGGCCTGGACATAAACGACTGACCCCAGCTGACACCGGGCCCAGCGGGTCAGGGGTCTCGGTTGAGCCTACCGGGACCAGTCGGTCCAGCCGCCCCCGCTATTACGGGTCTTATACCAGTATTTGCCGTCCGTGCCGGTTATTTTCAGGGTCACGGAACCGTTGTCGTTGCTCCAGCTGGGTAGGACAAAGCCGGTGCCGACGATGCCACCGAGTGACTGCCATGTCGTGTCGTAGCGCACCCACACGGCGCGGTCCGTTCCCACGCCGAAGACGTGAAGCACGCCGTTGATCCTGAGCATTACCATAAGCTCATTGAATCCGCCTCCGCAAGGGAATATGCCCTGATCGGAAAAGGGTGGATTTCCTCCCATATTGGCGAGGCGCTCGTTTGTGACGTTGGGCTTTTTGCATACGGTGTTTTCCAGGGCTCCGGCATAATTGATCCAGTCGGTGCTGGCGCTGGCTGTGCCCGGCAATGCAACAACAGCCCCCATTGTCATCGAGGCGGCTGCGGCAAGCCACGCCGTGCCCCTCCTGAGCTTCCTCGTCCTCAACGTTGACCTCTCGGAGATTGATCTGACCGCCGGCCGGACAGCAGGCGGCGCCTGCTCGGCTGCTGATAGGGCCGCCGGTGCTGGCGCCCCGGTGTCCGCAGCATCGGACCCTTCACCGGAATAGCATCAGCTAATTGACGGAAAGTCAACAGGCGTGTGGGTGGAGTCAGCTTTTTGCATCTAATCACAGGCATATGAACCATGAGGGACTGGCGAGCCGTTCCATTGCGCCATCCGGTGTCCCTTTCTCGCCTTATTTTGGCATACCCAGTCACCGGCCGTGCCCGGCCGGTGACTGGGTCTCGATAAACCCGGTTCCGAGGTCAGCGATGCGTTGCTCGGCAAGCGGAGTTTGGAGGTTAGTCGGAATACGGCGGGTTCTGCATATCAGTCCAGGGCGGCGACCCACGGAAGCGACCGGGAAGCCCATTTGTCGAGGTAGGCGTCGGCTTCGGTGGCTTCGAGGGTGCCGGTATCGACGTGGGCGTCGGCTTCGGCGGCTTCGGCGACTTCGAGGGTGCCCGTGTCGAGGTGGGCGTCGGCTTCGGGGGCTTCGGCAGTGCCGGTGTCGAGGTAGCCGTCGGCTTCGAGGCGGATAGCGCCGAGCGGCGCTCCTTGGCCTGGGCCGCGGCCGACTGAGCCAGGGAGGTCGGTGTGGCGACGGCATTGCTGGCCTGCGGTGGGGAGGCGCTGGCGACGCTGACAGCCACGCATCCGGTAGCCAGGATTCCGGCTGCCGCAGCTATGGCGATTCCTGCTTTCATCATTCCCTTTCCGGAGACGGCCCGTTGGGCCATTGGTCGGGCGTGCCCGCACCGCCGGCCTTGGCGATGTGCGCCGGCACACGCGATCACCTCTGGTCACCAGCCGGAGGAGGCGTGTCGGCGCAGGTCAGTGGCGGGTGAGAAAGCCGCCTCTGTGGTCCGGTGGGGTAACAGTCAGATCCGGTGGGACGACTGGATGGGCAAAGCCCGCGGCATGACGACACCTCAGGCCAGGCGCCCGTCGACGACGGCAGTCCGGCCCCGCCCGCCGTCCCCAGCGTCGCAGCGTCGCGTGCAGCCGTGCTCACACCGAGGAGAACAGCACCGCCGGCCACGGCCACACTTCCGGCGACGCCGAGGACACGGCGGCGGGACAGCGCACCCCTGCGGTCGATGTCGGACATCGGCGAATCGGACAAGACTGACCACACCTCCGGTGGAACCACGGGGGCTTCGGCCCCTGATATTGAATACGTCCGTCGAACCATCCCGGGTTCAGTGCACCCACGATCCACACCCGCCGTCCGGCCAGGGCCAACCGCTCACGGACGGGGCGGGCGCGACGCACAGGAGCCTGCCCTGCCCATCGTGGCCACCACCCTGCCGCTGCTGCGCCACTTCGGCGCCGCCGCCCCGTGGCATCGGTTCAGCCGACCCGGTTGGCACCCTCGCCGCCGGGCTCGACAACTGGGACGGCGACCAACTGCTGCACGCGGAGCGGGCCGCCGCCGAGCAGGCCCGCCAGGAACGGGAGCAGGAACGGCAGAAGGCGGAGCGGAGCACGAGCGGCGCCATCCGGCCTGTACCCGCTGCACAGTGCGAACCGGGCCACTTCCCGCCGCGGGCGCTGTCAGTCCCCGCAGTTAGAGTGCGGCAAGGTGGGGCCGGTTCCGAGGCCGCCAGCACTGGAGAACGGAGCCTCCCTGGTCTGCTCGGGGGTGGCCAGCCACATTGGGTCGTTTCCATCCTGAATTCGCAGGTCATGGGCCTGGCGTGAGCTGGTGGTGGGGTACTCGCGCTGGTGGCTGGCGTGATCGTCTTGCGGAGATCGTCCGCCGTTCCAGTCAGCGGCTGATCTCCGCGTTCGTCAGGACGAGCAGGGCCCGCAGCAGCGCGGTGCCGTGCTTGGCGTTCATGCGGACCTTGGTGAGGATCCGCCAGTTCTTCAGGTCCGCGAAGCCGTGCTCGTTCGCCGCCCGCTCGCGGCTGACCAGCCGGTTCGCCTGCTTCTCGGCGTCGGTCAGCGGCCGTCCTCGGGCCGCCTTGCGGCCGGTGACGATCACGGGGTCGTCGGGGTCGTCGTCCAGGCCGACGAACCCGAGGTCGGCCAGGGCGCCGAGACCGGCTTCCCGCAGCCTGGTGGTGATCTTGTTATGCCTGGCGGTGGTGATCTCCGAGGACCGCCCTGGTCGTGCCGCCGAGATCCACAGCAAATTGCCCCGCTCGTCCGTCAGAGCGAGGAAGAGCAGGCCGTGCACCTTGTGCTTCCCACTGTAGTTCGGCCGGTTCTCCTCCCCGGTGCGGCGGCGGGTGCGAACGAGGGTGCCGTCGATCAACACCACCTCGCCACCCGATCGGGTGACCTCCTTCAGTGCCCGCTCCAGGCGCGGGGCGCGGGCGGCGAGCAGGGTGATGACCTCCAGCAGCCAGCGGCGCACGGTGGAGGCCGAGACGTCATTGCCGCCGGCCATGTCGGAAAGCCGCTGGTCGTGCCGCAGGACCGCGAGGACGATCAGGGCGATCTTCCCAGGCGGCAGCTTGCGCCACCTGGAGCCGATCCTCTTCAGATGGGCGCGGATCAGGTCGGCGACCATCTCCAGGGTGGCGCTCGACAGCGACAGGCGGCACTGGTAGACAAGGCCGTCAGGGCCCTCGGCGGGGCTGGTCTTCTTTCGCATGGAATCCCCAACTCTCGCCGGGGGCCTGTGCGTTACGCCGAAATCCAGTCGGGACAGGTCATGCGGCGGGAGCGGGCAGGCCGGTGAAACGTCCGGCGGGGGTGCGGTGCAGCCAGCCCCGGTCCGCCAGGCGCCGGAGCTTGTCGCGGACCGGCTCGACCTGCCCAGGTCCGGTTCCCCTGCCGAGCTCGACGCTGACGTCCTTGGCCGGAACCGGCTCCGACACCGCGGTCACGATTCTCATGATCGCCTGGTAATCCGCGGGCAGTACGCTCGCGTCCATGCCGTCCTCGCGGTGCGGGACCAGCAGCATC
>NZ_JBIRFA010000119.1:0-4169 GCF_044327205.1 Kitasatospora sp. NPDC018058 | reverse complement strand
TCCGACAGGAGGCCGTCCACGCCCTCCCGGTCGGTGGTGTGGTCGTCCGCGAAACGACGGTCACCCGTCGCGTCCGGCACGTACTTCACACAGACAACGATCCTCAAGCTCACGGCCTGTCTCCTGTACTGGTCTCGTCCGGCGGCTGCGGTTGTGCAAGCGGGTGCGAACACTCCACGCACCCGCTCCGGGCAGCGAGTTTCCCGTGCCGGTCCGGAACTTCCTGGCAGCATACTCGCCGGTAGCTCAGTGGTCACTACTCGCCAGTAGCTTACGCCGGGACGGCTGCACCGCCGCTTGCGCCCATCCTGCCCCAGGAGGGGGTCGACTCCACCCCACGGGGTACCGCAAACCGACGTGCGAGTCCCTGGCCGCAGCCCGTCAGACCGCCTGCCCCAGCGCCGCGATCACATCCGCCTTGCGCGGCATCCCCGCCGCTCGCCGCACCACCCGCCCGCCCGCGTCCAACACCAGGACGGTCGGCGTCCGCAGGATCTCCAGCCGACGGACCAGCTCCAGCCGCGCCTCGGCGTCCACCTCGACGTGCGCGACCCCGGCGACCATCCCCGCCACCTCGGCGAGCACCCGCCGGGTGGCCCGGCACGGCTGGCAGAAAGCGGTGGAGAACTGCACCAGGGTCGCCCGTTCACCGAGCGGCCCGCCCAGATCGGCCTCCGACAGCCGTATCGCCTCGTCCTCGGTGAGCACCCTCAGCCTCCCGTCGCGCCTGGCCCGTAGCAGCCCGAACGTGGTCGCCACGGCCAACGCGACAACGCACACCACCAGTCCGGTCATCCCTCAAGTCTGCGGCAGCGCGTTCCGCGCCCGAAAGGAAGGTCGACCGCCGACGCCGGGCCCGCGTACGATCGGCCGGTGGACTCCGAACGCACCGCACCGCCGTTGCCGATCTCCCGCCGCGCCGTCGACCCGGGCCGGGCCACCAGCTCCCGCTGCCGCTGACGCCCCCGCCGCACCCGCCCGTCGCGACCCCCCGGAGCCCCCGTGCAGACCGACCCCCGCGGTCCCCGCTTCTCCTCCGCGCTCACCGCCGCCGTCCTGGTGGCCGTCCTGGTCAGCGGCAACGGTCTCCTACTCGCCACCCAGGCCCTGGTCTTCGCGCTCAGCGCCTTCGGCGGGCTCCGGCTCTCCCCGTACGGCCTGCTGTTCCAGGCCCTCGTCCTCCCCCGGCTGGCACCGCCCACCGAGACCGAGGACGAACGGCCGCTGCGCTTCGCCCAGGGCGTCGGCCTGGTCTTCACCTCCGTCGGCGCCCTCGGCTACTTCACCGGAGTCATGTGGCTCGGCCTGCTGGCCACCGCGTTCGCCCTGACCTCAGCCTTCCTGAACGCCGCCTTCGGCTACTGCGTGGGCTGCGAGATGTACCCGATCGTCCGGCGCGCCCAGGGCCGACTCGGCGCCGGGGCCTGACCGGCTGCGCCGCGACCTCCGCCGCACCCGCGACCTCACCGGCACCGCGGAACGGAGAAAGTTCCCAGCCGGATTCATCACGGAGATCACACCGCGAATATTCGCTTGACCACACACCTCAGGTGACAGCAGGCACTCGTTCGGGGGATCATCTCCGTGTATCACCCGTGGCCGCCGCGGCGTGCCGTGCTCCGGTCGGCTCCCGCACAACGGTGCGGGTACCCGCCGTACCGGGCTCCGGCCCGTGGAAGTCAGGACTGACCGTGGCAGAGTTCGTCTACCCGCCGGTGATCGGCGCCGCACTCACCGCCTTCCGTGCGCTCGACGTGCGGATCAAGATCGTGGGCGCCGAGCACATCCCCGCCAAGGGCGGAGCGGTGCTGGTCAGCAATCACATCAGCTACCTCGACTTCCTCTTCGCCGGCCTCGGCGCGTACCGCGGCGGCAAGCGCAAAACCCGCTTCATGGCCAAGGACGACGTCTTCAAGCACCGCATCTCCGGCCCGCTGATGCGCGGCATGAAGCACATCCCGGTCGACCGCACCGACGGCCAGCCCGCCTACGAGGCCGCCGTGCGCGCCCTCAAGGCCGGCGAGGTCGTCGGGGTGTTCCCCGAGGCGACCATCAGCCGCTCGTTCATGCTGAAGAAGTTCAAGACCGGCGCCGCCCGGATGGCCGCCGACTCCGGCGCCCCGCTGCTGCCCGTCGTCCTCTGGGGCACCCAGCAGCTCTGGACCAAGGGCCGCCCGAAGACCCTCACCAAGCGCCACGTCCCGGTGACGATCATGATCGGCGAACCGATTCACCTCGGCCCGAACGACAAGCCCGTGATGGTCACCAGGAAGCTGCGCGCCGCCATGAGCGAGATGCTCGACCAGGCCCAGCGCGAGTACCCCGGCACGCCCTCCGGCCCGGATGACACCTGGTGGCTGCCCGCCCACCTCGACGGCACCGCGCCCACCCTGGAGGTCGCCGAGGCCGAGGACGAGGCGGAGGC
Source organism: Kitasatospora sp. NPDC018058 (assembly GCF_044327205.1). Classification (NCBI taxonomy): domain Bacteria; kingdom Bacillati; phylum Actinomycetota; class Actinomycetes; order Kitasatosporales; family Streptomycetaceae; genus Kitasatospora; species Kitasatospora sp. NPDC018058. The sequence continues at coordinate 1,744 of NZ_JBIRFA010000119.1, read as the reverse complement.
CCTCGCCAAGGCCGAACGCCGCGCCGCCCGGGGCTGACCGAGCCCCGCCCTCTACTCCATGTGACCGAGCGGACGCGTTCCGTCGCGTGTCGCCCGGCCGTCGACGCCTCCCGTCTGACACAGTGACAGCTCCTTTCAGGGGCCTCCATCCCGGATCTCCTCCTTGATCCGAGACGGAGCACACGTCGGAACGGTCGGAAAGGTCGAAGACGGAGATGGCACGGATCACCGGCACAGGGAAGTCCCCCGCGAACAAGGCCCGCACCCGCGCAACCGCCGGTGCGGGCCTGCTTTTTCTGGGCACCCTGCTCACCGGCTGCGGAGCCGAGCCCGGGGAGATCCCGCTGTCCGAGATCCGGCCGGAATCCCCCACCGTCACCGCCGAGCCGACCGACTCCGCCGGCATGGTCGGCGCGGCAGCCACTACCCCCGCGGCCGCCGCGCACAACGGACTGATCGTCAGCCGGGCGTACACCGACGCCACCCACACCACCAGCGCCATCGTCACCCTCGCCCCCGACGGCACCGCCCAGCGCCAGGTCACCCAGCCGTCCGACCACGCCCTGGACGACCGCCCCGACTGGTCCCCGGACGGCAGCAGCATCGCGTTCGACCGCACCGACCCGCAGACCGGCGCCGCCCGCCTCTGGACGGTCTCCGCCACCGGCGACAACGCCCACCAGATCAGCCAACTCTGCGACAGCAGCAGCGGAAGCACCGACTGCGCCAACGAGGACGAACGCGCCCCCTCCTACTCCCCCGACGGAAAACAGCTCGCCTTCAGCCGCTCCTGGGGCGCCCTCGACCCGGCCGGCAACAAGCAGACCCAGTACTCGGACCTCTACCTGATGGGCCCCGACGGCACCAACGTCCAGCGGCTCACCTTCCTCACCAACGACAAGCCGTACTCCGGCGCGGTCAGCAACCCCAGCTGGTCCCCCGACGGCAAACAGCTCACCTTCGAGTACCGCACCAGCGCCACCGGACAGCCCGCCAACAGCCGTGCGATCTACGTCGTCAGCGCCGACGGCACCGGACTCCGCCAGCTCACTCCCTGGGAACTGCGCGCCGGCGACCGTGCGAGCTGGTCACCCGACGGCACCCAGATCGTCTTCACCACCTACCCGGCCGGCCCCGACAACACCCCCGGCGGGGGCATCTACACCGTCCACCCCGACGGCAGCGCCATCGGCGCCCTCACCCCCGCGCCCTCCGACACCACCTACGGAACCGTGGCCTACGCGCCCGACGGAAAGTCCATCGTCTTCACCCAGGCCCCCAAGGGCACCGGCGCCGACCTCTACAGCATGCGGCCGGACGGTACGGGAATCGCCCGGCTCACCAACAGCGCCGACAAGTGGCTCGGCCGACCTGCGTGGGGAACGGCGGCGGTGCCGGTGCAGGCGTCCCAGACAGCCCAAGCGCCCCAAGCGTCCCAGACACCCCAGGCATCTGAGACGCCCCAGCCCGAGACTCCGACGGCATCCGCCGAGGCGACGCCGACCAAGACAGCGACACCGACCAAGACAGCGACGCCGACCAAGGCAGCGAAACCGACTAAGGCAGCAACGCCGTCTCAGGCAGGGACACCGGCTCGGGCACAAGGGCAGCCGGAGGACGAGGAGAACGACGTCCAGGACAACTGAGCCGAAACGCGAAAAGGCCCACCCGGTAAGCCGGGTGGGCCTTTTCTGAAGAATTGTTCGGCGGCGTCCTACTCTCCCACAGGGTCCCCCCTGCAGTA
>NZ_JBIRFA010000118.1:0-4334 GCF_044327205.1 Kitasatospora sp. NPDC018058 | reverse complement strand
TCCACACCCACGGCCACCCCACCACCCGACCCACCCCACCCACCACCCACCTCGACCTCCCCACCTACCCCTTCCAACACCAGCGCTACTGGCTCCACAGCGATCCCTCCTCAAGCAGCCCGGATGCTGACGGACTGAACCACCCCCTGCTGCGCATGACGGTGGCCCTGCCGGACACCGGTGGCACCCTTTTCACGGGGCGGCTCTCCGTGGATGCCCAGCCCTGGCTGGCCGACCACGCCGTCCTGGGAACGGTCCTGCTGCCGGGGACCGGTCTGGTGGAGCTGGTGTTGCAGGGCGCCGCGCGCGTCGGGTGCGACACGCTCGAAGAGCTCGTGCTGGAGGCGCCGTTGGTGCTGCCGGAGCACGGCGCGATGTCCGTCCAGGTGGCGCTCGGCGCGCCAGAGGAGTCGGGCACGCGAACGGTCGCGGTGTACTCGCGGCCCGAGAAGAGCCCGGCCGACCTTCCCTGGACCCGTCATGCGGCGGGCACGGTCACACCTGCCGGGGCGGAGCCCGCGTTCTCGCCGACGGAGTGGCCCCCGCCGGGCGCGCTCCCCGTGGACCTGACGGACGCGTACCAGCGGCTGCTCGTGCGCGGCTATCACTACGGGCCCGTCTTCCAGGGCCTGCGCGCCGCGTGGCGGCGCGGCGACGAGGTGTTCGCCGAAGTCGCGCTACCGGAGGAGACCACGCCGGAGGCCGCCGCTTTCGGTGTCCACCCGGCACTGCTGGACGCCTCCCTGCACGCCTTCGTCCTGGACCTGCACGAGGATCGGAGTGACGCGGAGGACGCTGTGCCTCCGACGCGCCTGCCGTTCGCCTGGCACGGTGCGCGGGTGCACGCGCCGGGTGCCGCGGCGGTACGGGTCCGGCTGCGGCCGGTGGCGGCGGACGCCGTGTCGGTGGACGTCGCCGACCTGGAGGGAACGCCGGTGGCGTCCGTGGAGTCGCTGGTCGTGCGACCGGTGAGCACTGAGCAGCTGCGCACCGCTGCCAACGCCCTCGGCGCGGCGGACACTTGGCGCTACCACGTGGCGTGGGAAGCCGCGCCCGATCCGGCCGCCCTCGGGACGCTGTCGGGGACGTGGCTCGCCGTCGGCTCCCCGGTTCCCGTGGACAGTCCGGTCGCGGACCTCCTGGCCGCGCTGGAGGCCGCCGGGGCCGGGCTCGTCCGGCTCGACGTGCCGGCCGGCACCACCCGTGACGCCCTCGCCTCCCGGCTCTCCGACCTGGCCGTACCGCTCGCCGGGGTGGTGTCCTGCCTCCCGCTCGCCGAAGGGGACCACCCCGAGTTCGCCGGGCTCACGACCGGACTCACCGACTCTCTCGCGCTGGTGCAGGCCCTGGGCGACGCCAATGTGCAGGCCCCGCTGTGGTGTCTGACCCGGGGCGCCGTCGCGGTCGACGACACCGAGGAGGTGACGAGCCCGGAGCAGGCCATGCTGTGGGGTCTGGGTCGGGTGGCCGCGCTCGAACACCCCGACCGCTGGGGCGGCCTGATCGACCTCCCCGCGGAACCTGGCGAACACGACGGTGCTCGCCTCACCGGGATCCTGGCCACGACCGGCGGCCCTGAGGACCAGCTCGCTCTGCGGACGTCCGGGGTGTTCCGCCGCCGGCTCGCTCCGACCGAAGGGCCCACCAGGGCAGCCACCGAACCGTCCACCGGTGCGGCGCCCGAGGGCTGGGCGCCGCGCGATTCGGTGCTGATCACCGGCGGCACCGGCGGGCTCGGCGTCCAGGTCGCCCGGTGGGCGGCGCGGCATGGCGCTCCCGAGGTCGTCCTGCTCAGCCGCCGCGGCCCCGCCGCCGAAGCCGTGAACGCGCTCCGGGCGGAGCTGGCACCGCTCGGCACGCGGGTGCGGGCGGTAGCCGCCGATGTCGCCGATCGCGCCTCGCTCGCCGCCGCACTGGGCGGGTTGCGCGCCGACGGCTGTGTAGTGGGCACGGTCGTCCATGCCGCCGGCATCGTCGACGACTGCCCCGTGGCCGATCTGCGACCGGCGGATCTCGCCCGCGTCTCCGCCGTGAAGACGGTCGGCGCACGCCTCCTCCAGGAACTCCTGGAGACCGGGGAGGCCGGGGAGGTGCGGCAGAAGCCGCTGGAGGCGTTCGTCGTCTTCTCCTCCATCGCCGGGGTCTGGGGCAGCGGACGGCAGGCCGCGTACGCCGCCGCCAACGCCTACCTCGACGCCTTCGTCCAGCAGCGCCGCTCCCGCGGCCTCGCCGGCACCGCCCTCGCCTGGGGCCCCTGGGCCGGCGGCGGCATGGTCGACGCCACCTACGAGCACCAGCTCCGACGCCGCGGTCTGACGCCGATGGACCCCGAAGCCGCGGTGCACCACCTCGGCCGCAGCCTGGCGGCCGACGACACCGCCACCGTCATCGCCGACGTGGACTGGACCGCCTTCCACCCGTCCTTCACCGCGTTGAGCCCCAGTCCGCTGTTCGACGCCGTCCCCCAGGTTCAGCGTGCCCAACGCGTCCGACGCGCTGCGGCGCCCTCCGCCACCGCCGGCGGCGGCACGCTGGCCGCCCAACTGGCCCGTACCACGCCCGAGGAGCAGGAGCGGCTATTGCTCCAGGCCATCCGGACCCAGATCGCCGCCGTCCTGGCCCTCGACAGCCGCGAGGCCGTCGCCCCGGACCGGGCCCTCGGGGAGATCGGCTTCGACTCACTGATGGCCGTCGACCTGCGCAACCGCCTCAACACGGCCACCGGCACCCGGCTGCCCGCCACCCTGGTCTTCGACCACCCCACGCCGCTCGCGCTCGCCCGGTACCTGCGCTCGGTCGTCGTCCCGGATCGGGTGGACCCGGCGGCGCTCGCGGCCGAGGAGTTCGACCGGCTCGAAACCGCGGTGCTGGCGCTGGCCCCCGACACGGCCGCGCGCTCGGTGCTCGCCATGCGACTCGGCGCGCTGACCGCCAAGTTGGAGGATTTCGAGAGGACCGCGGACGCGGACGCCGAGGGCGTGGAGAAGAGCCTGGAGACCGCGACCGCCGAAGAACTCATGCAGCTCATCGACACAGAGTTCGGGGACGTCTAGCCCGTCCCGCCCAGCCGGCCCGGCCCGTATCGCCAACAGAGCGTTCCCGATCAATTCGATCACTTCCATGTGCTGACAGGTGCTGCCAAACATGTCGAACGAAGACCAGCTCGTCGAATACCTCCGCAAGGTCACCACCGATCTGAAGAAGACGCGCGTCCGCCTTCGTGAGGTGGAGGCGAAAGGGTCCGAGCCCATCGCCATCGTCGGCATGAGCTGCCGCTTCCCCGGCGGCGTGAGCTCGCCCGAGGACCTGTGGGAGCTCGTCGCGGAGGGCCGCGACGCCGTCACCGGTTTCCCCGCCGACCGCGGCTGGGACCTGGACGGCCTCTACGACCCGGACCCGGACCGCGCGGGCAGGAGCTACACCCGCGAGGGTGGGTTCCTCCACCAGGTCGACGGCTTCGACCCGGACTTCTTCGGAATCAGCCCCCGGGAAGCGCTGGCCATCGACCCGCAGCAGCGGCAGCTCCTCGAAACCTCCTGGGAGGCTTTTGAACGGGCGGGCATCCGCCCCGAGTCCGTTCGTGGAAGTCGTTCCGGGGTCTTCATCGGCCTCATGCACAACGACTACGGGTCGCGCTTCCAGAAGGCACCCGACGGGTTCGAGGGCTTCCTCGGCGGAGGCAGCGCGGCCAGCATCGCAGCTGGGCGCATTTCCTACACCCTGGGTCTGGAGGGGCCGGCGGTGACGGTGGACACCGCGTGCTCGTCCTCGCTCGTCGCCCTGCACCTCGCGTGCCAGGCCCTGCGCCAGGGCGAGTGCGACCTCGCCCTGGCGGGCGGGGCGGCCATCATGTCGACCCCGGCCTTCTTCGTCGAGTACAGCCGCCAGCGCGTACTGTCCGCCGACGGGCGCTGCAGGTCCTTCTCCTCGGACGCGGACGGCACCGGCTGGGCCGAGGGCGTGGGCGTGCTGCTGGTGGAGCGGCTGTCGGACGCCCGGCGCCTCGGGCACCGGGTGCTCGCCGTCGTCCGCGGTACGGCCGTGAACCAGGACGGCGCGTCCAACGGCCTCACCGCCCCCAACGGTCCCGCCCAGCAGCGGGTGATCACCTCGGCGTTGGCGAACGCACGCGTGTCGGCGAGCGAAGTGGATGTCGTGGAGGCGCACGGCACCGGCACCCGACTCGGTGACCCGATCGAGGCCCAGGCCCTCATCGCGGTGTACGGGCAGCACCGGAGCGCCGAACAGCCCTTGTGGCTGGGCTCCTTGAAGTCCAACATCGGCCACGCCCAGGCCGCGGCCGGCGTCGGCGGTGTGATCAAGATGGTGCAGGC
>NZ_JBIRFA010000117.1:0-4448 GCF_044327205.1 Kitasatospora sp. NPDC018058 | reverse complement strand
CCCGCGGAGCGGGTCCCTACGGGCCTTCGGCCCTCCGTTCGCCACCCGCCTTCGGCGGGTGGGCGGACCCGCTCCGCGTGTCCGCTGCCTGACCTTCGGTCAGGCGGGCCGCGCTGCGCGCGGCCTGGGGCATTCCGCTCCGCTTCATGCCTGCCTGGGCTTCCGCTTCGCTACAGCCCAGGTGAAAGCCCCTCCGCTGTGCTCCGGGGCGGGCTGGCCGGGAGGGGGTGCGGGCGGTGGGGGTCGGTGACGGTGCGTGAGAACAGGGTGGGGGTTGGCCAGGGATACCAGCTGACGGATCGCCGGGGGACCAGGACCTTGGCCCGGGGTGGTGTATCAACTTTGCGTGTCGGAGGATCACGTCGGAACAGAGGCCCTCACTCGGGAAGTTGGGCCCGGTGCCGGGATCGCTCAGCGTGTATCAGAAATACCCTGCCAGAGAATCCCGCCAGAGTTCGGGTGCCCATCCTGAAATTCGGCCAGGGCCAGGGGCCGGAATACCGCCGGAAATCATCTCGGTATTCGGATCGGGGACAAGTGCCGGGGCCGATCGAGGCTGGACCGGGCGCCCCTTGGGCGAGGCCCACCGGGGACCGCGCCGGGCGGCACAATGACCGCCGGGCGGGGGCCCGACCCCATGACGGGCCCCTCCCCCGACCCTCACGACGGGCCCCTCCCCGGGCCCCGCAGGACCCACCAGGGCAGGAACGCCGGCATCCCCGCCCCGACCACAGGGACCGCCCAGCTCAGACACCCCGCCCAAAGATGCAAGAGCTGTCACCGACTCAACCCCACAACACAGGCCCAGGAAGCAGGACACAGCACGGCGCAGCACGGGCCCCGGGGAACGGGGAGGCGGCACCGGGCGGGCGGAGCGGGGCGCGGCACACCCGCGGGGCCAGGGCCGGACGTGGCGGTCACACCGCCGGGCACAGGCCCGGTGGTGTGACCGCGGGGAGCATGGCAGGCAGCCCGTGGACTTCGCCGGGCGGGCGGCGCGAGGCCCGCGGCCAGGCACCCGCAGTGATACTTCCGGGGCTATCCGCAGTGATATCTTCGGGCGGCCAGTGGTGGCATATTTATGGAACAGTTAAATGGGTCGGGGCGTGATTCCGTGAGGTTTACAGACCGAATTATTCGCGGCCGTAAATCGATTTCATCAGGGTGCAGTTTCGTGACGGTGCTGAGGCCGCACCTCGGTGACGCCCGGGACTGCATCAGGCTGGCGCGGCGGACTGCAGTCCGGTGTCCTGGTCCTCGCGGTGGGCCGCAACCGGAGGCCGCGCGACGGCGTCCACCCGGATACGAACGGTTGCCCGACCGCCGTACTCCTGGGGGGATTTCCGCACATGCCGATCAACGATGCCGTACCCGCGCCACCGCCGCACGGCACCCTGCCGCCCTGCCCGAGGTGCGCGCTGACCGACCAGGTCCGCAGCGTGCCGGCGGTCCACCTGAGCGAGCGGCGCAACGTCACCGTGCGCTCCTCCGGCCGCGACGGCCGCACCGAGACCCGCGAAGAGGTCTCCGCCCTCGGCCGGGCCCTGGCACCCGCGCCGCCGACCGCCACCACGGCGTTCAAGGCGATGCTGGTGCTGGCCTTCCCGGCGCTGTTCGCTACCGTCGAGACCTTCAGCGAGGGCATGCGGCAGCGCAACGCCTCCGGCGAGCATCAGCCCGACTTCTCGCCGCCGTCCTGGTGGAAGACCGGGCACCCCGGATTCCCGAACGGCCTCCCCACCGGCTACCAGGAGATCGGTCCGAGCGCCCTTCCCAGCCCCACGGCCACCCAGGCGGCGGCCCCGCTGGCCGACACGGGCGGCACGCCGACCGTGCTGGTGGTTTCGTTCCTGCTGATGGCCCTCGTCCTCGGCCTGGTGGCGGGCGCGGTCACACTGTACGTCACCAGGCGCCGGCGGCTGGCGGGCCGGCCCCGAGCCGAACGCCTGTGGAACCAGGCCTGGTACTGCGCCCGGTGCGGCACCGCGCACTTCCCACCCACCGCCGGGCAGGGCACCGGGGCACTCGGCCTCGCGGAGTTCCGCAAGGCCGTCTGGACGGCGGGCGGCTACGGCGACCTCGCCGAGCGGTACCGGCCGTAGGCGTGTCCGACAGATCCCGCCGGGTCGGCCGGCCGCCAGGATGCGAGGCCATTCCACGCCCCCAAATGCGAACAGGTCACACCCTGGAGCGGGTCAGTGTGGGACGGTCCCAGAAAGGCTTGGGCGAGGTGGAGGGCGCTTTCCAGGACGTCGGCCGGGGTGCGGACGCGGCGCAGCGCGGCGATGGCGTCGGCGGTCTGCTTGATGGGCCCAGGGGCGGGCTGTGTGGTGGGGCCGGGACTATCGGCGCATGGGAAACCGCGCGATGCCGACCAGTGAAAACGTCACCTGCATGACGTCGGAAACCGCACCACGATGACGCCGGCCCCACCGGCATCGCCCCCGACCAGGCATCAACCCATACGCCAGGACGACAAACCGTTGCAGCCAACCGCGACACCGTCATGCAACTTCACAGCCGGGGAGCCGGGTGCGCTGTCGCCGGAGCGGCGGCGGGCGTTGGAGGAGATCGACCCGTGGTGGTGCCCGGTCTGGCCGATCACCTGGCAGCGCGCCTACGCCACCGCTCGCCAGTGGTGGCTGGAGGCCGATGGCCGTGTCGCCTGGGCGCAGTTGCCCGTGGACACCGTGTTCGAGGGCGAGCAGCTCGGACGGTGGGTGCAGGCGCAGCGGGCTGGCTGGCCGAACCTGGAGGCGGACCAGCGGGACCTGCTGTCGGCGATCGGCATCGAGGAGGACCAGGAGTTGGTGGCCGCCAAGGCCTCTGCCGAGGCGAAGCCGAAGGTGTCCCGCACCGACCGCTTCCAGCTCCACCTGGCGGCGCTGACGGCCTTCGCCGAACGGGAAGGCCACGCCCGCGTTCCGCGCACCCACAAGGAGGGCGGGGTGTCTCTCGGGTCCTGGGTGAACAACCAGAAGGCCCGCCGGGACAAGCTCAGCCCGGAGCAGCTCTCGCAGCTCGCGGCGCTCGGGGTGGCCTGGTAGGACCGGCTGGCGGTCGGGGGCCTGGAGTGACGGCCGACGGCGCTCAGAAGCGGCCGGGCGTCACCATCGGCCAGGTGCAGCACACCGCTCTCGGCCTGGTGAAGAAAATCACCGGAGGCCGCCATTCCTGCCGGGATGGCGGCCTCCCAGTGTTCGGGGCGGTGCACGGTGCCAGCAGCGGGGCCGGGGCACACTCCCACAGGGCGCAGCAGGCCATGCCACCCACACGCGCCCGCCCTCGCGTCGCTGTTCTGCTGTGCCTTCGGCGCGTCAGCCTGGCATGCGCAACCGAATGGGCTGACCGTCCAACCGGGGGCGTCCGGAACCGAAATCGGTCGCCGACAGCGGGAGGGCCGACCAGGGCTGGAACGAGGGAACCACGACGACGCGCTCGACGTAGGAATAGGCCCACTCATCCTGGCTCTCCGGAGCGGCTCCGTCACCAGTCACCGTCGCCCTCAGCAACCAGCCAGGGCCGTCGCACCCGAGCATGCGGATGGTCTGCACACCCCGACCCGTCTCCCGCTGCACCGGGACATCACACCTGAGCTCGACGCCCGCGCGCCCGGCCCACTCGCGGACCTCACCCCCCAGGCCGCGAACCCGCCGCGCGAGGGTCTCGCGCGACCTAGCCCACGCCCCCTCCTGGGTCGCGTGGAAAGCCTGGAGCTGTACCCCCGTGGACCCCCGAAGGACAACAGCCTCCAGCAGGTCCGAGGACCCTCTGCCCTCGTTCACCTGGATCTTGAGGCCCGGCTCGCGGGGGATCCTGAGACCACCAAGGTCGATGAGGTCGGTACCTTGCCAGCCCGCCTCGCTCGCGTCCCAGGGTCCGATCTCCACACCTCGCTCGACCAGCCTGAACGGATCCTCGACCTGCACGAAGTCGTTCGCGATATCCTCTGCGGCCCCGAGCAGACGGTCGAGGTCCTCTCCTCGGATGTCCTCCTCTTCCGTCAGCGCCGTGAGGAGGGCGAGGATGTCCCGCAGCGAGAACAGCCCGCTCAGCCGCCCGGCTGCGACAGCCCGCAGATCGCCTGTCAGTGCGGAGATCATCGTCGTCACGTCACCCGCGCCTAGGCCCTGCGACGTCACCGCGGGCGCGTCGACCGGAAACGCCTCACCATCCTCCTCCCGCAGCTGCACAAGGATCTTGACGGCGAACACCAGCACCAATGCCGGCGTCACGCGCTCCGGTCGTTCCTCCCAGCCGGCCCGATCCACGGCCGCGTCGGACAGGGTGCCACTCCGGCCGAACTCCTCAAGAATCAGCCGCGTGGAACTACTGACGTCGTGCATTCCGCCACCCCTTAGGGCGTCCGCCAGTAGGTGCCGAGCTAATTGGTAGTAGCAGGGCAGGCACGGTTCGCCCGATCATGGAGTTCTCTACGCTTCATGATC
>NZ_JBIRFA010000116.1:0-4587 GCF_044327205.1 Kitasatospora sp. NPDC018058 | reverse complement strand
CCGGCGGCGTGGGCGATCACGTCGTCGATGTTGTTGCCGCCGGTGAGCGTGCCGCGGTGGGTGTACTGGATGCCCGCCCAGCCCTTGCCGCCGGGGGCGTCCGCCGGGGCGGCGACGGTCGTCATCGCGGGGTTCTTGACGTTGGGGTTGCCCGGGGTGTCGTAGCTGTGCAGGTAGCCGGCCTGGTCGGGCAGCAGGATGTCGGGGGCGCCATCGCCGGTGACGTCACCGAAGACCGGTGGCGGGCCGTCCGGGTTCCACGGCACGTAGAAGGAGTACGCGGCGACCGGCGAGAGGTTGCGCGCGTTGTCCATCACCTGCAGGTACAGGATGTTGGTGCCCCAGCGGCCCGGGGTGACCGGAATGCCGTTGGAGGGGTAGTTGGCGCCGCAGGACCAGCCCGCGCCGGAGAACTGCGGGTCGAAGGACCAGCGGGCGCAGACCACACCGGAGGGGTTGCCGCCGGGCGAGGGGTCCACGGCGGTGAAGGGCACCAGGCCCTGCTCGCCGACGTGCTTCTTGGTGACCTGGCCGTTGCCGGACGGCGGGAACTTGGTCGCCAGGTCCGCGTCGGACAGCTTGGTGTTGACGTCCGGGACCGAGAGGGTCGGCGGGGTCAGGTCGACGCCGAAGCGGCAGACGGGAGTCGAGGCGGACATCTGGACCAGCTTGTCGCTGGCCATGGTGCCCCAGCCGTAGACGTGTCCGTCCTGGATGACGCCCGGCTTGACCTGGAAGCTGGCCACCCCTCCGTTGACCACCTCACCGGTGTAGCCGGAGTCGGCGTCGGCGCTGAGGTTGGCGTAGTCCCAGATGTGGGTCCAACCGAACAGCGTGCTCTGCCCGTTGCTGCTGACCGTCGCGTTGAGCGTGACGGAGCCGTTGAAGCCGCTGGAGGAGTTCATCCAGCCGATCGAGTTGCCGTCGCAGCCCTGGTTGTCCGACCACGGGACGGAGGTGTTGGGGGCGGGCGAGGCGTACGGGTTGCTCGGGGTGTTGGGCACCCGGTCGTACTCGACGACGACGGCCGGGTTGTAGGTGAGGCGCTTGAACGCCATCTTGTCGGACTCGTTGTGGGCGAAGAGGCCGAAGGTGAGGGTGTCGTGGTTCGGCGCGTACTGGCGGTAGACGTTGGTGACGTCGTAGTCGAACTGGGTGTTGCCGCCGCAGCCGCTCTGGCCGGCGCCGCCGACGTTCGCCGACCCCACGCCGGTCACCACGCCGGGGGAGTTGTTCCAGGTGGTGTTGTTGTCGATCGGCCCGGTGAGGTTGAGGTCGACGGTGTACTGGTTGGTGCAGGACATGTCGGCGGACTGGGCTTCCCAGACCGACATGGTCGCCTTGTTGATGACGATGTCGTTGTACCAGCGGCTGTCGAACTGGAAGTACGAGCGCTCGATGCCCTTGTCGGTCCGCCAGCCCTGGTAGCCCACGCCGGGGCGGGCGTACTGGTCGCCGGTGTTGGCGACGGTGCGGCCGATGTTGGCGGTGCCCGGGTAGGCGGACTGGGTCCAGGTCCAGGCGTTGGCCTCGCGGCGGTCGTAGAGCCAGCCGGGGTCGATGAACCAGGGGCCCTGGCCCTTGCCGAGGACGGTGTCGTCGGTGGTGAGTTCGACGGCGTCGCCGGTCACGGCGGTCTTCATGCCGGCGACCTTGGCGTTCGCGCCGGGGCCCTCGGCGGTGCTGGCCTGGTTCTGGCCCTTGCCCTCGTCCTGGCCGTTGGCGGGGGCGTCGTCGCGCTGGGCGGCGGCGGCGGACTTGCCCTTGGGAGCGCTCGGGGTGTCGGTCGAGCTGTCCCACATCTGCGGGGTGGAGGCGTGCCAGCGGACCTTGCCGTCCTTGGCGGTGGCGGTGAGGTTGCCGGCGTCGTCGGCCTTGACGGTGACGCCCTTGGCCTTGGTGGGGAAGCGGACCTTCTTCAGGGCCGGGTTCTTCGCCGCCTCCGCGGTCTTGACGATCAGGACGGTGGAGAGGCCGCCGAGCTTGGAGGCGGTGACCTTGAGGTCGATGCCGGGGGCGACCTCGGGGTAGACCAGCGCCTCGCCGTTCGGGTCGAGGGTCGGCTTGGTCAGCGGGAAGGGCGAGTCGATGGTGAGGGACTCGCCGTCGGGGCTGGTCAGGGTGCCGAGGGGGCCGTTGCCGCCGCCGGACAGGTGGACGCCCGCGACGGCGGTCTTCGGCCGGTAGCCGCCCTGGTCGTCGGGGACGAGGGTGCCGTCCAGGTTGGCCCAGGCGTCGTTCTGCTTCACCCGCTGGGGGTCGGCGTGCTCGGTGCGGGAGAGGTGGCCGGAGGGGGTGGCGACGGTTTCGCTGTACTCGTCGGTCAACTCCGGGATGGGGACGGGCTTTCCGGTCTTCTTGGCCTCGGCGATGGCCTTGTCGGACGTGAGTTGGGGCTTCTCGCCGGCGAACTTGGCGTCGCCGGCGGCGATCTGGTCGGCCAGGGCCTTGGGGATCGGCTGAGCCTGGCCGGTCGGGGTGCCGGTGGCGGTGGCGGTGGCGGACGGGGAGTCGGAGGCGAAGGCGAGCGGCGCGATCGGCCCGACCGAGGTCAGCGCGAGCGCCAGGCTGACCGCGACGGCGTACGACCGCCGCGACGGATACCTGGTTCTGTGCATGCCGGAGGTAGCTCCGGGCGGAGCGGCAGACATGGTGAAGCCCTTCAAGGAAACGAGGGATCGGGTGCGGACGACAACGGCGATTCAAATCGTCAGCAGGGGTCGATGAGCAAGCTGCCGTACTTGCTGAGGCTTCGTCAATCACAATGTGGGGATGGGATGTCCGCTTTGACGGATCGTCCGCCGATTTATTTCAGGCGTGATCTCAGTCACACCCTCAGAAGATCCTCAAGTCGCTCGACCACTGGATCGTTAGCCCCCTACCCTCCACCGAGACAAGTCCGCGTCGAACCGCGACGCAGACCTCTCATAGGGGCGGAAGTGTCTTCTTTTCCGAACGACCACCCGGTGACACCGGGTGGGATAAACCATCCGCTAGATGGCGTAAGTCCAGTATCGCAATGTTGAGTTCAATGGCCGTGTTGACCTTTTTGGCGGTTCTGGCCACGCCGATCGGTTCGGCGGTCGCCGTCGCGGCGGACGGCGGTTCGAAGCGGGCCGGCAATCTGTTGGTCTGGCTGGCTCCCGCGGCCGGGGCGGGCGATGACGCGCCCGCCGCCCCCGTGCGGGTGCAGGTAGTCGCCCCGGGTGCCGCAGGTGCAAAGGGCGTGCAGTGTAACGTCGTTGCGCCATCGCTCAGCGGTGAGGTGTCGGAGACCGTCAAGGTCCGGGTCGGGCTCGACCGGTGCGATGGGCGTCAGCGGTGAAGCCCCTGGCGGCGCCGGCCGCCTGGCTGCTGCAGGGTACGAGCCGCGCCTTGAGGGACGAACGGGCATCGGCCCCGCTCTGAGCGGAACGCTCAGAGCGGGGCCGATGTGTGCCTCTGGAGCCTACGCGGTCTGTTGGGCCTCGAAGATCCAATGGTGGTTCGCTTGGTTGACGCACTGCCAGACATCCAGGCCCTGGCCGTTGGTGGTGTTCCACCCGTGCAGGTCCAGGCACATCTGGGATGCCGGGTTGTAGAGCGAGCCGTCGTAGCGGCGGATCCAGGTCTGGGTGCCCTGGTTGCCGCAGTCCTGTGCCACGACCGGGGTGCCGTTGACGACCGTGGCGTCACCGGTGCCCAGGCAGCGCCCGGTGGAAGGGATCTTGATCTGGTTGTCCTTGGTCATCAGGAAGTGCTGGTGGTCGCCGTTCCAGCAGTCGTAGATCCGCAGCTGGGCGCCGGCCGCGCCGCCCCAGTTGTCGAGACACTTGCCAGAGTCGACCGCGCTGTGGATGTGGACGACCGCATCGGTGGTGGCCAGCGTGTTGACCTGTTGGTCGGTCAGGGCGTACGGGTAGACTCGGACGTCGCTGATCGCGCCGTTGAACTGGTCGCCGGCGGCGAGCTTGTTGTAGGTGACGCCGCCGATGTTCAGGCTGCCGGGCGCCGGCTTCCAGCTCTTCGGGACGGAGACGGAGCCGACGGGCTGGCCGTTGATGTACAGCGTGATGTTCCCGGTGCCGGAGTTGTAGGTGCCGGTCAGGTGGGTCCACTGGCCGACCACGGGGTTGGTACGGCCGGTCTTGTCGACGGCGGAGTACCAGGCAGTGGGGTTGACACTGTCGTTGCTCGGTACGGAGAAGGCCCAGTTGTTCCAGGTCCTGTTGTATTGCAGGTAGAACGGGCTGGCCTCGTCGCCGGTGAGTGACACCGCGGTCTGGTAGCCGTTGGTGTTGTTGAGCTTCATCCAGGCGGAGACGCTGTAGCTCTGGCTGGTGTCGAGTCCGGGGTTGTTCGAGCCGGAGTTGACCGGTGCGGTAGTGCGGTAGACCCTCGTTCCGTCGAAGGCGGTGGCCTTGTTGGCGGTGCCGTTGTGGTCGGCGGTGAGGGCGGCGCCGGTCGGGAAGGTGTTCTTGGGGTCGTCGCCGTTCTTGTAGAGCGTGTTGGTGTCCCCGGAGTCGCCGGTGGTGCGGCCGTCCAGGGCCCACCACTGCGGGTTGACGGCGGTGTTGGCGATGGTGTTGGGGCCCGCCTGCCAGGTGT
>NZ_JBIRFA010000115.1:2881-4731 GCF_044327205.1 Kitasatospora sp. NPDC018058 | reverse complement strand
CAGCAGCCGGTACAGCTGCATCCGCAGCGGGTTCATGAACGCCCTCAACCGTGACAGGTCGGTGATCTGCTCAGGCTTGTGCTTCGGTCGCATGCACTTACCGTAGGTGTGAAGCAAGAACTTCGCAATAGTCGCTTCAGAGTTGGATGGCCGAGCAGCCTGGCTCCGTGCGCAGGAGGCTGGAGACAGCCAGCCCAGCTCGACTTGACTGCCGCTGACGAGGTCAGCGGCGACTGTCTCCAGAGGCAAGCAGGCTGGTGGCCTCGGCGATCGCCTCCGCCGCGGGGTGGAAGTAGCGCCGTACGTTCTCCGGCTTCTTGTGCCGTGACTTGGCCATCAGTATCGGCAGGCTGACTCCGGCTTCGTTCAGACACGCCCTCGGCGTGCAGGCCGATCACCAGCAGCGACCGGGCCTCCTCCGAGTAGTCCATGTGCGGCGTCTTCTCGTCGTATCTGCGCATGAACGCCTCCGGCAGCCCGGCCCGGGCGAAGAGGCGGTCGAAGTTGTGCGTCGCCACGGGCCCGACCGCGTGCCCGGCGTCGTACAGGGCCTTCAGGAGCCGGTGAGCCTCGGTCGGCTCGGCCTCCAGCAGGCGCCGGAACATGCTGACCATGTCGCCGATCTTGCGCTCGGTGTCGGTCAGCACCTCCCTCACCAGGATGTCCTGGGCCGGAGACATCGTGAAGGCGTAGCCCTGGGTGAGGTCGTTGCCGTTGCGGGCGGGCCGGATCCGGTCGCTATCGAGTGGCCATCGGCGGGGGCGCCGGGTCGAGTGTCGGGAGATATCGAGCGAACAGACGCCGCATCCAGGCTGGTCTCACACCCCGCGACGAGTCGAGGAAGTGAGGCGCCATGGACGTCGCCCAGTACGAGCAGGTGGAGCGCAGCAGTGGTCCGGCCGTGCCGGTGCGGCCGACGGAGCCGGCGGAGGACGGAAGCGGAGACGGGACGCGGCTGAGGCTGCTCCTGTGCAGTGTGCCGTCCGACTCCCACATGTGGAACCTGGTGGCCCTTCAGCTGGAGCTGGAGGACCTGGGCCACGAGGTCGTCAACCTCGGGCCCTGCACGCCCGTGGAGCTGGTGCTGAAGACCTGCGCCGAGCAGCTCCCCGACTGCGTCGTGGTCAGCTCGGTGAACGGGTACGGGAGACTTCGTCAGCCGAAGAGCAGCTCGCGGTCGGCTCCGAGATGGCCGCGCAGCGTTGCCAGCGCGCGGGTGCTCTGCGACTTCACCACGGAGACGCTGACGCCGAGGATCTCCGCCGTGGTCTCCACACTGTGGTCCTCCCAGTGGCGCAGCAGCACGATCGCGCGGTCTCGTGGGGGCAGCAGCGCCAGGGCGTCGAGCAGGGTGAGGCGGGTCTCGGTGGGGTCGCTGTCGCTTGGGCGGTCAGGTAGCCGGCCTACTGTCAGTTCGGTGGTGCGGCGCAGCCTGCGGTGGTCGAGGAGTGTGTTGAGGAGCACTTTGCGGGCGTAGGGGAAGGGGTCGGCGCCGTCGCGGCGGATGGCGCGGTTCCAGGAGAGGTACAGCTTGGTGAGGGCGGTCTGGGTGAGGTCCTGGGCCAGGTGCCAGTCGCGGCACATCAGGTAGGCGATCTGGCGCAGCCGCATGGCGTTGGCGTCGGCGAAGGCCGTGAACTCTGCTTCACTGCGCATGAACTGGTGTCCTGCCCTGGTGTCGTCGGATACGGGAGGAGCCTCGCGGTCCCGGGCGGGGCCGCGAGGCGGATTCTGTCCTCAAGATCGTTCGGTGGGGGGAAGGTCGGGGCACCGGTCGGCTGCCGCATGGACGAAGCTGGAGTCCATGTGCCGGCTGTGTGCGGGGTCTCCGGCGATGGCGACGGCCTGGT
>NZ_JBIRFA010000115.1:0-2781 GCF_044327205.1 Kitasatospora sp. NPDC018058 | reverse complement strand
CCTCGGTCAGAGCGATCGTCCCGGGCGGGTGGGTGTCGCCCTTCTTCGCGAGGCAGTCGGGCATGGAGATATGTACGGCCGTGCCGTCAGGGTGGTCGGTAAGAAGCAGGGCGTGGAACTGGTCGGCTGCCGCCCGGACGAAGCCGGCGTCCATGCGCAGGCTGAATGCGGGGTCTCCGGCGATGGCGACGGCCTGGTCCTCGGTCAGAGCGATCGTCCCGGGCGGGTGGGTGTCGCCCTTCTTCGCGAGGCAGTCGGGCATGGAGATATGTACGGCCGTGCCGTCAGGGTGGGTGACGGTCACCATGACGTACTGGGTGCAGGGGCCTTCGACTTGGCCGTAGGAGATCCTGACCTGTTGGCCGTGGCCGTCGCGGAAACACCGGCCGGGCGCGTTGACAGAGCCAGCGCTAGCGTCGCAGGGGTTCCCGGCCTCGGGGCTCAGGGAGACGGTGATTCTTCCGGTGCCGCGGTCATCGGTGAGGTCGGCCTCGGCCTTGGGGTATTCGCCCGAGTCCGCGGCGAAATGGCTGGCCTTCTCGGTCGGCGGCAGCGTCTTGAGCAGTACGGCCAGGAGCGCCGGACCGGTCGCGGGGACGAGCGGGCCGGTGGGGGCGGCGGTGGCCGTGGTGGTCGGCGCCGCGGTACCTGAAGCACGGTCGCCGGCGGACGGCACGGAACCGTCCCTGTCCGGGGCCGCCGCCTGCAACTGCGCTCGGCCCGTTCCCGGCACGCCACACACCAGCGCAGCCACGACGGCCACCGCCGCGGTCAACGCGGCCGCGGCGGCGACGGCCCGCCGACGGCGTACCCGCCGTCCCCGCCGGGTGGCAGCCGCGACCAGACCACCCAACGGAGGAGCAGCGAGTTCTGACAGTTCGTCGCTCAGGGTGGTGCGGAAGTCGTCCATGACGGTGGTGTCCTCTGCTGTCGCTCACGCTCCGGCCACACGAGCTCCGGCTCGCAAGCGGGGCTCTGCCCACCAAGACGGGTTAGACCCCTGGTTCCGTCGCACCCGGGGCGGAATTTTTTCGCGACGTCCCTGACCAGCGGGAACGGCGCCCCTGACCGGCCGTAGCGGGGCCGTGTCGTCGGCCGCTCGCTGTCTGCGCCATCCCTGGACCGGTCTTGCGGATCTGACGGATCGTCTGCATAGTTGCTCGCATCCCGCCGAACACACCCCGCGGGACCGGGTCCTCCATGCAAATGTCATGCGCATGACGTGAGCATTCTTCGCACCCGCTGCTCCCGGCGCTCCGAAACGTGGCAGGTCTCCACCCGCTGCCGCCCCCACCGGACGCCGCCTGCACGCCGAGCACAACCACCAACCCCCAACAACAGAAGAGGAGTTGTCTTCACATGACACGAACCAAGCGGACCTCTCACGGCCGACGCAGCCTGCGAGCCGGCCTCGCCACGACCGGCCTCGCCACGGTCCTCCTCACCGCGATGCCCGTGGCTTCGGCCTCGGCCGCCCCGATCCCGTCCGGGGACGTGATGATCGAGAGCGGCCCGTACCAGGACTATGCGCTGTGCGCCAGCCCCGCCGACAATTGGGTCTGGCTCGAGCACATCGACCCCAAGAACCCCGACCCCTTCTGCACGTGGTTTCGGTTCGGCAACCCCTCCCAGTTCATGCTGTACAACCCCGCCAAGAAGCAGGTGATGGCCTACACCGGCGGCAATGAGGGCGCTGTGGTGATGGAAAACCGCAACACCTCGCCCCTGGGTCCGAACGGCGAGCTGTGGTCATGGGGAGGACAGGAAGCGTGGGGGGCTTCCGCGCTGCAGTCCTTCTGGGACAGCGGACAGAACGTCGACGCCAAGAACGGCTTCGACCAGCCCCGCACCGACGCGGTCCACACCCGCGGCTGGCGCCACGGCCACCAGCGTGAACTGACCTGGAACGAGGTGCCCGTGAGCTGACACCTCCACCAGGTCCACGACCCACGCCGACGGCCGGACACAGCGCGCTGCTGGTCGAAGTCGACCGCTCCACGATGGGCGCCAGCCCGCGATGGAGAAGAAGCTGCGCCGCCACGCTGCGTACGCTGGCGCCTGGGTCAACTCAGCTGATCTCGGATAGGACAGCTCGGCGACAAGCGGGGGCCGGTGTGGCGGGCGGGACCGGCGCAGATTCCGTGATCACGCCATTTTGACGTTCCGCCGTCTACGTCATTCTCCTGTGGTGTACGCCATTGACTAGGGTGTCCGCCCCCGTAGGCCCCGGCCGCCGCCCGTTCCCTCAGGGCAGCGACCGGGGCCGACCAGCGTTCACAGGCTCCGCTCGTACGGCGCGCCGTCCTCCCACCCGCCAGGGAGGTCGTCTCAAGTCGTCCTCGGTGAGCACCGGGCGTCTCCTCCACGGTCCTCATCATGCGTCAGCTCGCGTTACGGGAGGCACCCCGGGCCGCTTGGCGTGGGCCGAGGTGCCGTGGCCGACAGAGGCAGGTCGAGCCGCTTTTCCATGTCGAGGCGGAAGGTGTCGGCAACGGCTCAAAACGGGCCGGTTTCGGCGGTTCAGTTGTGGGCCATCCGTAGTCTCGCTGGATGGTGTGTGTGTCAGTCGTTGTCGTCGGTGGGGACGCGTCCGAGTTCGCGTCCTCGTATGCGGTAGGACTCGCCCTTGAGTGAGTGGACCTCGGCGTGGTGGACGAGCCGGTCGATCATGGCGGCGGCGACGGTCTCGTCGCCGAAGACCTCTCCCCAGCGCCCGAAGGGCTTGTTCGAGGTGACGATCACGCTCGCTCGTTCGTATCTGTTCGAGATCAGCTGGAAGAA
>NZ_JBIRFA010000114.1:0-4768 GCF_044327205.1 Kitasatospora sp. NPDC018058 | reverse complement strand
CTACCTCACGCCCATCGAGATCCGCCAGCGGCACCAGCAAGGTCACACCCTCGCGGCGTAAACAGACAGTGTCCGAGCGCAGGGTGGAACTTCACCCAGTACTGCCTCGGGGATCTGGGCGTGCGGGGGTTGTTCGTTTACCCTGGGCGCCGAATTGCTCACGCAACTGGTGTGACTGAGGGGGCTTAGGGGATGTCAGGGTTCGGAGTGAATCCACAGGACTTGCGCGACGCGTGTACCGCCGGGCGCGCGGTGGCTGCGGGCATGCGGCAGGACGTGACGCAGGACTTCGGTCAGATGCCGGACCCGGCTCTGCCGTACTGGCTGTTCGTGGGGCCGGCCAAGGCCGCGATCAAGGACCTGAGTGACCACATTGATCGCGTCACCACCAACATGCTGGAACATGCCGCCGGCAACCTGAGCACGATGGCGAGCTCCTACGAGACCGCGGACACAACCGCCGCTTCGTCGCTCGGCACGCCGGGGGGTCAGGGCTGATGGTGTACTACTGGGGGATGCTCAAGGCGGCCGATCTCGGCGGCCTCCGGGCGATGACGAGCGCCGTGTCCACGTTCGAGGGCCACTTCAAGACGCGGATCACGCAGTGGCAGAAGATGCAGCGGGACCTGGCCTCGTCCAGCTGGCACGGGCACGCCTCGGACACGACCGACCTTGCGCTGCAGGAGCGCACCAGCCAGCTGTTCCTGGTCGACCAGACGATCGAGGATCTGCGCGTGGTCCTGACGGACGCCGTCGACACTCTCCTCCTCCTGCAGGCCCGGCAGAAGGCGCTCGTGGAGAACGCGGCCGCCAGCGGCCTGCGGATCGCCGACGGTGACGAGAACACTGCGCCCGTGGTGGAGATCCTGCCGCCCAGCAAGGGTGATGAGGCCGCGCGGCACGACCCCGAGTGGGTCAAGGCCATGGAAGCCGCCCGAGACAAGCTCGCGAAGGCGGTCGACGATCTGGGCGGCGAGCTGAAGACCATGGACGACACCGTGACCCAGGCGCTGGGGCGTCTCGACCGCACCTACCTGGACACCGGGGACTTCACCCCGGAACGGGTCGCCGACGTCCAGAAGGACATCGATTACCTCGACAAGACGACGAACCTGAAGATCGGGCCGCCTCCGGGAAGCACTGGCGGGAACCGGCAGTGGTGGGACTCGCTGCCCGAGTCCACGCGCCAGCAGCTCCTTCAGGACCACCCCGGCCAGATCGGGGCCCTGGCGGGTCTGCCCGCCCAGACGCTGGACGAGGCCAACCGGCTCTATCTGCCCCGGCTGCGCGACCAGATCGCGCAGGGTCTGGCCGGCACCGGTGCCCATCTGCACGCGACCCAGACCGATCTAGACGGTCTCGACGCCTTGCAGAAGCAGATCGACACCGCCACGCACCCGCCGCAGCTTCTGCTCAGGGTCGACACCCCGATGAATCAGCCCGGCCCGCCTGCCGCCGTCATCGCCTATGGCAATCCGGACACGGCGACCAACATCGCTGCCTACGTTCCGCCGAACCCGGCAGCGGGAACCGTGGCCAGCGATGCAGCCACCGCGCGCGCCCTAGCTGTGTCTGCGGGGAAGGCGGATCCGACGAAGACCACGGCGAGCCTGGTCGCCCTGAGTCTGGGCCCTCCTGGTGACCCGGGCCTGACCCCCAGTTCCCGGCCGGGACGCCCGCTGCGGGAGTCCTCCACCGCCGTGGGCGCGTACTACAGCCTGGCGGCATCCCATCAGGGCAAGGGCGCCAGCGTGAGTGAGATCTCCGCCGTCCCGGAGGAGCAGGGCTCCGGGTACGCCGTCGCCCGCATCCCCTTGGACACCTACCAGGCGGACGTCTACCGGGCGGACTTCCCCGATCCGTGGACGTCCGATGCCGTCGTGGTCAGGACACCGGGCAGTCTCGACGATCCGTCCTCCCGCCACACCGTCGTCAACGCGATCGTCGGCCGCCGGTAGAAGTCCCCTCAGACCGCCGACGCCCGTCACGGGACGGCCGGCGCGGTGATCGCCCTGCCCACGGAGCTCTGGGACGCCACCCGGGCCCCCGGGCTGGTACCGTCTGGTCGGCGGGAGGTGTTGACACTACAGCTCCCGCCGACTGCCTCGTCTCGGCCGGTCGGGAACCGGCCGAGACGTTCGCCGTCCGGGCGCAGTACCAGGTCCCAGTTGGCGGCAAGGTCCGCGAAGACGTCGTTCACGAGGTCGTCGGCGGAGGCGGCGGCACGCGGTGCCTGACCGACGGTGGTGTGTGCGTGGCGGCCCGGCCGGAGCGGCTGCGCGCGCCGCTCCGGGCTGTCCTCTACGGTCGCAGGATGACTGATCGGCCCGTTGTCATCCGTCCTCCCGAGACCCTCCTGGAGGAGCCCGGGAAGCGGCTGTCCCATGGGGGCATCCTCGACACGCCGGCGGGGCTGTTCACCGTTCTCGTCTTCGAGTACCCGAGCCCGCCGGCGCACGCCGAATCCGTGCCGTCGTGGACCGTCTACCTGACCGAGCCCGGCACCCGCCACGCAGTGCTCGCGCTTCCCCGGGCCATGGCCGCCCCGGACCACAGCGTCCACTTCATCGCCTGCAGCTTCGGCACCGTGCCTGACCCGGCCCGACTGCTGATGGTCGTACAGCACCGCGATCTTCCCCGGCTACAGACCGTCGATCTGCGTACGCCAGCGCCGGCCGGGCACGGGGCACTGTCCTGGCTCGCGGCACCTGGGACCCTGCGGGGGACTGGACCGGAACCCGCTCGGGTGTGGCACTGCGGGCTTCTCCGCACTCCCGCGCTGGTCTTCACCCACCTGGAGGCCAACTCCACCGTTCCGGACGCACTCGCGGCGCCGGGGTGGGAGCTCTCGCCGTACCGGAGCGAGGGAAACCCCAGGCCGCTTGCCGCCGATTTCACGCCCAGCCGGCTCCTCCACGGCACCTCGACCGGCAACGACCAGTTCTCCAGCTACGACGCGATCTTCGAAGCCCCGGAAACCGCCGCGGCCTTCACCTGGACCTGCGCTCCTCTCGGGCTGGCCACCACACAACAAGCACAGGGTTAGGCCAAAGAGGCGGCGTCGAGGACGCAACCGGTGGCGCGCCGACGGGCTGTCAACGCTCTCTGAAATTTGACCCTTTGGGAGTTCTTGGGTTCTAACGCTTGTCGCAACATTCCTTGATCATGATGGGTGTGTTGATGGCGAGGCGGGGACCCAAGCGCAGGCTCGATCTCGAAGCCGAGTACTGGCGCTTGCTGCAGTCCGGGGTGGGCACGGTCGAGGCGTGCAAGCAGCTCGGGATCGGTAGGAAGACCGGCTACCGGTGGCGGGCGGAGAACGGGGGCCTGCCTCCGGAACGGCTGCCCGAGCCGTCCCGGTCCGACCGCTACCTGTCGCTGCTGGAGCGCAAGAGGATCGCGACGCTGCGCGAACGCGGCCTGGGTATACGGGAGATCGCCCAACGTCTGGACAGGTCTCCGTCGACCGTCAGCCGCGAGCTCCGGCGCAACACCCTCGCTCACGACCAGGGCATCTACGACGCGGACCTGGCCCACCACCGCGCCGAGGAGCGCGTCAAGCGACCGAGGTTGGCGAAGCTGCGGCTCGACCACGAGCTCCGCGCCGAGGTCCAGGCCAAGCTCGACCTGGAGTGGAGCCCCGAGCAGATCGCCGCCCACCTACGCGAGCTGTGGCCGGACAGGCCGGAGCGGCACCTGTGCCACGAGAGCATCTACCGGGCCCTCTACCAGGGCGCCAAGGGCGGGCTGAGCAGGACGCTAACGAAGAAGCTGCGGACCGGCCGATCCCTGCGCAAGCAGCGCCGGAAGGGCGACCAGCGCGCCCCGCGGTTCGCCGTTCCGGCGACACTCATCGACGAGCGCCCCGCCGTCGTCGAGCTTCGCGAGCGCGTCGGCGACTGGGAGGGCGACCTGATCACCGGCCGGCACAACCGGTCCGCCGTCGCCACGCTCGTGGACCGCCACAGCCGCTACGTCCGTCTCGTCGCCCTGCCCGACGGACACGGCGCGGACCAGGTCCGCGAACGCCTCACCCAAGCCCTCCATGATTTCCCCAACAACGCACTGATGACGCTGACTTGGGACCAAGGCTCCGAGATGGCCTGCCACGACCAGCTCGCTCCGCTGTTCCACGACGGCGTCTTCGTCGCCCACCGCGCCAGCCCCTGGCAGCGAGGCACGAACGAGAACACGAACGGCCTGCTGCGGCAGTACCTGCCCAAGAGCACCGACCTGTCCGTCCACACCACTGAGGAGCTCCGAGCGATCGAGGACCGGCTCAACAGCCGGCCCCGGAAGACCCTGGGATGGCGGACCCCGGCCGAGCTATTCGCCGGCGCTCTGACAGCATGAGACCAGCATCGTTGCGACGATCATGCGAATCCGCCTTAGAAGGCATCCGCAATCCGCTTGTGGTGTATGACTTTTCGCTGTTCAGGCATGGTGTGCGGGGTTGGGCGGCAGGGTTTCGGCGTCGGTTTGTCGAGGTCGGAACGGAGTGTGTGATGCCGCCGTCGCCGTTGGGGTTGTTGGAGGAGCGTCGGGAGGCCGCCCGGGTGCGGGTGGAGGATCTGGAGGTCGAGTTGGAGCGCCTGGAGGGTGAGCTGAGGTCGGCGAGGGCGGTGTTGGAGCGTCGGGTGGTGGCGGTGGAGGAGCTGGTCGAGGCGCTCGCTCCGGCCGGGGATGGCGTGGGGCCGGCGCAGGCGGGGGTGCGGGTGCCGCCGAAGGGGGCGGTGGTGCCGGTGTGGCGGGAGGGTCTGGATCCGGT
>NZ_JBIRFA010000113.1:0-4922 GCF_044327205.1 Kitasatospora sp. NPDC018058 | reverse complement strand
CCACGTCGACCGACCCGACGTGTCCCAGCGAAGACCATCACCCTGAACCCTGTGATAGTTCACTGAGTCAAGCAACGGCATTGCGTCCCCGGCGGCAGGTGGCAGACGGTGATCTCCAGGCCGGTGGCGGTGGCGAGGGCGGCGAGGTTCGCCTTTCAGGCCTTGCCGCGGGAGCTGTTCGAGCCGCCCCCGTCGGCGGTGATCAGTAGCTGCTTCGCATCGGGATAGGCGGCGCGGCCCTCTTCGTCCCACCAGCGGCGTAGGGCCGCGACGGCGAAGGCGGCCGTGTCGTGGTCAGTGCCGACGACGACGTAGCCGGTGTTGCGGCCCAGGTCGTAGATGCCGTAGGGGATCGCGGTGCCGACGGCCTGGGAGGGGAAGTCGTGGTCGAGGACCTCCACCGGCTCGCCGGGCGGCGTCCACTCCCGGCCCGGCCGGGCGAACAGGCCGATCTGCTCCTTCTTCTTGGTGTCGACGCTGACGACGGGGTCGCCCGCATCGAGGAACCGCTGCACGGTCTCGTTCAGGTGGCGGAACTGGGCGTCACGGTCGGGATGGGAGCTGCCGGCCAGGACGCGGGCATTGCCGCGCAGGCTGTACCCGGCCTCCTTCAGCATCGCGGCCACGGTGTCGCGGCCCACTTCCCGTCCCTGGGAGGCGAGTTCGTCCGCGAGGCGGGTCAACGATTTCGTGGTCCACGTCAGCGGCCCTATCGGGTCGCCCCGCGTGCTGTCGGCGACCAGGGCCAGGAGCGCCTCCCGCAGCCCGGGGTCCTTCGAGGCGGCCGAGGGGCGCCTGGCCCCGACGCGGCGGATCCGACCGTCCGGGGCGGCGTCCTCCTCCAGGTCGGCCAGGCCGCGGGAGACACAGCCCTTCGAGACGCCGGCAGCCTCGGCCACGGCCGCGATCCCACCGTGCCCCAACTGGCGGGCCTCCGCGCCGTACAGCAGCCGCCGCTGCCGCTCGTCCAGGTGCGGCACGACCGCCTCGAACTTCGCCCGCAGCGGACCGATCAACTCACCGAAACGACGCATACCACATCAACGAGCCCAAGTCCCGGAAGCAATCCCTTGACTACCGACGGCTCCCGAACACGGTGGGTGCCACGCGCTGTGCAACCTCGTTCAACGGAAGGTGGACAGCGCCATCCATAACCCCTGTCTCCAGCCCCTCCACCGGTCGGATCCGAAGGACGCCCACCACCTCGTCGGCCCGCCCGATCACAGCCCCGGGTGTCGGGCGGGCCCGCGCGGGGAGGACACTGGTACAGGACCGCCCGACGAGAGCCTCCGGAGGAACGGTGAGCGCCGCACCCGTGCACGGCCACCACGACGGCCGCCAGCCCATCGCCCGCACCCAGGACGCCGTCGCCGCCGCCCTGCCGCCGGCGCAGCGGATGGAGTTCTACCGGGAGATGGGCGAGGCCGACGACGAGACGATCGGCGGCGTCCTGCGGCGCTGGTGGCTGCGCGCCGAGCTCTACCAGGACCCGGAGGGCGACCGTATCCATGCCGCCGTCCAGGACGGGACCGCGCCGGGTACTTCGGCCTCCGCGGTCCTGCGACGCCTCGGCGCCCTGTGAGCGCCCACGACGAGGCTTCGGAGGAGGCTTCGGAGGAGGCTTCGGAGGAGGCTTCGGAGGAGGACGACCCGATCACCCTCTCCCCCGCCGTCGAGGAGCTCCTCGCCGCCCCGGGCACCTCGCCCGACGTGTTCTCGGCCGTCGTGACCTTCCTGGTCGACCTGCGGGAAAACCCCTTTCCCCACCTGAGCCTGCCGGTACCGGATCGGCCCGGCATGCACTCGGCACCGCTGAACCGGGACTTGGGGCTGGTCGAATACGCGGTGGACGAGGACGCGGACCCACCGCGCATCTACGTCTCCCGGATCCTGCGCGCCGACTGACCCTGTAACCCGCCCGCCGGTGCCCGTCCGGAGTGACACCTGGTGCGACGGAAGGCCGGGGTCGGCTGCGGGTCACGACGGCCTGGGCGGATCCTTCGGTTCCGAGAGCCCGCGTGATCACTGGCTGAGTGGGGTATGGAGGGCTACTCCTCGAACCAGACGACCAGGCGCCCGGTCGCCGTGAACGCCGGCAAGGGTGCGCATGACGGTCCACACCGGCTGCCACGGGCCGTCGACCGGGGCGGCATCGCGGCGGCGTGCGCGTTCGGCGCGGAAGACGGTGGTGCCGACGTCCCATTCGGTGCCCTCGGCACACAGTTCACCGATGCGGTCGGGATCGACGGTCAGGGTGTCGACCCCGCTGGCCCTTGCGAACCCTCGGCTCCAGTCGTCCCGGTGCATGAGCTCCAGTGCGCCGTCCGGCAGCCGTCGGTACCGGGCGATGCCGGTTGCCCGGGGGATCGCCGACTCCTTCCAGTCGATGGCGAGGATTTCGTCCCAGCCCAGCCAGGTGGCGCCGAACGCCGCCTCGCCCCACGATGCGTGTCCGGCACCGGCGGTCTCCGAAACGTCGGCGGGCAAGCCGCGGTCGGCGGCGACCGGCCGCCTGTGGCCGCTGAGGTCCCGGACGCCGAAGAGGCAGGCGAAGGCGCTGTAGTCCCTGACCACACCGAGCATGGACAGCTCGATGGCCGAGTACCACGCCGTCCGTCCGATGCTGAGGCCGGTACCCCAAGTACGGCACTCCACGAATCCCTGAATGCTCGTTCCCACAGCCTGATTGTGCCGGGGCCCTGTCGGCTCCGGCACAGCCGGGGGCACGCCCGACCGCCGTCGTGTCACAGCACTCGGGGAGGCTGTTTCCCGTGCTCGATCCCCCACAAATCGGCATCCGCCCGGTGATCGCCTCGGTGACCGAGTCCTGGAGCGTCATCGACGCCTGGCTAGCCGAGCACGCGCCCGCCAGCCTGGCCGAGCTCCGCCCGCCCGCGGCGCCCGAAGCCATCGGGCGGGCCGAGGAACGGCTCGGCCTCGCGCTCCCCGACGATGGAACAGTTGACTGGTAGACCCCCTCGGCTGCCGGAACACAGTTGAACGACGAGCTCAGTGCTGCACCTCGACGGCGGCTCCCGCCGCACGGAGCTCGTCCGCCGTCGCCTCGGCGAGATCCGACGGCACATCCTCGAGCACGGTCGCCGGCACCTGGCCGAGGAGCAGCTTGCTGTGCCAGAGGCTGAGCCCGGTCCGCCGCCTGATGACCTTGACGACCTCCAGAACGTGAGGGCCTGGGTCGGTCAACACGACGCGGTTGGGCTCCTCGTCGCAGACCAGCTCGACGTACACGACGTCCATCAGCGCTCCCCGCCCCTCGGCTCCTGCTGCGGCAGCGTAGGCGTGTCCTGGAGGTCGGGTCCATGGAAATTCGCTCCCGCCCAGCTGTATCCGGCCCCGCGCCTGTGGCCGGTCCGTGTCAGGAGCCGGGCATCAGGGAGGCCAGGTAGGCCTGGGTCTCGGGGTCGGTGGAGTAGAGGCGGGTGCCGTGGGTGGCCCAGGTGGCGAGGACGCGGTAGATGTTCAGTGCGTACGCCAGGTACCGCTCCGGCGTCAGGTCCCGCAGCTGGGCCGCGTCGTGGCTGGCTTCGGGGCGGGCTTCGGGGCGGGCTTCGGGGCGGGCTTCGGGGCGGGCTTCGGGGCGGACCTGCCAGCGGCCGTCACGGCGGACCAGGTCGGCGCCCAGGATGACGGCACCGAAGGCGTACTCGAAGCCCTGGGCGGTGTAGATGCAGCCGACCTGGTCGTGGCCGCCGTGGTCGGTCGCCCAGTAGGGGCGGGGCGGGACGTCGGGGAAGCCGGGGACGGGCTACTCGGAGCGTAGGTTCCGGGGGCGGGCTACTCGGAGCGCAGGTTCCGGGGGCGGGCTACTCGGAGCGCAGGTTCCGGGGGCGGGCTCAGGAGCGCTCATCGTCGTCCGGGCCGTGCCACCGGATGGCGACCTCCGGCTCCGGCGGGGGGACGTCGTCGGCGTTCCAGGGCCAGCAGGACCCCGCGGTGATCCGTGCGCCGTGTGCCTACGAGGAAGCGGTCGACGAGGTTCCCCTGCGCGGGCCCCAGGCCGGCGCAGCCGAGGCGGCCCGCCGGTCCGCCGGCGGGAAGGATGTCGGCGAGGTCGTCACGGCCCTGAGGTAGTGGACGTATCCGCCGACCTGTCGGGCGGGGTGCGGCACGCTCCGCTGGCCGATCTCCAGCATCCCCGGGTCGTGTGTCGAGGGAACGGCCCGCGTCCACTGCTTCAGCTCGACCACTGCAACCGTCAGCGCACCGTCCGCCTCCTGGCCGGCCACGGCCGCGTCGACGCGCTCGCCCGTCCTCAGCAGCGACAGTTCCAGCAGCAACGGTTCCAGCAGCAACGGTTCCAGCAGCAACGGTTCCAGCAGGACGTCGGGGTCCCCCGCTCCTACGCGCACGACCGCGTCGAGCAGGACCGGCCAGCTTCGCCGCCAGCTGCGAATCTCCTCCTCCCCCGGCGCTATTCCGTACCGGGCCCGGAAGCGCTGCGCACGCGTCAACGAACTCCGGCCGCACGGTCTGCCGCGCCGCCTCGCTGATGCTCTCCCGGTGCAGATACATGGTCGATGGATACCACCACCGTCCGACATCGCCGACAGCGGTGTGTACTCCGACAGCCCGTGTGACGGCCGTCTGTCCGACGCCACGTCAGCGTCGGACAGACGGATCGGCGGCCGCGGGCAGGAGGCCGGGCTACGGCCCCTGGCGCGGCCTGCGGCCTATCCCCCGTAGCGTGCGCGCAAGGCCAGGCCGCAGGCCGTTCCAACGGCCGCGCCGACGCCGGTCAGGAGGACGGGGACCAGCTTGGGGCGGTTCTTGAGGACGACCGTCAGCCCGCCCACCTTGAGGGTGAAGTAAGGGCGTCCGCCAGTAGGTCATCGGATGCGGGGGCTTCGAGGCCGGGTATCCCAGCGGTAGAGGGTCCAAGCCCGTCTGATTAGGCAGCGGAC
>NZ_JBIRFA010000112.1:0-5199 GCF_044327205.1 Kitasatospora sp. NPDC018058 | reverse complement strand
CTGAGGCTGGTCATGAGCTGGGTACTGACCCACCCCCCGAGCGACCGGCTCCTCACCTGGGCGCTACCGGCCCCGCTCGATCGGCCCGTGACCGGTGGAAACCACGCGAGACCGGGACAACAGGGCCTCCTTGAACGCTCATCGGCGTAGAAACCCGCCGAGCCGCCAAGAAGGCCCTGGTCTCACGCCCGGCGCCGATGGCGGGCAGGGCCACGGCCTGGACAGCGGGCCGGACGAGCGGCCAGCAGCGCGGCCAGGGCGCCGTACACAGGCGCAGCAACGCCCCCAGGAGAGCCAGGACGGCGACGTCGGGCAGTGCTCAGTGCCGAGCCGTCGCCCTGATAAGGCCGCTGACCTGTGGCGATCAAACTTCGCTGTCACAAACCGCCGTTGGTCAAGGTTGGGTGGCAACCAGTCAAGGTTCAGTGGCAGAGGACACTGTGGCTGTCGTGGGTGCTGTCGCGCCCCCCTGTCGCGGGGGGCGCTGTCGCGCCCTGTGACCTGCGCGGATGGGCGCTTACCCCCGTGCCTGACCGGGGCGGCAGCGGCACGCTCCGCCGGGGTCAAGATCCAGCATCCGCACATGTGATCCGGGAGGAGCTCCGGGTCGGGATTCTCGCACCACGGGTCAAGGCAGTACGGCCCGAAGTCAGTCGTGTCGTAGACCATGAGAGCAGCGTGCAAGGCAGGCCGATCGCACCCGCTGCGACACACCGAAGACCCCGTCACTGGTCAGCGGCCGCCGCGCTGCCGGTTCGCCGGCCTGGCGCCGCCCGGCCCGCGGCAGCTTCCCCGCGCACCCCGGCTGCCGACTGCAACACGGGGTGCAACGCGAGGTGCAACACGCTGCGCCCTGGGGCCCGTGTTGCGGCTCTGAGCTGGGCTTTTGCCTCTTCTGGAGGGCTGTCGGGCCGTGTTGCAGCGGGCGCGTTGCACCCGCATCTGCTGCCCCGTCGCCTCCGCGACTGTCCCTTGCCACCGAACCTTGACCGATTGCCACCGAAGGTTGACGGGTGGTGGTTTGTGTCAGCGAAGATTGACTGTCCAGGTCAGGACCGTCGAGTGGGCCTCCGTGCACTGTGCCCGGGACACGGTAGATGTCACCGTCCCGTCTCCAGGTGGTCAGAGCAACAAGCAGCCCAGCCAGCTGGAGGGGAACCAGCCTTCCAGGGAGCGCAGTTCGGGTTCGGTGGCGGGATGGGTTGCCAGGATGGCCTGGCGTACCTCGCCGCTCCCGCTGAGGGTGTTCAGTTCGCCGCCGGCGGCGGTCAGCGTGATTGTGAGGCCGTCGCGCTGCAGGACGTATCGGTTCGCTCCGTCGGACCACAGGCCGCCCGGCTCCGGCAGGCAGGGGGTGAGAGGGCTGGTGGTGAGGTTCTCACCGTCCGCGGACAGCATCGGGCGGCCGCAGGGGTCGCTGTAGCCAAAGGAGACCGTCTCGACCGCGACCTTGTCGAAGCCGTCGCTGATTCCGCCGGTGTTGGCCAGGTCCGCCTGGTCACTGAGCACGAAGACCGCCCGATGCCCGTCCCAACTGATCCTGGTGACCAGCACATCCGCCGAGAGGACCGGATGCAGCAGGGACCGGGACGGGATACCGGCCCCGCGCAGCAGGTCCTGGACCCCTACCTCCCGCTGCATCGCCCGCAGCGGGAACGCGAGCACGAACACGCCCAGCAGCGTGCCGACGGCCGCCAGCAGGGCGGTGCGTGAGCGCAGCACCACGGCGCCGGCCAGGGCGAAGGACGGGAGGGCGAACACCAGCACGCTCAGCAGGCCCGGACGGAAGGGCAGCAGGAGGGCCAGAGCGTGGGTGGCGGCGAGGTCGAGCGCCATCAGCGCAGGTGCTAGCAGCCAGCACCACCGGGGAGCGGACGGCCGCAGGGCGCGGACACTGGAGAAGAGCGCGGGTATGACGACCGGGAGCGTCACCACCAAGTGCAGGATCGCGTGGACGCGCCCGCTGTCCTCGGCGTCGAAGTGCTGGACGGCGCTGCCGATGGCCACCGAGGCCAACGATGGCAGGGCGCAGGCCGCACCGAGGGTGACGACCTGCCGGTGCCGGTTCGAGGTCGGACGAACCGGTGCGCGCCCCTGCGCTGTGACCGTGTACGGATTGTGCGGTTCGACCGCGGCCATCGCTTCCCCCTGGCGTTCGGTGCCTTCGAGTCATCAGTGGGACGAGCGCGTGCCGATCTTGGTTGCGGCAGGCGGGCGGGTGTACCGCGAAGTCTCGAGAATTCCCTGGCTCGTTCCGCCGAGCGCCTGGCGGCCGTCCTGCGTCGGAAGGTCGTGGCCCTTGGTTCCAACTACCGTCCGTGCGGGTCGCCGGCACGACGCGCGGCGACTGACCTGGGCGGTCAACCTTCTGGCTTCGTTCACGTGAAGTAGCAGCGTTTGATCAGCGGTTTGGGCGACAGTTGGCGATCTTGAGCGCTGCAGATGCTCACGAGAAATGACGTCACCGTGTCGGTGCCACCGGGGTGCGACAGAAGCGGACCGCGGTCTTGATCATCGGTCGTTAGACTCCCGGGGTTCGCGCGTTCGGTGCCGGCTCGGTCGTTTGATCACGTGGTCGGCGAGTGGAGGGGGCTGTGGTGTCCGAAGGCCAGGCTGTGGATGATGACCGCTGGGCCAGGTGGCCGGAGCCGTGGGTGGGCACGGATGCCGACATGCGGACGGTCGTTGGTGCGATTCCGCGGGAGGTCAAGGACGGGTTCAGGTACGACGAGATCCCTTGGCACCGGTTCTCGCACTTCTACGGCCCTGGCGAGGAGATCCCTGTCCGCCTGGCGGCGCTCGCCTCCGGAGACGCCGAAGCCGCCGGCCAGGCTGTGCGGCAGCTGTGGGATCACCTTCACCACCAAGGCAGCACGATCGCGGTGGGAGCACTGGCAGTGCCGTTCCTGCTCCGGATCGCGGCTACTGGGTCTTCCGGGCTCCGCGCGGAAACCCTTCGCCTGGTCGCCGAGATCGCCTGGTGTCAGCACTTCGGGGACGGCAGACGCGAAGGTCTCCTCAAGGTCGCCGAGGATCCAGAGGATGCGGAGGGCACCACGATGTGTCCGGTGGACTGGACGATCCAGGCCGCCCGCACTGCCATCACCGCCGACCTGCACCTCCTGTTCCCTCTTCTCCCCAACCCCGATCCGGAAGTCCGCTCCGCTACCGCCTTCGTCCTGGCGACGGCGACCGGCGAGATCCCGCGCATCTCCTCCGCCCTGCACAGCAGGCTGGCCGTGGAAGATGATCCGGCGGTTCGGGTGAGCCTGATCCTGGCAATCGCCCAACTTGCCCGCGAAGACCAGGACGAACACGCTCCCGCGTGGGCCCGGGCCCTGTGGTCGGACGCTGCCCAGCCGCTCGAGACGCGCGTCGGTGCTGCCCTTGCCTGGCTGTGCCTGGTCGATGACCCCGTCCCCGACGAACTCCGCACCCTCCTCACCGACCCCTGCACCGACCAACTCAGCGAGCTGTTCCAGCAGGCGCCATGGTTCCCCCAGTCGACTACTACGGCAGCGGACTGCGCCGCTGCATCCACGAAATGCTCACGCCGGATGTTCCCTGGAACAGTGCTTGATGGTCCTCCGCCCGGAGGGCGGAGGACCATCACGTTGGAGCCTCCAACGGTCAGCCGGCCTTGGCGGGCGCTTCGGCCCGCGCCCGGGTCGAAGCGTGTCGGAGACGGCTGAATTCGGGCCGGTTTCGACGGTTCAGTTGTGGGCCGTTCCGTAGTCTCGCTGGATGGTGTGTGTCAGTCGTTGTCGTCGGTGGGGACGTGTCCGAGTTCGCGGCCTCGCATGCGGTAGGACTCGCCTTTGAGGGAGTGGACCTCGGCGTGGTGGACGAGCCGGTCGATCATCGCCGCGGCGACGGTCTCGTCGCCGAAGACCTCTCCCCAGCGATCTGGGGCTGGCACTTGTTCCCTCACACGAGTTAGTGCCGCCACCTGGCCGTATCCGTCTCCTGCGGTCCTCGTTGGTTCTCGTGGCAGCGGTCAGGTTCTCCAGGTGCTGCCTTGACCGTTCAGGTGCGAGGAAGGTGTGCGCCGGTGGCTCGGCTGCAGGTCATCGCGGGCGGGGCCGTCCCGCAGGGGCCGCTGACGGCGGATCCGTGGCAGTTCCAGACGGAGTGCGTCGAGGCGTTCGTGGCCTCCTGGCGGGCGCGCGGGTTCAGCCCGGTGACCATCGACAACGACATCGGGCTGCTTGAGCGGACGCTGGCCGCGCTGGGTCGCCCGGCCTGGGAGGTGACGCCGGAGGACATCGACCGGGTGGTCGGTGATCTCGCCCTCCAGGGGCGGAAGTCGTCGACCCGACGCGAGTATGTGCAGATCTTCAAGGGGTTCCATCGGTTCCTGCAGGTCCGCAAGGCGGCCGAGGTCGAGGCCGCGTTCGGGGTGCGGCTGGTCTGCCCAGTCGATGAATTCAACGCCTCCCGCCATGTCGGTGACGATTCCCCGGCCCTGCTGCCGCCACCGACTCCGGAGCGAGTCGGAGAGTTCTTCGAGTTCCTGAAGCAGCGGATCGCCACCGCCAGGAAGTACGCACCCGCCGCGCGGGACTACGCGCTGTTCCGGACGCTGTATCACGCCAGCCTGCGGTCGGAGGAGGCCTCCCTGCTGGAGAAGCCCGACGCGCACTTCTCGCGCGGCCCCTTCGGCAAACTCCACGTCCGGTTCGGCAAAGGCGCCCACACCTCTGGACCTCGGCCGCGCTGGGTGCCGATGCTGGACGGCCTGGACCTGGTGCTTCGATGGTTCCTGGATGACGTGCGGCCCAAGTTTCCCGACTCGACGGTGCTGTTCGCCGACGAATCCGGCGGCAGCCTGCACCGCGGAACAATCCGCAACCGGCTTCGGTATCTCATGGAACTGGAAGGCCGACCGGCGGTTGAGCGGTTCAGCCCGCATGCCCTGCGGAGGTGCCCTTGCCGAGAACCTCATCCAGGCTGATCAGGCTGCATGTCGGTATTCGTGGAGGAGGCCGCCGAGTCGGTCGGGTCGGCGTATGTCGAGGCGAGCGATTCGCTCCGGGTTGTCGATCGGCTCGGGAAGGGCGCAGCGGGGTCGGGCGTTCGCGATGCCCTGGTGCGGCCGGTGCTCGTTGTAGAACTTCTCGAACTCGCGCAGGGCGTGGAGTAGATGCTGCTCGTTCCAGATCAGAGTGCGGTCCAGTGGCTCTCGGCGGCAGGTCTGTA
>NZ_JBIRFA010000111.1:0-5295 GCF_044327205.1 Kitasatospora sp. NPDC018058 | reverse complement strand
CCCGGTCATCACCCTGGACGCCCGCCGCCGCGACAGCGCCAAGAGCGCCCTCATCACCCTCGTCGAACACGCCCTGCTCGCCCGGCTCCGCTGACGCGGGACCGGTCCGAGAGGAACCGCGCCGAGCCGACGGGCGCCCGGAGGCGAGCGCGCGAGTCGCAGTCAACCGGCCCCGGCGGCCCGTCCCACTGACGGGCCGTCGGGGCGGTGACACTTACCGGCCGATGTCCTCCCGGGGCCCCGCGCAAGACCCGTGTATAAGCAGCGGATAACAGTTCGGTAGGCATTTTGTGATCAACAATGACGCAGCGTGGCGAAACAGCGTCACTCAGCGCCAGATGACCACGGTTTTGCTCCGTCATGTCGCTAATTGTCCGGATTGTTCCGACGCGGGTGCCGTACCGGGTCTGTTTGTTCCCCATCCCTGCACGTGCTGAAATTCCAGCTACCCCTGAACATCCCGCGCCGGCCGTCCGGTGACGGGACAGGGCTCGGGGGTAGCGCTGGATTGATCCATGGCCGGCAAGTCGGCCGAGAGGTAGTTGTCGAGTGAGGCGTAAGCAGCAACCCGCCCCGCAGCGGCGCTCCGAGCCCCGCCAGAGCGAGCCGAACGGTACCGCCGCGGACCAGGCCGGATTCTCCGCGTTCACTCCCACCGAGGAGCGCGCCCCGGCCACTCCGGCCCTCAAGCCCCCGACGTCGGCCAAGGAGCCGCGCGACAGCGCCGGTACACCCGGCGACGGCGGCTCCAGCCGGTACGACTTCCTGCGCCCACGCAACTGGCGCGTGCCGACCCGCCTGATCGCGATTCTGCTGATCCCCGTGATCATCAGTCTCGTCTTCGGCGGCCTTCGCGTTAACACCTCGGTCGACGGCTACATCAAGGCGTCCCGCGCCGAGAAGACGGCCGAGCTGGCCAAGGCGGCGACCGAACTCGCCGAGGCGCTCGAGAACGAGCGCGACAAGACCCTGATACCCCTGATCACCGGGCAGGACCCGAACAACGAGGTCACCAAGCGCCGCGCCGACACCGACGCCGCGCTGAAGGCCTACAACGCCGCGTACGACGCCTCCGACAAGTCCGGCGAGCTTCCGCGCCGCCACGAGGCCTTCCAGATCCTCGTGGCCGACCTGCCGCACCTGCGGCAGGTCGCGTACGGCAAGGAGCTGTTCGCCAGCGCCACCGCGAGCGCCTACTCGACGATGTTCGCCCCGCTGCTGTCCTACGACAACTCGGTCGGCAACGGCTCCTCCAACGCCACCAGCAAGGGCCGCGCGATCTACGCGATGTCGCTGGCCAAGGCCTCCGCCTCGACCCAGCGCTCGCTGATGCTGAGCATTCTGGGCGGCATCGCGCAGGGCACGACCACGCGCTACGAGAACCAGGACATGACCCAGCAGATCCTGGTCTCGGAGAAGCTGGAGCAGGTCTCGCTGAGCGAGTTCAACACCGGTAGCGCCCCCGAGGACGCCCGGAAGTACGCTAACGCGCAGGTCGCCCTGGCCCCCACGAAGGACAGCGCGGCGCTCAAGATGCCCAACGGCACCCTGCCCACCATGCAGGGCCTGCTGGCGATCGCCGGCAACTACGCCCAGGCCGCCGCCGAGGGCCAGCTGAGGGGCAAGGCCACGGCCGACGCCGCGTTCGCCGAGGCCAAGAACGCCGGTCTGACCCCGGACAACTGGAACCAGGCCGCCGGTACCCACATCCAGGCCCTGCGGAACACCGAAGTCGCGCTGCTGGACGACGTCCTCACCGACTCCCGCAACCTCAAGGACAACGCGCTCTACGACGCCATCCTCAACACGGTCATCGTCGTCGCCGCACTGATCCTGGCCGGCCTGCTCACCGGCTACGTCGCCCGCTCGATGATCCTCGGCATGCGCACCCTGCGCAGCGCCGCCCTGGAGATCGCCGACCACCGCCTGCCGGACCTGGTCGAGAAGCTCTCCAAGACCGACCCCGACCGGGTCGACACCTCGGTGAGCGCGATCCCGCTGCACGGCAAGGACGAGATCGGCGAAGTCGCCCGGGCCTTCGACCAGGTCCACCAGCAGGCCGTGGCGCTCGCCGCCGAGCAGGCCCTGCTCCGAGGGAACGTCAACGCGATCTTCACCAACCTGTCGCGTCGCAGCCAGGGCCTGATCCAGCGCCAGCTGGCGCTGATCACCGACCTGGAGAACAACGAGGCCGACCCGGACCAGCTGGAGAACCTCTTCAAGCTGGACCACCTGGCCACCCGTATGCGCCGCAACGGTGAGAACCTGCTCGTCCTCGCGGGCGAGGAGGCCGGCCGCCGCTGGAACACCCCGGTCCCGCTGGTCGACGTGCTCCGCGCCGCCGCGTCCGAGGTGGAGCAGTACGAGCGCGTCGAGCTGTCCGGCATCCCGGAGGTCGAGGTCGTCGGCGCCGCCGTGACCGACCTCGTCCACCTGCTCGCCGAGCTGCTGGAGAACGCCACCTCGTTCTCCAGCCCGCAGACCCGGGTGCTGGTCAACGCGACCCGTCTGCCGGACGGCCGCGTCCTGGTCGAGATCCACGACAAGGGCATCGGCCTCACCGCCGACGACTTCGCCGAGATCAACGAGAAGCTGGCCGAGCCGCCCACGGTCGACGCCACCATCTCCCGCCGCATGGGCCTCTTCGTGGTCGGCCGGCTCTCCCAGCGGCACGACATCCGCGTCCAGCTCCGCCCGTCCGGCGAGTCGGCCGGCACCACCTCGCTGGTCATGCTCCCGCCGTTCGTCACCCAGGGCGGCCCCGCGCCGGAGCCGGAGGAGCAGTTCACCGTCTCCCGGATCTTCGCCGACCAGGAGCCGACCTCCGAGTGGGCCGCCGACAGCCGCTCCCGCAGCGCCGCCGAGCTGGGCTTCGACGACCACCTCACCGGCATCGGCAATGCCGGCTCCTCCGGCTTCAGCCCGGCCCTGGAGTCCGTCCAGCGCTCGCAGCGCCTCGACCAGGTCCGCCGCGCGGCCCTGGAGGGCGTCCCGCAGGGCCCGGTGGTGGACGCCGAGGTCGAGGAGGACTACCAGCAGGGCTACGACCAGTACGCCCCGCAGGGCTACGACCAGCCCGGCGCCTACGCCGACGACCAGTACGGCCAGTACGGCAACGGCCAGGACGGCTACCAGCACGACGAGTACGCCCAGGACGAGTACGGCCAGTACGCCCCGCAGGGCTACGACCAGCCCGGCGCCTACGCCGACGACCAGTACGGCCAGTACGGCCAGTACGGCAACGGCCAGGGCGGCTACCAGCAGGACGGGTACGCCCAGGACGGCTACGGCCACCAGGCCGACGAGGCCCCGGTCGGCCACCCGTACACCCCGGAGCCGCCCGCCCTGCCCGCCGCCCCCGCCACCACCCTGCCGTCCGGGCTGCCCCAGCGCCGCCCCGGTCAGCAGCTGGCGGGCGGCAGCCTGGGCAGCGCCCCGGCCGGCGGCAGCCCGTCCGGCGAGAGCCCGAACTGGTTCGCCGGCGCCAAGGACACCTCCTCTGACCAGGAATCGCGCGGCCACGACGTGTCCGCACTCGGCGGTTACGGCCCGACCGGCCCGACCGCCAGCTCCGCCTGGCAGTCGCCGAACGACGGCAACTGGCAGCGCGCCGAGCAGCTGCGCGAGCCCTCCTCCAGCGGCACCACCGGGGCCGGTCTGCCGCGGCGCGTGCCCAAGCAGAACCTGGTGCCCGGCAACGCCAAGCCCACCCCGCAGGAAGGGCCGCAGGTCTCCCGCAGCCCCGAGGAGGTCCGTGGCCGCCTCACCAACCTGCGTCGCGGTGTGGAGCAGGGCCGCAGCGCCGGCAACACCGGAAGCTTCCGGATCGACCCCGATCAGGTAGACCAGTCCGGCAACGGACAGAACCGGAGCACCGATCTCTTCGGCGGCTCGAACCACCAGGAGCGTTGAGTTGACTCAGATGAGCCAGGCCGCACAGAACCTGAACTGGCTGATCACCAATTTCGTGGACAACACCCCCGGGGTGTCCCACACCGTGGTGGTCTCTGCCGACGGCCTCCTGCTGTGCATGTCCGAGGGCTTCCCGCGCGACCGCGCCGACCAGCTCGCCGCCGTCGCCTCCGGCCTCACCTCCCTCACCTCCGGCGCCAGCCGGATCTTCGAGGGTGGCGAGGTCAACCAGACCGTCGTCGAGATGGAGCGCGGCTTCCTGTTCCTCATGGCCATCAGCGACGGCTCCGCCCTCGCCGTCCTGGCCTCCCCCGACTCCGACATCGGCCTCGTCGGCTACGAAATGGCCCTGCTCGTCGACCGAGCCGGCGCCGTCCTCACCCCCGCACTTCGCGCGGAACTCCAGGGCAGTCTCCTGCACTGACGGTTCGTCGGATACCGTCCAGGTATTCGAAGTACCTCCGCGTCCTTCCCGGGCCCGCTTCGGCGGGCTCGGGTTCGGACGTTGTACGGCCTTCGCACCACCGGCTCCGGACTCGTACCGAAGCTCGCACCGCACCGCCGCACCCTGTGAGGAGAGGAACCGTGACACCGCCCGACGACCGCAGCGGCCAGTACGGCGTTCCGTACCCTGGCACAGGCCATGACGCCTTCGGAGCACCCGGCGTCGGCCACGGTCAGCAGTACGGCCGGCACCAGTACGGGCAGCCCCAGTACGGGCAGCCCCAGCAGCACCCGTACCCCCGGCCCGAGGAACAGTACGGCCAGTACGACCAGTACTCCCGGCAGCAGCCCGCCTTCGGCGCCCCGGCGCCCGGCTACCCGGGGCCGGGGCCCTCCCCGGCGCCGGGCTACCAGCCGGCCCAGGAGCCCGGGCACGTCGAGGAGGTCGAGGACGAACCCGACTCCGGCCCGCTGATCCGGCCGTTCGCGATGACCGGCGGTCGCACCCGGCCGCGCTACGAACTCGCGCTGGAGGCCCTGGTCTCCGCCGACGTCGATCCGCAGCGTCTGGCCACCCTGCTCCCCGAGCACCAGCGGATCTGCACGCTCTGCACCGAGGTCAAATCCGTCGCGGAGGTGTCGGCGCTGCTCTCCCTTCCCCTGGGAGTGGCCCGCATCCTCGTGGCCGACCTGGCCGAGGCCGGCCTGGTCGCCATCCACCAGCCCGCTTCCGGCGGCGAATCCGGAAACCAGCCCGACGTCACGCTGCTCGAAAGGGTCCTCAGTGGACTTCGCAAGCTCTAACGCGGCCGCCCCCACCCGCGCCACCACCTCCGCGAAGATCGTCATCGCGGGCGGCTTCGGCGTCGGCAAGACCACGCTCGTCGGCGCCGTCTCCGAGATCAACCCCCTGCGCACCGAAGCCGTCATGACCTCGGC
>NZ_JBIRFA010000110.1:0-7007 GCF_044327205.1 Kitasatospora sp. NPDC018058 | reverse complement strand
CCGAACCGTCTGGCAGTGCCAGTCCGTCCCGGCATTGTCAGGGCTGCTTACCGCCCGCCTCGGCATCCCCCGAAACGAACTGCCCTCAGCTTCAAGCAGGTTGCTGCGACAACCCGGCAGTGCAGGTCTCTCACCTCACTCGACTCCATGGCGCCTCGTGGCGCACCCACCCGGTTCGACAAGACACCCGGCAGCTACCTCGCCGGCCTCCACCTTCGCGCCTCGATGATCTGGATCGATGATCTCCTGCTGACCACTGGTTGATCACAACATCACACAGGCCCTAGTAGGGCTTTGTTAGGTACCCCGGTTGATCACTGCCGAGTAGAGTGTGATCTTCTGTCAGGTGTGACACCTGAGGAGATGGAGGCGGTCCGCCCGCGCCTGGAAGCGTTCGCGGCGGAGATGCTGGGGTCGTTGGCGCGGCGGGACCAGCGAGCCAAGGGCGAGCTGTACCTGCGCGGGTTGATGCTGGACGGCAAGCGCAAGTCGATGCAGCCGATGGCCGAGCGCCTGGGTGTGGATCACCAGCAGCTGCAGCAGTTCATTGCCTCGTCGACCTGGGACTGGGCCAAGGTCCGTGAACGGTTGGCCCGTTGGGCGGTCGCTCACATCGCGCCGGAGGCGTACGCCATCGACGATGTGGGCTTTCCCAAGGACGGCTACGACTCGCCGGGGGTTGCGCGCATGTACTGCGGAGCGCTGGGCAAGCGCGGCAACTGCCAGATCGGGGTCAGTGTGAACCTGGTGTCCGACCGCGCGTCCTCGGCCGTCGACTGGCGCCTGTTCCTGCCCGAGAGCTGGGACGACGCCAAGCACACCGACGATGCGCTGCTGGCCGGGGCGATCCGCCGGCGCCGGGCGAAGGCCGCCATCCCCGGGGGTGAGCGACACCGGGAGAAGTGGCGCCTGGCCCTGGAGATGTTGGACGAGGTCCGCGGCAACTGGGAACTGCCCGACCTGCCGGTGGTCGCGGATGCCGGCTACGGGGACGCCACCGGCTTTCGCGAGGGCCTGACCGAGCGCGGCCTGGCCTACGCCGTCGCCGTCAAGGGCAGCACCACCGCCTATCCGGGCGACGCGGTCCCGGTGCGCCCGCCCTACAGCGGACAGGGGCGCCCGCCCGGTCCGGCCTACCCTGATCCGCACACCACCTTGCGCCAACTCGCTCTGGACGCCAGGCGATCCGCGCTCCGGACGGTGACCTGGCGCCAGGGCACCAAGACCACCAGGAACAACCCGCGCGCCGAGATGCGCTCCCGATTCCTGGCGCTGCGGGTCCGCCCGGCCAACCGGCAGATCCGCCGTGCCGTCGACGGCTCCCTGCCCGAGTGCTGGCTGCTGGCCGAGTGGCCACCCGGCTCGGCCGAGCCCACCGACTACTGGCTGTCCACCCTGCCCGCCGACACCCCGCTGCGCGAGCTGGTCCGTATCTGCAAGATCCGCTGGCGCGTCGAGCATGACTACCGCGAGCTCAAGGACGGTCTGGGCCTGGACCACTTCGAAGGCCGCAACTACCCCGGCTGGCACCGCCACACCACCCTCACCTCCCTCGCCCAGGCCTTCTGCACCCTGCTCAGGCTCGACCCAAAAGTCCCTGCGCCGGCCTGACCCTGTACGCGGTCCTCCGCGAACTCCAGGCCCTCCTGGCCACCTGGACCGGCGCCTGCTCCATATGCGGCCAACCCACCCCGGAACCCGAACCACACCACCGCACCTAACAAAGCCCTAGTAGTCGTCCTGAACGTCACCGCTGCGGACGACCATCCCCTCCTGAGTGCAACCATGCCACCTGGTCAGCGCGGAAACCGGCACTGCGATCAGTGGGCCGCCCATCGACTCGACCCAGATGGCGGAAGGGGCGGTCAAGCCGGCTGCGGCGGAGGAGAACGTCGTCACGGCGCCAGTATCCCTGGGGCCTCAGACAAACCGCCTTCTCGTATCACGAAGACTCCCAGTAGAAGCGTCCCTCCAACCGGTCGGGGCTGAGGAAGCCGAAGCCGTACCCGTATCCGAAGTTGAGGAAGTACCTGTCACCATCGTCAGGGCTGTCCTGAAGCCGGATGAAGAAGAGCCACGGCTCCTCGACCTGCGCTGTTGCATGCGGGAACGACGCAGTCCCGCCGAGATACTCCACCAGGTCGGCGCCGAAGAATTCGACGTCGTCAGGACTGTCGCCGCGCATGAACGCCTCCCACGCCACGTCGCGGGCCACCTGCCGCTCAAGGTGATCCGGCACTGTCGCGAAGTCCACATGGAACTCGACAGGGATCTCCTCTTCGTCGGGGCCCCACCGCCACAGGGTTCGACCGCGGGTGTCGGTGTCTCCGATGGACGCGAACGGCGGGATCCGGCCGCCAGGCTGAACGAGCAGTAGGCCGTCACCATCCTGCGGGCCGAGGCCACCCATAATGCGGCCGTCCTCTCCGACAAAGAGGTACGCGAGCCGGAGCTCGTCCCCGGGCACCGGAAACTGGCCGATGAACACCAGGGGGTGGCCGGTGACCGGATCAACTGGCCAGCAGGGCTCGTCGAGCC
The DNA here is from genome assembly GCF_044327205.1 of Kitasatospora sp. NPDC018058. NCBI lineage: Bacteria > Bacillati > Actinomycetota > Actinomycetes > Kitasatosporales > Streptomycetaceae > Kitasatospora > Kitasatospora sp. NPDC018058. The sequence continues at coordinate 4,469 of NZ_JBIRFA010000110.1, read as the reverse complement.
AGACCGGCTCGCCACCGAGCTTCGCGACCGGCGCGGTGATGGGCTCGTCCGCCGCCCGGAGCGTCAACGTCAGCCGCGGCAAGAACGCCGCGTCATAGGGGCCGCGCGCCCCCGCAGATGGTCGCGAAAACATGGCGAGAGCCTACGGCTCCGCGATGACAGACCGGGACCGGTGTCCCCGCGCTCGGCCTGGCCGAAGCCGGCGCGCTTGGACCGATCGTAGGCCTCCAATGCCACAAGATCAGCGACAGAGCCCGCGAACATGCTCATCACGGCACGCATGAGGACCGTACCGGCGACACGGTTCTGGATGGCCGATGCAACGGCCAGCGGTTCTACTGCTCCGGCGGAACGACAGGCCCGGGCAGGTCGAGGACTCGGGCGAGGGCGGCGGTGACGGGAGCCCGGTGGTCGGGCGGCAGGTGCTGGTGGCTCCAGTCGATGGCCAGCGTAAGGAAGCCGACCAGGTCGCGTTCGGCGCCGGCGAGCAGATCGCGAAGGCCGGTGACGGACAGTTCGATCACGGGGCTGTCGCTCTGCTCGGCGTCGACCGTGAGCCGGACGGTGTGGCCGGAGCGCTCCGCAACCGGTGACACGGGGTCGTGGCCGAACCAGAGCACGCCGTCTTTGTCGACGAGTTGGTGCCAGGTGCGCCAGTCCTCCAGGCCGTCGCAGCAGCCCGGCAGGAACGTGATCCCGGTGGATTGGTCGGTGACCCGCAGGCCGCCGGCTGCGAAAAGGGTGTCGAAGGTCAGCAGCCCGTGAAGGAAGGATCCGAGTGGATCGGCAGGCCGGGGCGGGCGGTCGTTGTCGGGGTCGTCCTCGGGGTCGATATCGTTGCAGCTGGCGATGCGCATCACGGCCGTCCCGACCTCGGCGGGCGAGAGCCCACCGCTGAGGGGCAGGAAGGCGGCTGGCCCGACCTCGGCGACGGGCCAGAGGCCGAATCCGTCAGGGGCGCGGTTCTCCAGGACGGGCTGCATCACGATCACCCGACGAAGTGTGCCGCACAGCCTGCCCGTGACGCCTCCCGATTACGCCGGGCTGCCTCACATCTGGTGAGCCCGAACCAGCACGGGAGACCGACAGGCCGCCCCAACCCATCCCTTGACACCGAGACCCGCATATTAGAGGGGTGCCGTCGGTGCACATCCGCTACGACAACTTGAAGCCCGCGGTGAAACAGGTGCTGTTCGGGCGCTTACGGCTGGAGTCGACCAGGTGGGCGTCGTTCAAGTCGTGGTACCAGTTCTCGGCTTTCTACTGCGCCCCTGGCGAGGCCGGGGCACACGAGAAGGGCGGCGTCGAGCACGAGGGCGGCCGGTTCCGCAGGAAGCACCTGGTGCCGCCCCCGCAGGTGGACTCGTTGGCGGAGCTGAACGAGCGCCTGGCCGCGATCGACGTCGCGGAGGACGCAAGGCACATCCACGGCCGTCCGACCTCGATCGGGTTCGACTTCGAGGCCGAGCGCGACCGGCTTCGGCCGCTGCCCGACGACGACTACGACTGCGGGATCGACCTGACTCCCACGGTCGCCCGCAATAGCCGGATCACGGTCCGCCAGGGCTACTACTCGGTGCCGGCGAAGTTCATCGGGCAGAAAGTGCGGGTCAAGCTGCGGGCGAACGAGTTGTGGGTGTTCGACGGCCGCCAGGTGGTCGCCCGCCATCCCCGCTTGACGCGCCGTTACACCTACCACGACTTCCTGGACCACTACCTGGAGATCCTGCTGGTCAAGCCGGGTGCGTTCGCCGGCGCCTCCGCGCTCGCGCAGGCCCGCGCGGAGGGCGGTTTCACGAAGGTCCACGAGGCGTTCTGGGCCGCGGCCAAGCAGAAGGCCGGGGACCGGGAGGGCACCCGAATGCTGATCGAGGTCCTGCTGCTGCACCGCCAGCTGCCGGCCGAGGCCCTGGTGAAGGCGATGGAGACCTGTCTTCGGATCGGCTCGGTGTCCACCGACCTCGTCGCGATCGAGGCCCGAAAGGCGATGGAGGGCACCGACGACGACGACGCCGAACTTCTCACCGGCGACGGGCCAGCCGACGACGCGGGCGGCGAGAGCGCGGGCCAGGAGGCGGCCGGGGCGAGGGTGATCTCGCTGCACGCGCGCCGCCTGCCGCCCGATCCACGCACGACGCTGCCCGACATGAGCAAGTACGACCGGCTGCTGAACCTGGGCACCGCCCGAGAGACCAGCCAGAACCAGAAAGGCCAGGGGGCATGACCCGCGCCATCACCCTCACCGACCACGACGCCGACCAGGACCGCGACCGGGAGCGGATCCCGCAGAGGAGGGTGTCCCTGCCAGGCGACCCGGAGGACATGCTCATCGACGAGGCATGCCGGGACCTGAAGCTGCCCGCATTCCGCGAGCGGTTCATCGAACTCGCCAGCACCGCCCGCCGCGAGCAGGCCACCTACAAGCAGTTCCTCCTCGACCTTCTGCAGGTCGAACTCGCCGACCGCGACGTGCGCCGTCAGCAGCGGCTCCTGCGGCTGGCCCGCTTCCCACGTCCCAAGCGGCTGGAGGACTTCGACTTCACCAAGAACCCGAACGTCACCCCGGAGGTCGTCGCCGACCTGAAGTCCCCCGGCTGGGTCCGCGAGGGCCGACCGCTGGTGCTGATCGGGGACTCCGGCACCGGCAAGTCCCATCTGCTGATCGGGATCGGCACCGCGATCGCGGAGGCGGGCCTGTCAGTTCGCTACACCACGACTTCGGCGCTGGTGAACGAGCTCGCTGAGGCCGACGCCAGACGGCGGCTTTCCTCGGTGATCGCCCGCTACAGCAAGATCGACCTTTTGTGCCTGGACGAGTTTGGGTATCTGAACCTGGACCGCAAAGGTGCCAAGCTGCTGTTCCAGATTTTCACGGAGCGCGAGGAGTGCAAGGCCACCGCGGTCGCGACGAACTCCCCGTTCACCGAGTGGGACAAGACCTTCGGGGACGCCCGCCTCTGCGCGGCCATCGCCGACCGGATCACCTTCCGCTGCACCCTCATTCAGACCGGCACCGAGTCCTACCGATTCCAGACCACCCAGGAATCCCTCTTCCCGGCAACGAAGTGACGACACACCAGCTCTGAAACACGCATCCTCGTCGGAGCCAGCCCAGCATGGACCGTGGTCGCGCCGGACACGCCTTGGTCATTGAACTACGGTGTCTGGGTATGAACACTGAAGGCTGGTTGGCAGACACCCGGACGTCCTACGACGCCGTCGCCACCAGCTATGCGGACCAGGTGCGTGACCTCTTGGACCAGACGCCCTACGAACGCGCGGCCCTGACGCTGTTCGCCGACCTTGTGCAGACGACCGGCGGGGGGCCGGTTGCGGATCTGGGATGCGGGCCGGGGAGGATTACCGCCTACCTGCGCGAGCTGGGCGTGGACGCGTTCGGGATCGACCTGTCGCCCGCGATGATCGAGGTAGCTCGGCGTGATCACCCCGGCCTACGGTTCGAGGTCGGCTCCATGACGGACCTCGACCTCGCCGACGCCTCGATGGCCGGCCTGGTCGCCTGGTACTCGCTGATCCACGTCCCCGACGACGAGATCGACTCGGTCTTCACCCACTTCCGGCGGGTGTTGCGACCCGGTGGTCCACTGCTCCTCGGCTTCCACGTCGGTGATGAGTCGCGGCTGAAGACGCAGGGGTACGGCGGCCACCCGATGAAGGTCTACGTCCATCGCCGTCAGCCCGGCCAGATGGCAGCCTGGCTCAACGATGCCGGCTTCACGGTCGAGGCGCAGATGACCCTCAGCTCAGCCGAGAGCACGCTCGGGGGAATTCTCTTCGCGCGCCGCCAGCCTGCTATTCAGTAGGGGCCCGTAGCTCGACTCGTCCCCGAGGCATGAGCAGGCGCGAGCCCCTGGCCGCATCTTGTCAGGGAGGCAGCCCCAGGGCCCGCAGCCACAAGCTATCGACACTCGCGCGCTGGCATCCCCTGGACACTCCGCCCCAACCGGCAGGTCACCCGATCAGTGGCTCCCGAACTCGCCGAAACGGCGCCCGTTCCCACCGAAAACCACGGAGCCCTGTCGAGTACATCCCCGCCACGAACAGCCCAACCCTGGTGCCCATCGCCACCGAAGACGTGGTCTCAATATGACCCGACTAAATCACCCGTCAGCACCCGCGAGGCGATGAACAGAGCGAGCACGTTCTCGTCCACCGGCTTCTGGAACCGCACCGGCAACGTGAACGCCCCCGAGCCACCCTCAGCTGACCAGCTCTCACCAGGCCCAATGGCCGCCTCGGCGCTGCGCCCCTTGGTGCGCTTGCCGGACTTCTGCCCCACGGTGGCGCCGCTGCGGACCTCGCATCAGCATCCATCGCTGCCGGCATTACCCTTCACCGTGGGTGGAAGTTGATTAAGGGCGTCCGCCAGTAGGTCATCGGATGCGGGGGCTTCGAGGCCGGGTATCCCAGCGGTAGAGGGTCCAAGCCCGTCTGATTAGGCAGCGGAC
>NZ_JBIRFA010000109.1:1794-7194 GCF_044327205.1 Kitasatospora sp. NPDC018058 | reverse complement strand
GCAGTACCGCTCCGACATCCTCGACGGCTTCCTCACCGGGGCCGGACTCTCCCTCGACCTCCCACCGCCATCACCTTGAAGCGCCGAGGTCAGTATCGGCACCCACAAAGGCGCCGACTTCCGCCAGCCGCCCAGCGAGACCGCGCCCGCACCTGCCCCGGCCCGGCGCCCGCTCGCCCCAGGCGGCCTGACCTTCTCCGACCCGGACCGGCAGATCTGAGCGCCACCACCACGGGTAACGCGATTGTCCTGCGGCGGGTACAAATCCCCGGCCCGCCGACCGCGTCCCGGTAGCCTGCGGCCAGGCGCCCGCCGGACCCGAGACGCACACTCACGGGCCATCACCGGCGGGCGCTGACCTGCGACGGTTTCATAAATCGTCCCCCGTTCGAGGCCCTCCGGGACGGGCGCAAAACTATAAGCCGCCCCCTCTGACCTGCGGTTCTACCAGCCGTCCATCGCCCGGACGTCGCCGGAGATCGCGTAGCGGCGGCAGGCCGGCCCTTGAGGTCGACCACCGCGCGCACCGGCAGAACCAGGTCGGTGCTGTCCCACGCGTGGGACACCCCGAGCTCGGACTGCACGGTGTTCTCGATCGCTTCGGCGACGGCGGCCAGGTCGAGCAGCCGGTACGCCGTCGAGCGGCCGACCCCGAATTCCGCCAGCGCGTAGGCGCTCCAACTCGGGTACTCGAGGACGGTCCACACCCGGGCCCGGTGAGCGGCGCGGACCCGGCGGGCCAGGACCAGGACGGCGGCCCGGACGTCCTCGATCGCGGTGCGCAGCTGCTCGGTCAGTTCCTGGGCGCGCGTCGCGTCGACCGGGCCGGTCTGCTCCTGGTTCTTGTTCATGTCCGGCTCATTCCCGTGCCGTGGGCCGGGGCAACCGCGCCGGGCCCGCTACAGGAACGGGCGGGAGAGGATACGCAGCTGCTGTTCGGCGATGGCGCCCATGGGGCCCGCGGTGCCGAGGTGGGCCACGATGGTGGTCTCGAACAGCTCCAGCATCGACTGGGCCTCATGGACGGACTGCAGGGTGAAGCCGGCGTGCTTGCGGCGGTCGCCGTCCAGGGCGGGGATGCGGCCGGTGACCACCGCGCTGTGGATGCTCTCGGTGGTGTGGATGCGGTCGCGGTACTTGTCGCGCAGGAAGTCGACCATCGCCTGGGTGCTGTCGTCCATCGCGTCATCGTGGCGCACCGCCTGCCGGAGCACACCCCTCGCGACAAGGGAAGTTTCCGCGACTTCGCTCCCGTGTGCCGGTGCCGGGCACGAGAAGATGGGCGCCATGGAGAATGAGGTACCGCTGCCCGGCGGGCGGATCACTCCCGGCGTCGTCCGGGTCGGCCGCACCGTCCGGCGACCGGCCACCGCGTCGTCAGCGTTCGTCGCCCAGTTGCTCGGTGAGCTCCAGCGGCAGGGCTTCACCGGTGCCCCGCGCCATCTCGGGTTCGACGAGGCCAACCGCCAGATCCTCAGCTACCTCCCGGGTCGAGTGCCCGCCCGCTTCCAGCGCTGGACCGACCCGCAGGTGAGCGCCGCCGGTGCCCTGCTCCGCGCCTTCCACGAGGCGACGCGCGGCAGCACCCTGGCCGGTCGGCACCCCGTGGTCTGCCATCACGACCCGGGGCCGAACAACACGGTCTTCTCCGACGACGGCGTCCCGGTCGCGTTCATCGACTTCGACACCGCCGCCCCCGGCGATCCCCTCGAAGACCTCGGCTACATGGCGTGGACCTGTTCTTCGCGCTCACCATGTCTCATGAGACATGGTGTCGATCACGAGCCAAGCGCTGGGCCTGGGAAGCACTATCGCTCGCGAAGCCCCAAAGAACGGCGCGCCTCAACAGCTGCCTGACATTCGAGTCCCGGAACCGATGTGGGTGACCTTCGAGCGCGAACCGGGCACAGATCACCGCACTCGCCTTTCAGCCCACCGCACGACGTAGGGGATCGCCTGCCCGACCGCGACGAAGACTCCGCCCATCAGGAACCAGCCGGGTGTGCCCCAGGTGATGCAGAGGAAGCCCAAGAGGGAGGGGGCGGCGACGCTCGCCACGCCGCGGCCGAACCCGAAGACACCCGAGTACTGCCCTTGTGCGTGGGCCGGCGCGAGGTTGTAGCGCAGTTCGGACGAGCCGACCGCCTGCAGGATTTCGCCGATCGTGTGCACGCCGACCCCGAGCAGGATCATCAGCGCCGCAAGCCAGCCTGGCACTCCAGCCGCCAGGCCGATCAGGGACATTCCGGCCAGGAACGCCCAGCCCGAGCGGCGCCAGGCCCGCGCGGCGGTAATGTTGCTGTCGACCCCGCGGCTCGCCCTTACCTGCAAGGCCACCACCATGAAGGTACTGGCCAGCGCGCTCGCACCGACGAACCAGCGTGGCGCGTTGGTGTGTCGAACGATCCATAGAGGCAACGCGAAGAGTTGCACGTCGCCCTGGAGCGACATGACGCCGTCGAGCGCGGTGACCACCATGTAGGGGTAGTCCTTGAGCGCGATCCACCGACCGGTTCCCGGCGGCACCGGTACGGGCGGCAGCGATGGCAGCCGGCCAACGATGACCGCGGTCGCCACGAAGCTGAGCGCATTGCCCAGCACCAGGCACACGTAGGCTGCGTGCGTGTCCACTTGGACAACCAGTGCGGCAAGCCCGGCCCCGATGCTGGCCGCCAGGTTGACGGCCGCACGCAGATAGGCCCGGAACTCGGCGGGCTTCTCGCCAGCGAGTCCGCGCACCAGCGGTCCACGGGCTGCCGAACTGGCCGAACCTGCCAGCTCGGTGAGGCATACCGCCACCACGAAGAGCCAGAACGAGTGCACCAGGACCATCGCCGCCATTGCCGCGGCCTGGACGATCAGCGTCATCCGGTACACCTCGCGCGGCCCACGCCGGTCGGCCAACCGCCCGACCGGTATCCCGGAGAGCAGACCGGCCAACCCGCCGATCCCCAGCCCGAGTCCTACCTGCGCCACCGGCAGCCCGACCGAGCGGGTGTAGAAGAGCGCTGCACTCAGCATGAATACGCCGCTGCCCACCATGTTGACGAAACTCGCGGCCGCGAGCGTCCGCCTCGGCCCCCGTTCGAGCACGATCCCCCGCGAGACCAGCCAGGACTCCGCAGGGAACACTGCTGTCGTCATCTCCAAAGTCTCGAACCGCCATCCTCACTCAGGGTTTCCGCAGCTCACACCGCTGCCGACCTCGGAGTATGGGGTCGCGATCAGTATCCGGAGAAGGCCGTAGTGGCAGGGGAAAAGTCACAAACCGACGGGGAACGAAATCGCCGCCGCGCCCCGTTGGGAAGTACGTAACGTCACGTCAGAAGAGGTGATGATCCTAGGATTTATCGGGCGAAATTCACCCTCGGCGGCCCGCCCCGCCGAGGGTCAACCGGCCGTCGGCCTCCCCGTTGGTTGCTGCGGGTCAGAGGATTCGTCAGGGAAGTTGCAGGTCGTCCTCGACCGCTAGCTGCGCAACGCCCGGTGGTGACGAAGCCACCTCGCGCTCCCGTCCCCGCGCGTCGCCGAGGACCACGAGATCGTCGAACGCATCCGGTGGTCCGAACGGGAGCACGCTTTCACGTCGACCAACCGCGAGACCTTCGACGCGGCCCTGGACTGAACATCGGCGCCCTGCTGTCGGCCGGGGCCGGCCCCGCCATCGAACCGGGGTGTGTTCGGCTGTGTCGCGCCTGACCTCTGACAAGCGATCTTGACCGTTCGCCACTGAAGGTTGACCGGACTGACGATCCACGAGCGTCGAGCCCTGCCGCACGTGGTCGCGGCTGCGCCCGACAGTCGAACCCGCGATGCGGCAGGGGAAACCCGACGAGGCACAGCCAGCGGTGTCCGGTTTCGCTCGGGTGATGTCCTGACGTTCGAGTGCCCGTCGCGGCCCACCAGGGGCTTCGGAGTCGCCATGGTGCAGGTGATTCTCATACTCCACAATGGCCTTTGTCATAGCCACAGTTGAGGGCCTGGGGGCACTGTGCGGGCGGGGGACTACCTCTCCGGAAGATACCGACTGGACTCGCGGCTCGGTCAGGGCGGCATGGGCGAGGTGTGGGAGGGGTACGACGTCGAACTCCGACGGGCGGTCGCGCTGAAGGTACTACTGGAGTTCGAGTCGGATGACGAGTTACTCCAGCGGTTCCGGCGCGAGGCCTCGATCGGTGCGCGGCTCCAGCATCCGGGGATCACGGTGGTGCACGATGTCGGGCGCCACGACAACCGCCTGTTCATCGTCATGGAACTGCTGGAGGGGACGGATCTCGCACAGCTCCTGGCCCGGTCGCCGGCCGGCCTGCCGATATCCGAAGCCGTCCACCTCGGACTGCAAGCCGCCGAAGCACTGGCCGCCGCGCACGCCCAGCAGGTGGTACACCGTGACCTGAAGCCCGGCAACCTCTTCCTGCTGACCGACGGCCGGCTGAAGATCTGCGACTTCGGGATAGCTCGTACCGCGGAGGCCACGGAAGGGCTGACGGTCACCGGCAGGCCGTTCGGCACTCCGGCCTACATGGCACCTGAGCAGTGGCGCGGCGAGCACGTCGATGCGCGCTGCGACCTGTACGCGCTGGGATGCGTGCTGTACGCACTGTTGACCGGCGCCCCGCCGTTCCCAGCCACCGAGCAGGCATGGGCACTGATGCGCCGGCATTTAGACGAGGTGCCACCGCCCCTGCGGTCGATACGGGACGACGTTCCGGCCGACATCGACCGGCTGGTCGCCTCGCTGCTGGCCAAGGACCCGGCTGCCCGGCCCGACACACCCACCACAGTGCAGCACCTGCGCGTAACGCTGCGCACCATACCGAACCTGGACACAGCCCCCACCCAGGCCGCGCCGTCACCCGGCCCCGCCGCGCCCGACTGCGGCACCGGGCCGGACACTCCCGCCCCGCCCCATGGACTGCGCCGCCGCAGCGTCATCCTCGGCGGCCTCGCCGCAGTGGCCGCAGCGTCAGGCGGAGCAATCGCAGCACTACGGCTCGCGGACGACAGCGCCCCGCACGCCTGGTTCACCCTCCACGGCCATACCTTTACCGTGTGGTCGGTGGCGTTCAGCCCCGACGGCAAAACCCTCGCCAGCAGCAGCAGCGACAACACCATCCGGCTGTGGGACGTGGCCACACGGACCAGTACCGCCACCCTCACCGGCCACACCCGCAACGTGTATTCGGCGGCGTTCAGCCCCGACGGCAAAACCCTCGCCAGCGGCAGTTTCGACAAGACCATCCGGCTGTGGGACGTGGCCACACGGACCAGTACCGCCACCCTCACCGGCCACACCGACACCGTGTATTCGGCGGCGTTCAGCCCCGACGGCAAAACCCTCGCCAGCGGCAGTTTCGACAAGACCATCCGGCTGTGGGACGTGGCCACACGGACCAGTAC
>NZ_JBIRFA010000109.1:0-1699 GCF_044327205.1 Kitasatospora sp. NPDC018058 | reverse complement strand
AGTACCGCCACCCTCACCGGCCACACCGACACCGTGTATTCGGCGGCGTTCAGCCCCGATGGCAAAACCCTCGCCAGCAGCAGCCGCGACACCACCATCCGGCTGTGGAAGCTCTCGTAAAGGCCACAACCTGGCTGCTCTGCCGGCCGATCCCAGCGACTGCCGTGACGGCGCACGCGCACACGAAGGCGGCGCCAGACTTGCCCAGCGCACGGGCCAAGCCGTGCTGCCCTTGGCCCGGCGGGACTCACACACCGGCTCGGGGGTCCCGAACCGCCGGTTCCGGCTCCGACCCCGCGGCAATCAACGGCGCTCACCAGCATCGACGAAGTCCAGCTCGGACGCCGACAAGACGGCATCGCCGGCCGCCAGCGCGGCACCAACCACCGCCTTCCCCACCGCTGGTCAAGATCAAATGCAGAAACCGGTTGGCCGTCGAGATCACTTGGCCAACGGTCAAGATCCCGTGTCAGAGGACGCCGGGCGGGCGCCGCCCTACAGGCCACACGGCCCCACAGGCCGCCCTACAGACATGCGCCCCTACCAGGGCGAACACGGGCCCTGCCTCACAACCCCCATAGGGCATACCGGGTAAGACGGGGCATGTCGGATCACAGAGCACACAGCCCGCCTCACAGCCCCGCAGGCGGCCCGCAGCCGGGCTCACAACCCCACAGCCAGACCCAGAACGGCCACGGCGGCGCCCCGGACGGCGGGGCGCGGCCGCCCCGGGACGGGCCGCCAGGGGGCGGAATGCAGCAGGGGCGGGACGGTGGCCAGACGACCGGCCACCATCAAGCTTGATGGCCCGCGCGAGGCACTCCCGCCCGGCCCGGCAAGGGCAGCACCGAGCAGGCCGCCGACGGGGCAGGACATGACAGGCAACGAGCGCGGCGCAGCAGGCCGAGGCCGGCCGCACGCGGACGGCGGGCGTGGACGGCGGGCGTGGACGGCGGGCCAGGCCTCGACCACATCGGACGGGGACGGCGGCGAGCAGCACGACGCCCTGGACGACCCGGACGGCGGCAAGCAGGGCAGCGAGCCGCGCACCGATGAGCGACCCCCACGGCAGGCCGCCGACGTCCAATCTGACAGGATGACAAACCGGTGCGCGTCACAAACCATTGCCCGTGACGCGCACCATCCGGCTCCCGAAAGATCCACCGGAAACCCGGCAGAAAACACGCTGAGAAAACATGCCGGAAGCGCAGGAAAACCATCAGGGAACACCCGGAAATTCCCCGCCTCTGATGCCTCACTCCGATCTCATGGCATGCTCACTGCGAACACGGACAGCGACCGGCAACAGCCTCCAGCTCTTGGCAGCCACCCGCCCGGATCGGCCCGGCATTGGTCCAGCCCAATTCTGCAAAGACCCCCAAAACATCCAAAACCACCAACCCATCCGCCAACAGGTCAGAAGCCGTTGTCGTACCGAATTTGATCGGCGTGTTTTCGCAGCTCAGGCATGATGTCGGCATGGGCGAGGCATGCTCGGGCCGTTGGGTTGTCTCGCTGGTGGAGGTGCCGGGATGGCGTCGGTCGTGGGTCTGCTGGAGGAGCGGGAACTGGCCGCGCGGGAGCGCGTGGAAGAGCTTCGGAATGTGGCCGACCGGGTGCTCGCCGAGCTCGCGGAAGCGGAGACGGCCTGGCACGAGTGGTTGATCGCCAGGCAGCGCGTCGGCGAGGTCCTGTCCGT
>NZ_JBIRFA010000108.1:0-7704 GCF_044327205.1 Kitasatospora sp. NPDC018058 | reverse complement strand
CCCATCCGCATAGCGCATACCAACGGCATAGCGCGTAGATGAGCATCAGTCAGCCACACAAACAGGCCAATCACCTCGAAGCGCCAAGGTCAGTAGCCTTCCAAGGCTTCCAGGAACTCCACGCCCAGCCCTACTTCGACTACGCGCTCACCGTCCTCGACGACCCGGCCCTCGCACGACGCGTCGTCGACGAGGTCTTCCTCGCCCTCGTCGACCGCTGGGACCGCGTGCTGACCCAGCCCAACCGCCACGCCTACGCCTGGGCCGCGCTGCGCCACACGGTCGAGGCGCAGCGGGTCCGGGACGAGGAGCACCGCCTGCTGATCGAGCGGGTCGTGTTCTCCATCGTGGTGCACCGGGAGGCGGAGCCGCTGATCGCCGGCATCGACGCCGACGTCACCGACCTGGAGATAGGTGTCTCGGTGGCGGCCGCGGTCCTGGAGCTGTCGGGTGTGAAGTTCGACGTCACCGTCCTGCGCTACCTCAACAAGTACAGCGTTGCGCGCACGGCCCGGGCGATGGGCAGCGACGAGACCACCGTCCGCTCGCTCACCTCCCAGGCCAAGGCCAAGATCGAAGCCCGCCTCGCGCCGTGCCGCCTGCTGCGCCCCGGCCCTTGCGGGCCGAAGGGTCCCGGACCTCCTTAAATCTGGCTCTCCTGCCGCATGTGTGGGTGCGCTGATCTACGGCTGGACGTGAAACACGCCGTCCTCTGTGATCCTTGAGGTGTCGAAGCCCAAGTTTGATCAAGCAGAGAGACGGCGTGCCTGCCTTCAGCATATGGAAGCGCACCCTGATGGTGGAAAACACCGTGGTCGAGGCGGTGCGCTGGGATGAATCGGAACAGTGTGTAGTCGCGTCGGTGCGGCCTGACGCGCGGCGGCGTGGGCGGTGCGGGCTCTGTCAGCGCCCGGCTCCTTGGTACGACCGGGGACGCGGCCGGCGCCGGTGGCGCGACCTGGACCACGGGGCGGTGCGGGTGTTCCTGGAGGCGGATGCCCCGCGGGTCGCCTGCCGCCGGCACGGTCCGACGGTGGCAGCGGTGCCGTGGGCCCGGCACGACGCCGGGCACACCCGGGCCTTCGACCAGCAGGCGGCGTGGATGGCCGCCGAGTGCTCCAAGAGCGCGGCGGCCGAGCTGCTGCGCTTGGCGCACGGTCGGGCGGATCGTCGAGCGCTTCACCGCCGACCGTGACCGGGGCACGGACCGGCTGGCGGGGCTCGCCCGGATCGGGATCGACGAGATCTCCTACCGCAAGGGCCGGCGCTACATGACCGTCGTGGTCGACCACGACACCTGCCGGGTGGTGTGGATGGCCGACGGCCACGGCACCGACGTCCTCACCCGGTTCTTCGACGAGCTCGGCGAGGTTCGAGCCGCACGGCTGACACACATCAGCGCCGACGGCGCCGCCTGGATCGCCCAGGTCATCGCCGAGCGGGCACCGGGTGCGCTGCGGGTGATGGACCCCTTTCACGTGGTGGCCTGGGCGACCGAGGCGTTGAACACCGAGCGCCGGGCCTCGTGGAACCGGGCCCGGCGCGAGCTGGGCGACCGGGAGCGGGCGAGGGCGTTGAAGGACTCCCGTTTCGCGTTGTGGAAGAACGCCGAGGACCTGACCGACCGCCAAGTGGCCAAGCTCGCCTGGATCGCGGCCACCGACCCGCGGCTGCACCGCGCCTGGCGACTGAAGGAAGCCCTGCGCTCCGTCTTCGCCCTGGCCAAGCGCCGCCCCACCGCGGCCCTCAAGGCCCTGGACCAGTGGATCGGCTGGGCCCGCCGCTGCCGCATCCCCGCCTTCGTCGACCTCCAGCGCACGATCAAGCGCCACTACGACGCTATCCGCTCCGCGCTGATCACCGGCCTGTCCAACGGACTGATCGAGAGCACCAACACCAAGACCCGCCTGATCATCCGGCGCGGTTTCGGTTTCCACTCCGCCGACGCCGTCATCGCCCTGGTCATGCTCACCCTCGCAGTCCCCCGCCCTACTCTCCCAGGACGACAACCCACGACAGCCTGACCCACACATCAGGCAGGAGAGCCTTAAATCTTTCGGTGTCGACCGTCATCCGCTCCGACTCCCGCAGCCCCTACGTTGGGCCACGGCCGGGGCACGGGATGCGCCCCGGCAGCCCCGGGCGACAGTCGACGCCCGATCGGTCGCGAACAAGGCTGGCCCCGACGCCGGGTCGGTCGGGGTGGGAGGACGGACGGATGGCAGTGGGCAAGGCCGCCACGATCAATCAGGTCGAGCAGACGGTGCGGGAGATGGATCCGACCGATCCCCCGCTCACCGTCTTCGGCGTGTTCCTCGACAACAACCCGTGGCTCTCCTGCCTGCTCAGCGGCGGCAACCTCGACGCCGACACCTACTTCGTCACCGCCACCGCACGGTCCGTCCACTTCCACCAGGTCAGGGCCAAGGGGCTGGGGCAGCGGCCGGGCGACCTCGTCCACAGCTTCGACCGGGATGGCGCGGTACGCCGCATGGGCGAGGTACGCCGCCAACTGCTCTGGAGCTCCTTCCCGTTCGCCCTCCCCGGGCACGACGCGCCCACCCGGATGAACGTCCGCCTCGGCTGGCGGAAGGAGTTCGCACGGTTCACCGCCGACCTGGACACGGCCGCCGCACGGCGCTGACCCCCGGGCGGCAGCGACCGGCGCGACAGCCCGCCGGGAGGTACCGGGAAGCCCCGAAACCCCGGGCGGACCGCACCGAGAGATTTCCCGAGAACATCCTGACGCATTGTCAGTCCACGACTTGATCCGACGGGAGCGAGAGTCCGGCCCCTCGGCCAGGCACGACGGGACGGAACGCGCCGCCGCGCCGGACCACCGACCGCCGACGGCCGAGGCCGTCCACACCGAATCATCGTCACACCCGATCCCGCTCGACAGGAACCACCATGACCACCCACCGGACCGGCCGCCGCCTAATGCTGGCGGCACTCGCCGCCGGCAGCCTACTGCTCACCACCGCCTGCAACGACCTGACGCCCGACCAACCGGCTGACGCCGGCACCGCCGCGAAGCCCGCCGGAGCCGACGACCCCCGGCTCGGCGCGTTCTACGGCCAGCACATCGACTGGCACGCCTGCCAGCCGGACTCCGAGAGCCGACCGGTCGACCTGACCGGGCTGCAGTGCGGCGAACTGCGCGTTCCGCTGGACTACGCCAACCCGGCCGCCGAAGCGCTCGGCGTCGCGCTGGTCCGGCTGCCCGCGGCCGACCCCGCCCAGCGGGTCAGCTCCCTGGTGGTCAACCCCGGCGGACCCGGCGGGTCCGGCGTGGAGATGGTCGAAATGGGGCGAAAGCTCTTCGACGGCGGCCTGCACAACCGCTTCGACGTCGTGGGGTTCGACCCGCGGGGCACCGGGGCGAGCTCCCCGGTGACCTGCCTGACCGACCGGCAACGGGACGACCGCAACCAGGTGGACCTCCCCGTCGACCCGGCGAACCGTCGTGTGGTGCTCGAACAGCGGAACAAGGAGCTCACCGCCGCCTGCGCGGCGAAGTCGGGCAAGCTGCTCCCCTTCGTCGGCACCCGCAACACCGCCCGCGACCTCGACGTCCTGCGCCAGGCGCTCGGCGACCCGAAGCTCAACTACCTGGGCATCTCCTACGGCACCTTCCTGGGCGCGCTCTACGCCGAGGAGTTCCCCGCCCGGACCGGCCGTCTGATCCTGGACGGCGCGGTCGACCCCGCCGCCGACACCCTGGACAAGTTCACCGACCAGATCATCGGCTTCGAGTCCTCGCTCCGGCGCTTCGCCGACGACTGCGTCCGCGCCCACGCCGCCGAGTGCCCGCTCGGCAGCGACCCGGACACCGCGGCGAAGAACGCCGCGGACTACCTGGAGAGCCTGCACGACCACCCGCTGGACACCGCCGGCGGGCGCAAGCTCACCAGCGACCTGGGCTGGGCCGGCACCCAGGCCCTCCTCTACGGCGACGAGACGGACGCCTGGCCGGCCCTGCGCGCCGCCCTCACCATGGCCATGGTCCGCCAGCGCGGCGACCTCCTCCTCGCGTCCGCCGACCACTACAACGGCCGTGACAAGAAGGGCCACTACACCACCCTCAGCGACTCCAACAACGCGATCTCCTGCGCCGACGGGGCCGCCGCCGCGCCGTCCCCGGAACGCGCGCAGCAGGTCGTGGCCAAGCTCAAGGCCGAGGCCCCGCTGGTCACGCAGGGCGTCTCCGTCGAGGACTACCAGCACGGCAGGTGCGAGAACTGGCCCTTCAAGTCTCCCGAGAAGCCGCACGTCGTCCGGGCCGAGGGCAGCGCCCCGATCCTGGTCGTCGGCAGCACGGGCGACCCGGCCACGCCGTACGCCGCCGCGGAGAACCTGGCCAAGGACCTGGCCCACGCCACCCTGCTCACCCGCGAGGGCGAGGGGCACGGCGCCTTCGGCCGGGGCAACACCTGCATCGACGCGGCGTACGAAGCCTATCTGGTGGCCGGCACGATGCCCGCCCCCGGTACCCGCTGCGCCAACTGACACCCGAGCCCGCCGGCCCGGAGCACCCCCCGCTCCGGCCCGGCGCCCCCTCCCCGGTCCGTCCGACCATGCCCTGACAGGACGGACCGGGGAGACACCGGTCAGCGGCGCGGGCGAGGCCCAGGTCGGCGACCTGGGCCTCGCCCGCGGGATGCCGAACGTACCCGTCGGCAGTTCGGCTCAGGAAGTGCAGCCGGGCACCGATCCGATCGGCCGGCAGTTGTTCGGAGTGTTGTGGACCACCCGGCTTCTGACCAGGGTCGTGCTGCCGAGGGCGTCCTGCCAGATACCGCCGCCGTTGCCCGCGCTGTTGCCTTCCACCGACGACCTGGTCAACGTGCTCGTGCCGGCGTTGTAGATGCCGCCACCGTTGTCGAAGGCGCTGTTGTGGGAGATTTCCGAGTCGTCGACCCCACCGAGGTCACCGCCGCCCAGATCCGTGACCTTCTGGAGCGCCTGCGTGAGGCCGGACAGTGGCGTCAGGGGGATTCCGCGGTGTTGTTCGTCCTGGACTCCGGCTACGACATCGTGGGTCTGACCCGGCTTCTTCGCGACGAGCCGGTGCGGCTGCTCGGACGGATCCGCTGCGACCGTGTGATGCACGCCCCGGCCGGCCGTCGTAAAGGGCCTTGGCCCGGACGTCAGCCCCGCCACGGCGAGGAGTTCCGCCTCGCGCACCCCGCCACCCACCCGACTCCCGCGCAGGAGTCCTGGTCTCCGCTCCGGACGATCCGTGGTGGGAGGACCGGGTGCTCCAGTGGTGACATGTGTGACGAATTCCCATGTCAGTTCCGTGCGGACCAGCAGTCGTTCAGGGGCCGATGAGCAGGCAGGTCACTAGCAGGGCGTTGAGTTCGGGATGGAAGCGGTAGACCATCGTGATGCGGCGGCGGTCGTCCGGGGTCTCGGTGAATTCGAGTATGTAGTCCTCTGTCCGGTCACCGCGGTTCGGGCGGTACAGTCCCATCCGCGGGATCCATTCCAGCTCGCGGTGGGCCGAGGACACGGACTCCGACTCGCGGGCGTTCAACTCGCGCAGCTGCTGCTCGGCCTGGTCGGAGTACCCGACGTAGGCCCTGGGGCCGCGGTCCTCCGGTATCTTCTGCCGCAGTTGGGCGGCGGAGGCCTCCACGGGCATGGTCAGCGCGGCGACCGCCTCAGGGGCGGTGGCGTGCTGGACGTAGGCGCGATACCGGTCGGCGAGAGCGTCCACCTGGTCGGGCGCGGCGGCCGCCAGGGCTGCCTCGAATTCGTCCAGCGTCGTCGGCACGCCGAGCGAGGCGAGGTCGGCCAGTGCCGAGCGCAACTTCGACTGCACCTCCGGCGGCACGGCCTTGCCCCCGGCCGGGCCTTGTCCCGGTGCGGTGCGGTCGATGTCATCGGCCGGGTAGCCCAGCGCCGCGTCCACCTCGTAGCGGAACTCCTCATCGACCTCCTCGCGCAGCGCCAGCAGCATGCGGGTGGCCTCCTCGGCGTAGGCGCCGCCGATATCGCGCAAGTGGTTGGCCCGGGCGAGCTCGTTCTCCCAGCCGTCGTTGGCGATGTCGTCCTGACGGATGGCGGCGGCGGCCTCGTCCCGCAAGGACGGATCGACCCGCGCCAGCATGACGGCGGCCATCCACCGCAGCTGGGCGACCCGGTAGCGCTGCCACTCGCCCGCCTGCGGGTCAGCGATGGCGGCACGCAGCGCGGCGACGGCCTCGCCGCGGAACTCCGGACCCAGGGCGGCGAGGGCCTCGGCGGCCCAGATCCGGTCCTCGTCGAAGTCACCCGACACCGCCGCCGGACCACGCAGCCGGTCGGCCAACTGCTCCCGGTACCGAAGGGCGAACCCGGACAACGCCTCGGCGATGTGCGATGCCACCGACATCGGGAACTCCCGGCGCAGCAGTGACGACGCTGCGAACTCCTGCTCGTCCTCTCCGGCCGCCCCGAGCCGCCGCGCCGCCTCCCACCGTGCGATCCCCACCGTGGCGGGATCGCGCAGCGTCCGCCGCAGCGCGAGCAGTTCCCGGCCGGTCAGTCGTTTCATCCGTGCTCCAAAGTCCAGCGAACGGGAGCCGAAGGGCGCCCGAGCGGAGTGTAGGAGACGGGGCTGACACTGGTGGCGTCACGGCTTCGGCGCCGGTGCCCCAAGCCGCCGCCCACGTTAGTGGCAGCAGCAGTTGCCGCCGGCTCGATCGGGGGGAGGCGGGTTCGCTATGGGGTGGCGGTGGGGGTGCGGGTTGGGGTGATGGCGGAGCTGGGATTTCGCTGGCTGGTTGAGAAGGTTTCGGGTTGGGGTGGGGCCGGGCGGGTCGGCTCTGGCGGGTGTTTGGTGTTGCTGGCGGAGAAGCCGGTGGGCGCTGGGCTGGTGGTTTCGCGGATGCGGTGAGGGAGTTGCTGTTCCTTCGAGACGCTTTCTGGGTGTGGCGGGTTTGGTGAGAGCCCGGTAGGTGGCCCTCGCGGGGGCATCCACCCTGCGGGGCTGTTGATCCCTGGGCGCGTCCGGCGGTGCCGGCCGGTCCGGCCTGCCGGACGCCCTGGAGCCGCCCCGCCGCGGTCCTGGACCTATCAAGCCAACCCGGATGCCCCACAGCCCGCCCGGCGGCCCCCAAGCAGGCCGCCGCCACCGCTGCGCCGGGTCGGCGGCCGGGGTGAGGAGCATCCGGACGCCCCGTCCGTACCGGGAATGCGGAAGGATTCTCTGACGGTCGGTTTCTGATACGCGTCAGCGGGGGATTTTCCGGCATCGCTTATGGGGGCAGCGGGTGTGGCGGGATTCCCTGTCGGGCATTTTCTGATACGTATTTCTCCGGGCCGCTGTCCGGGGCTTTTCCTGGGGATGGGGACCCCCGTTCCGGCGGGATCCTCTGACGGTCATCAACTGATACGTAGAGTGGCTCCGGGATCCTGGCCCTACGCAGAGCGGGGCCCACCCCGCTCTTACGTTCCGTCACCAACCCCCAAGGGGGGCGTCGACCCACCCCCTCCCCGGCCAGCTTGCCCCGGAGCGTCAGCGGAGGGGCTTTCACCTGGGCTGAAGCGAAGCGGAAGCCCAGGTGGGGCATGGAGCGAAGCGGAGTGCCCAGGCCGGGCGCAGCCCGGCCGGACTGACCGAAGGTCAGTCCACGGACACGCGGAGCGGGTCCGTCCACCCGCCGAAGGCGGGTGGCGAACGGAGGGCCGAAGGCCCGTAGGGACCCGCTCCGCGGG
>NZ_JBIRFA010000107.1:0-7787 GCF_044327205.1 Kitasatospora sp. NPDC018058 | reverse complement strand
GCGTTGGTCTCCACCAGCTGGTGGTGCTCCACCAGCTGCGGCACGAAGGCGGTGGACGCCGTGCTGCCCAGGACCTGGAGGGAGGCGACCAGGAACGACACCGTGTACAGCTGGACCAGGGACGGTGTGGCGACCAGCGACACCAAAGGCACGCTGGCCAGCACGGCGCCGCTGGCCAGCTCGCAGGCGATGACGATCGGCCGCTTGGGCCAGCGGTCGGCCAGCACGCCGGCGTGAAGGGTGAACAGCAGCGGGGGCAGGCGGCCGGCCACCGCCAGGCCGGCGACCTGCAGGGTGGAGGCGTGCAGCTGCAGCGCGGCGACGACCGGAACGGCCACCAGCGTCACCCCGCTGCCGGCGACCGAGATCCCCTGTCCCAGGGCGTAGTTGCGGAAGTCCGGCTGCCGCCACAGCGCGCCCGGACGGTCCGGCCGACCGCGAGCCGGGGGCGGGTTCACCGGCCCGCCCGGATCAGATCGAGGACCTCCGTGGTGGGCCGCACGTCGCCGAAGGACCGGTAGAGGGTCCGCAAGGTGGCGTTGTGGACCTCATCGCTGCCGGCGGCCGTGCCGTCGGCCACCACGATCACCCGCAGGCCCAGGGTGAAGGCGTCGCGCGCCGACCCGGCCACGCACACGTCGGTGACGACCCCGCACACCACCACGGTGTCGATGCCACGCTCGGCCAGCAGGCCGGGCAGCGGGCAGAACCCGGGGAAGAACGCGCTGGATACGGCCTTCTCCACGAGCAGGTCGCGGCCCTCGTCAACGGTGAACTGCGGCCACAGGCGCCCGGCGAGCGGGCCGCTGCCGCCAGAGGTGCGGAACATCTCCGCGATCTCGGGGCCGTAGAACTCCTGGCGGGCAGCGGTCGGCTCGCCGTCGCCCGGCAGTACCCAGGCCACCAGACCGCCGGCATGGCGCAGGGCATCGGCCAGCGCCTCGATCTGCGGGATGATGCCGCGCGCGTACGGCCCGTCGAAGAAGGGCACCATGTCGACCACCACCAGGGCGGTGCGGGCCGGGTCGAGCCGGGTGTAGGCGTGCCGGCGTCCCCGGCGCTGCTCTTGGCGGGCGTACTCGCGCTCCGGGATCACCCAGCCGTGCACCCGGGCCGGCACCTCCGCTGCCGGTTGGGCGCTCACACGCGCCCCGCTGCACTGACGGCCTGGGCAGCCATCAGGACCGACACCACCGCTCCGGACAGCAGGAGCCGGCCGTCCATCGTGGCGGCCACTGCCTCCTCCAGCGGCCACCACTCCACGGTCATGCCCGTCTCGGCGCCGGTCAGCTCCTGCTCACCGACCGTCAGATCCCGGGCGATGAACATGTGCAGGCGGGCGGTGGACTTGGTCATCAGCGCGATCTCGCCGAGCGGGCTCCAGGTGGCGGCCGTGATGCCCGACTCCTCCTTGAGCTCGCGGCGGGCGCCCTCCAGCGAGTCCTCACCTGGGTCCAGTTTCCCGCCGGGCATCGTCCATGCGGGCCCCGGCGTCCAACTGCGCCGCGCGTAGCGGACGGTGGCGATCTGGTCGGTGTCCAGGTCGTGGGCGATGACGCAGACCGACAGCCTGCTCGTCTCGTGCATCAGGTGCTCCTCGTTGACGTGGGAGGGCGGGAGGGCGGAGTCGCGGGGGGTTAGCCGGTTCATCCCGGTGAGATGGAGCGCAGTGCCATGAAGCCGTCGACGGGCTCGAAGCCGAGGCTGCGGTAGAGCGGGGCGCCGGCGTCGGTGGCGCGCAGTTCGATGGAACAGCCGCGTTGCTTGATCGCGGTGACCAGCGCGCTGGTGACGGCGCGGGCGAGGCCCTGGCGGCGGTGGCCGGGGTCGGTGACGACTGTGTGGATCCTGGCCCATCGCCCGGTCGGGTACGTGGGGCCGCAGTAGCCGTGGTAGACGATGCCGATTGCGCAGGCGGCGAGGCTGCCGCCGGGGGCGTCGGCGACGTAGGCGAGCAGGTTGGGGTCGGTGCCCAGGCGTTGGCGCATGTCGTCACGGAAGGTCGTCCGCCACTGGTTGGTGACCGGTTCGTCGGTCAGCACGGTGACGCGCAGCCGAAGCAACTCGTCGGCGTCCTGCGGCGTGGCAAGGCGTACACGCGGATCGGGTGCGGACACTCCGGTTCTCCTCATAGAGGCGGGTGGGGGCGGTCGATGGCACGGACATGGCGGTCGATCAGCGGCTTTAGCCGTCGCGCGCGGGCAACTCCGAGAGCGCGGTCTCGCGCATGATGCGGTCGACCGTGTCGCGCAGGGTGCTCTCGCTGCCGATGACGGTCTCGATTCCGCCGGGAAGAACGTCGCGCTCGCGGTACCAGTCGCGCAGTTCCCGCTCGGTGACGGCCGCCGCCAGGTACTCGGGATCGGTTTTCGAGGCGTGGCGGACCAGCGTCTCGTCGATCGGGATGTCGAGGTAGTAGCAGTGGGTGATGCCGCGGTGGTCGTCCACCAGGCGTTGGAGCATCTCGCCGTAGTGATCGGCGTACAGGATGCCCTCGATGACGACGTGGTAGCCGGCGCCCAATGCGTACCGGGCCACCGTGTCGATCAGGCCGATGTTCGCGCCGCCGGGCCGGTCCCGCTCGCGCAGCACGATCTGGCGGAGATTGTCCTGGGCGACCACGGCCAGGCCCCGGCCGAACCGGTCCCGGATGCCCGCCGCGACCGACGACTTGCCCGACGCTGAGTTTCCCCGGACGACCACGAGACGGGTCTCCGTGCTCCCCGCAGGCGTCCCGGCGGCCGGGAGCCTCGGGTGGCTCGTGGTGCTCATGCCGGCCATCCGACGACGGACAGCGGGCGGCCGGCGGTGATCTGCGTGAGCGCGTCGGCGGTGTAGCCGGCGGTCGGCTCCGGAAGCCCGTCCAGCGGCCAGAAGCGGAGGGCGGCGCATTTGTCCGGTTCACGGTTGGTGATCTTGCCGGTGTACGCGCGCGGGGTGAAGAACAGCTGGAGGCGTGCGGCACCGTCGTCGGCGTCGAGGTGGTGGAGGGTGTGCACCAGGTCGAGGTCCTCCTCCTGGATGGTGATGCCGAGTTCCTCGTCGGCCTCGCGGGCCACGCCGGCCAGGACGGACTCTCCCGCTTCGAGGTGGCCGGCCGGAGCGTGCCAGTGCTGGGAGGCGAAGGTGGTGTTGGCGCGCTGTCCGAGCAGCACCCGACCGTTCTCGATCAGGACCAGGTGGACTCCCACAACCAGCGTGTGCGGCACGGGACGTCTCCTTCCCACGGGTAAGGGAACCAGCGCGGGGAGCGCGGCCGGTTCAGGGCATGGCGAAGCTGCGATCAAACTGGTGATCGTTCGTCGTACGTGAGTGCATAGGCAGGTGTCCCACCGTAGGCGGCCCGGCAGGGCCGCGTCGGCGTGTCGCGGCAGAAGCCACACGATCCGGTGAACAGCCCCAACTCGTCATACTGGTGCGGAGGTTGCGGGTCGAACAGGGAAGTGTGCCACGGGGTACTGACAACCGCGCCAGCGACGTTCACCTTCGACCCGCAGACGGTGTTGCGCATCTCGCTGCCGCCCACTACGCCACCATGGCGGGGGGAAGCGCCTGGTCGACGGCGGCGCGTGGTCCGGGCAGTGCCGGGCGCCGGGCTTGCGGTCGGGTGGCCAGGCGGACGGCCGCGTCCGTCAGGCTCCAGTGGGAGAAGCCCTGCGGGTAGTTCCCGAGCTGCCGCCGAGCGAGGGGGTCGTACTCCTCGGCGAGGAGCCCGAGATCGCTGCGCAGGGGAAGTAGCCGGTCGAACAGCTCGCGAGCCTCGGAGTGCCGGCCGATGACGGCAAGGCTCTCGGCCAGCCAGAACGTGCAGGCCAGGAAGGCGCCCTCGTGGCCGGCGAGCCCGTCCACGTTGCCGTCGGCATCCCCGCGGGTGGCGTAGCGCAGCACCAGAGCGTGCTCGGTGAGTTCGCGCTGGACAGCCTCCACGGTGCGGATGAGGCTCTTGTCGTCCGGTGGCAGGAAGCCGACCAGGGGCAAGAGCAGCAGGGAGGCGTCGAGGGCCCGGCTGCCGTAGGACTGGGTGAAGGTGCCGCTCTCCGGGTTGAAGCCGCGGGTGCAGACGTCGGTGTGGATCTGCTCGCGCAGGTGGGCGAGGCGGACGAGGACGGCAGGGTCGGTGGCACTCCGGCGTTCCAGCAGCCGCAGGGTCCGGTCCACGGCGACCCAGCACATGACCTTGGAATGGGTGAAGTGCCGGGCCGGGCCCCGGATTTCCCAGATGCCCTCGTCGGGCTCGCGCCAGCGCCGCTCCAGCTGCTCGGCGAGCGCCAGGAGCAGGGCGTCGCACTGCGGGGACGGGGCCAGGCCGGCGTCCTCGGCGAGGAGCAGGGTGTCGGCGAGTTCGCCGTAGACGTCGAGCTGGAGCTGGTCAGCGGCGCCGTTGCCGATGCGCACCGGCCGGGAGCCCTCGTAGCCGGGCAGGTGGTCCAGGGTCTCCTCGTCGAGGTCGGCGTCGCCGTTGACGCGGTATATCGGCTGGAGGCGTTCGGGGTTGACGGTGTCGACCAGCCAGTTGCGCCACTGGCGGGCCTCGTCGAGGATGCCGAGCCGCAGCAGGGCGGCGATCGTCAGCGCGCTGTCGCGCAGCCAGACGTAGCGGTAGTCCCAGTTCCGTTCGCCGCCGAGCTGCTCGGGCAGGGAGGTGGTGGGCGCGGCGATGACACCGCCGCCCGGGTGGCAGAGGGCCTTGAGGGTGAGGGCGGAGCGCACCACGGCCTCGCGGTCCGGGCCGCGGTAGGTGCAGCCGGCGGCCCACTGCTCCCAGAACTCGGTGGTGACGTCGAGTTCCGTGAAGGCGTCGGGCGGGACCGGGCCAGCGGGACGGTGGGAGGGAGCCCAGGCGAGGGTGAGCACGACGCTCTGGCCGGCGCGGACGGTGAAGTCGGCCCGGCATACGCCCCGCACGTTGGCGGTGTGTTGGGGGTCGTCGAGCCAGTACGAGTCCGGGTGGGCGGTTGCCCGTAGCCGGTGGGCTCCGTGGGCGGTTCGCTCGAAGTACGGGCGGGTGGCGCCGTAGCCGGGACGGGGCCGGAAGACGCTGGCGACGCGGACCTCGCCGCTGATGCCTTCGACGATCCGGATGATCCAGGGCTCGGCGTGGTCGCTGACGGTGGGGGCCGGCATGAAGTCGGTGACCGCGACGGTACCGGCGCTGGTGTCCCATACCTGGCGCAGGACCAGGGAGTTGCCCACGTAGTGGCGGCGGTCGGCGACCGGGGGCGGTGAGCCGTCGTAGACGGCGGGGCCGACGCGCCACAGACCGTGCTCGTCGGTGCCGAGCAGCGAGGCGAACACCGCTGGCGAGTCGAAGCCGGGCAGGCAGGCCCAGTTGATCGAGCCGTCCGGGCGGACCAGGGCGGCGGAGACGGTGTTGCCGAGGAGCGCGTGGTCCTCGATCCGGGAAGGGGCGGTGGTGCGCACGGGGGTCCTGACGTGGGTGGGACGGTGGGTGGTCAGTGGTCAGTGGTCAGTGGTCGGTGGTCAGTGGTCAGTGGTCAGTGGTGAGCGGGGGCAGGGGCCGCGAGCGCGGCAAGGGCGGCGGCGACGGTGGCGGCGAGCGTGTCGGCCACCGGCAACCACGGCATGAGGTTCGCGAGCAGCACGCGGTTGGCCCGCTGGGCGGGGTCGGCCGGGGTGCAGCCGACGATCACCGTCCCGCCGTACGGGGTGAACCCGGCCTCGTAGCAGTCGTGCACGCGCACGTGCCCGATCGGGTTCCAGAACAGGACGACGTCGGTGCGCCGGATGTTGCGGTCCTGCCAGCCGAACGGCTGCCACGCGCGGTAGGGGTCGGTGGCCGGGTTGCGCGACGGCCGGGGGTTGAGCACCGTGCCGTCGAAGCCCGCGGTCGCGAACAGGTCGACCGCTTCGCTCTGCCAGTCCCGGCAGCCGACTGTTGCTCCGGCGAGGAACACCGCTGGGCGGCCGTCCGGCTCGTACGGCTCTGGCGCCTCGACGTATCGAAGGTTCACCGGATGCCACCGGGGTGATCCGTCGCAGCGGGTGCCTCGGTGGAGGACGGTAGGCGTGATCATCTGCTCTCTGAGGTCGAAGGGGTGCGGCCCTGGCCCGAACGGCCGCCATGGGTACTGCGGGCGTTCTGTTCAGCCGGACCGGCGGCGGTTGCCGGGATGGTCCGGGGCGTTCGGGGGCGGCGCGCGGTGGCCCACCACGCGGTCGGCCACGCCGAGGGTGCACAGGGCGACGACGGCGAAGATGCCCAGGTAGAGCGGCTGTCTGAGGGCGGTGCGGTGCTCCAGCAGGTAGATGGCGCCGCCGCCGACGAGGACGCCGAGCAGGAAGCAGAGCACGGCGAGTCCGATGCGCCTGATGCGTCGTTGAGCGCTCACGGTGCCACGGCCTGCTGCTCGGCGGTCGGGGCGAGCGGTCCAGTCGGCCAGGCGGGGTCGATGCTGTTCAGCCAGACCAGCTGGGCCAGGACACCGACGACGACGGCCTGGGGCTGGGCGAGTCCTCGATGATTGCCACGGTCCAGCCGAACAGAGGAGAAAAGCCGTGCCCGAGCAGTTCATGAGTGTCAAGCAGACAGCAGAGTATCTGAACATGTCTCTTGCCTGGGTCTATCGCGAGGCTCCTCGGTTGGGCCTCTCCGCGTACAAGTTCGGAAGCGGGAGGAACGCGAAGCTTCAGTTCAAGGTGTCGGAGGTGCAGGCCTGGGTGAAGCAGCAGAAGATGCCTGCACCCTGAGCGTGCCGTCGTCAAGCGCTGAGAGGGCCCGCCCAAAGAACGAGACGGGCCCTCTCAGCGCGTTCAGGTGGCCAGGCCGAGATCGAGGAGCTGGGCGGCTCGGCTGATGGAGCCGGGCATGAGGTGGCGGTAGATCGTGAAGGTGACGTCGACGCTGCGGTGGCCCATCCATTCCGCCACGTCGGTGATCGGTATGCCGTTACTCAGGCAGTTCGACGCGAAGAAGTGGCGGAGCCCGTAGAGCACCATCCCTTCGGGGACGTCAGCCTGGCCGGATTTCTTGATCTTCCGCCACTGACTGTCGATGACGTGGTGCGGAATGGCCTGGGTGATGTCCCTGGGATTGCGGAGGAGGTAACCGTCCACGGTTCCGTACGTATCGGCGTACCACTCGATGGAGTGTTTGGTGCGGGCCGGCAGCGGAACGTCGCGGTACTCGCCGACCTTGCGGTGCTTCAGGCGGGCGTAGGCCTTGGTGGCCTGGTTGACCTGCTCGGTGACACGGTAGACGTTGTCGGCGACGATGTTGTTGATGTTGACCGCGTACGCTTCGCCGTTCGCAGCCCGCAGCCGCTCATGAGGTCGGTGACCAAGCGGAAGGCGTCGTCGCCCGCGGTCCGGATCTGCTGCAACTGGGCGACGGACGGGATCACCGCACGCTCCGGGTCGTACTGAGGTGCCTTGACCCCGTCGAGCGGGCTGTCCTCATAGAGGCCGAGCCGGTGCGCGTCCAGCAGGATGGTCTTCAGGCTGATGAAGACGTTGGTCTGGGTGGCCATGCCGATGCCGTTCCGCTCCATGGTCTGGATGAAGGCTTCGACGACCTTGTGGTCGAACGTACCCATGCGTCGGCTGCCGAAGGCGGGGAGGAGGTGGTTCCTCAGAAGGGAGTCGAGGTTCCGCAGCGAAGTGGGGCTTAGGTCGCGCTGGCCTTTGAGTCATTCGGCGACATAGTCGGAGAAGCGCATCACCCCGTATTTCTGGGAGCAATGCTGAAGACCTGTGGATCGGTTCCGGAAGGAACGCGGAGGGCGTACCTTCCCGAATGATCCTTTGATGGTCTCCGAGTAGGCCCGCGT
>NZ_JBIRFA010000106.1:0-7854 GCF_044327205.1 Kitasatospora sp. NPDC018058 | reverse complement strand
CGGTGCCCGGAGACGGGCACGCCGGGTTCGGGAGGCGGCTCGGGGAAACCCACTGGTGGAGACACCAGCAGGGCGCCCCGAGTCGACCTCACCGATGCCTCGCCAGGCCTTCAGCTTGTTGATGAGGCGCTCGACGGTGTTGCGCTCCTTGTAGAGGTCCGCGTCGTGGCTGACGGGCCGGCCGCCCTTGCTGCCCTTCTTCTTCCGGTTGGCGGCCTGGTCCTTCTTCTCCGGGATGACCGCCTTGATGTGGCGCTTGCGCAGGTGGGCGCGGTTGCCGCGGGACGAGTAGGCCTTGTCCCCGGCAACCGCGTCGGGCCGGGTGCGGGGACGGCCGACCGGCCCGCGGACCCGGATTTTCTTCAGCACGGGGATGAGCTGCGGGCTGTCGGCGGCCTGTCCCTCGGTCAGGACGAACACCAGCGGGCGGCACTTCCGGTCACCGGCGGTATGGATCTTGCTGGTCTGCCCTCCCCTGGATCGTCCGAGCAGGGCGGCTTTCAGCCGGAGCTTGCGCCGACGCCGGATACGTCGCCGTTCTTCCCGTTCCGGGTCGTTTCCAATGTCCTGCCCGTCTTGTCCTTCCGGGCTGCCCCCTTTTGCCGGGCCTTCTCCGCCTCGTCGGCGGCTTTCTCCAGGGCGTCCATGGTGTCGGGGTCCAGGTGCATCCCGGCGGCGTCGTGGTGAGCCCGCACGGCGGTGGAGTCCACGCTGACCAGGGACAAGTCCACCTTGCCCCGCTTCGCGGCTTCCGCGATCAGCCCCTCCAGCAAAGCTTCGAAGACGCCGGCGTCCCGCCAGACCCGGAAACGACCGTAGACGGTCGGCCAGGGACCGAACTCGGAGGGCATCTCCCGCCACTGAGCGCCGGAGCGGAACCGCCAGATCACTCCCTCGAACTGATCCCGCAGCCTCTCGGGGTACGGGCCGTACCTGCCGATCGGCAGGTACGGCTCGATGAACTTCCACTGGCTATCAGTGAGTTGCCTACGCGTCACACACAGCGTCCTACCGGATTCCGCCTTCGGGTGAGCACGAAACTGCAATGTTGATCACAACATCACACAGGCCCTAGTCGTCGTCCTCGTCGTCCTCGGACTCGGCTGTCCACCACAGGTCAATCCGATAGGTTTCCAGTGTCTCGTGGTGGGCCGCGAAGACGGCCTCCGAGTTCAGTTGGCCTTCCGGTGTGACCAGTTGGGCGTGCAGGCTGCTCTGCTGGTCTTCCGCGGCCTGGCGCCCCTTCCAGGAGACGCGTCCTTCGTAGACTCCCGGGCGCGGCAGGTCGAAGCATCCGGCGATCTCGGGCGAGAAGGCGCGGATGACCACACACCCTGTGGGCGTGTCCAGTTCCACCTCGCGTTCGCCCTCGGCTCCCCAACCGCTGTCGGCCGGTACCGGGCCGTCCCACACCCGGACCACGACCTCGGCGGGGGAGGTTCCTTGAAGGCTGTGGATGTAGATCTGCGTACCGGTCCTACCGACCACATCCCGTCGGCTCTGGACGAGGGCTTCGTCGCTCGGAACGGTGGCGTCGGAGTCGTACACGACGATCTTGCCGTTGTCGGGCCAGGTTTCGGTGCGGAACTCGAAGAGGACGGACACCACTTTCTCCTTGCTACTCCAGTCGGCGTTCGGCTACGGGACGATCTTCACGTAGAAGGGGTCGCCGTCCAAGAGCCGGTTGACGGAGTAGACCTCTCCGATCATGTTGCCGCCCTTGCCGTTGTCGTCGCCGTCTATGAGGCGCGCGGAGTAGCGCCTGTCTCCCTTGTTGGCGCCTTCCTTGGTGGAGGCGAAGGGGTACTCGTCGCACTCCAGGCCGGACTTCGTGTAGTCGCCCCAGATGTCGTCGCAGGTCTTGATGGCGGCGGCACGATTCTTCTTCTGCTCTTCCCGGTCGACGAGGCGGTGCAGCGGCTCCTTGGCCCCGGGAATGGTCTTGGCCGCGAAGGAAGGGAAGGTGCGTTCGGGGTTGTTCTGGGCATCCGCTATGTGCCGTGCGCTCTCCCGGACGGCGGGGTCGGAGAGCTTCATGACGAGCTCGACCCGGGCGGCGGTGAAGACGGTTCCCTTGTGCTTGCCTGCGGTGGGGCCGGCGTAGTCGAAGCGGACGTCTGAGTGCGCGGCGTCCGTGTCCTGATATCCCTTCGAGGGTGCGCTGGGTGACTTGACGTTCATCGACATGGTCACGGTGGTGTTGACGATCTGCTGGTTCCCCTGGTCGAACAGCGGGCCTTTGTCGGGTGAGGTGTAGGTGAGCGACCAGGTCGGGTTCGAGTTCCATGCGCCGAGGAGATCATTGCGGCGCTGCGTGCCGGGGGCGGTGACGGGGCCGCCAAGGTAGGTGAACTCTTGGTTGATAGACCAGGTCTTTGCGTCCTCGCCGTTGAAGGTCTGGACGATGATGTCCTCTACGCTGGCGACGTAGTCGACCTTCCGCTGTCCGTCGTAGGCGAAGCCGATGAGCCAGGCTTCGAACTGGAGGCGTCCGATGGTCTCGGTGCCGTCCTCCCTGCGCAGGACCACGTCGTAGTGGCGGTGTACGCAGGTCTCGAAGCGGTTCTTGACCCAGCCCGCCGGCGAGTCCGCTTCGGGGTGTTTGGCGCATTCCTGCTTGAGGTCGGGGTCGTCGGCGGACAGGACGGCGGCCTCGTGTCGGGGGGTGTCGCCGGAGTCGTGGCCTTGCTGTGCGGCGACGTACTCGGAGAAGGGGACGGGCGGGCCGAGCCGTGCGAGTTCCTCCGCGGACACGGTGGAGGTGGGAACGAAGCCGGTGGCCTGGGTGCCGTGAGCGGCGGCCGGGCTGGCGGCGATGGTGCCGGCGGCGAGCAGGACGGCGCAGACGCCGGTTCCTGCGGCTCGTAGGAACCGACGGATGGGTCGGATATTCACGGAGCGGACTCCTGACGTGAGGGGTGACTGATCGGGACTTTGGGCAACACAACGCGATCCGGGACGAGGCCTCCGCTGGTCACCGCGGGCACGCCGGACCCCAGCAGGCGTCGACGAGTTCGCCCGTGGCCTGGGTGTAAGCCACAGCGAGACCTTCGCCACGGGAGCCGGCCTGCTGCCGGCCGCCGGTGGGCGCATCGGAGGTGATCACCCACAACGGGGTGTCGGCGTCCCACCGCGCGGCCGCGCGACGCCCACTGGAGTCGTCGGCAACGGTTCCCGCGCTCACTCGCAGCGAGTCCACCGGAACGCCGAACTCGGCGGCGGTGCGCAGCTTGAGGTCGCCGATGTTCACGTCGACGGTCAGCGCCGGGGGCATGCCGTCGCCCTTGCGTCGCAGCGTCGTGGTGGGCTGGTCGGCGTTGCACTGTTTGGCGGTTCGCAGGCAGTCGGCGAGGCCGGGCACCGCGGTCACGCAGGCGTCAGGGGTGTTCTGCAGGCAGGTGTGGAGCGCGTCCTGGTCGACGCCGTTGAACACCGTCGGCCTGTCGAGCGCAGGAGACGCCAGGCTGCGTGCCGCGAGCGGGGCGATGGGAGCGGGCGCCGCCAGTGGTTTGCCGACGCTCCAGGAAACCGTTCCGGCCGGAAACGGCGGAGGCTGCGCGTTGGTCCTCTGCTGGGCGGTGAAGCAGTACGGCGCGGCGTAAGGGGTGCCGCTGGGGCTGGGTTCGCCGCACTTGCCGAGTCCGAGCTGGATGGCGGTGTTGGCGGGAGCGAAGCGGCCCCAGATCTTGTTCTCGTCCATCCATTGGGCGCGGTCTTCGAAGACCGGGACGTCGACGTGCTCGGGGTGGTTGACCTCCAGGCCGACATCGATCCGGTTGCCCTCGGAGGCGCGGGAGACGGGCTTCTGCCCAGTGGTTGTGCCGACCGAGTTGAAGTCGTAGAACACCTCCCACTGGTCGCCGTTGTCCTGGCGCTGGAGGAGGTAGCTGTGGTTCCTGCCGTCCGCCAGGTTCGGGCCAGCGCCGACGTTGATGGCCGTCTCCCGGCCGCCGCCCTGGTCGAGCACCTCCTCCCAGTGCGGTGCATAACTGGCGCTCTGGACGCCGGTCTTCTGCGCGTACAGGCCTATTCGCACCGTGGCGAACGAGGAGATGTCCGGGGTGACGGTCAGATAGTTCGCTGCTCCGACCATGATGTTGGGGTTGCTGCTGGAGTCAAAGGTGATGGGCAGGTTGCGCCAGGTGGCGAATGCGCCGCGGATCGGCTGGCCGGCGTTGGCGCAGAGCATCGCCCACTGGGTGATCCTCGCGCTGTACATCCCGGTGCAGTCCCGCGTCGGTGCCTGCGCCGACGCGGTGGGCGCTGCCGACAGTACGGTCGCGACGGCGCCGGCCCATATTCCGGCGGTCGTCAAGGCGCGCCTGGTTCGTGTCATGGGTCCCCTCCAAAGTCCTGAGACAGTGAAACGGACACTATCGGTCATGTCATCGTCAAGTATGGGTATATCGATCGCGATGATGGCTTTCCAGCCAGAGGCCGGCAGACGAAGCACGTGATCGCTCAACATCGCTGCGCAGCGGCGTGGTAAGCACGTATACGTTCAATGAACCCGCAGCCGGGAACGGGTCCGCAGGTGCCCCGGTCTGGTCGGCCCATGTCGCTTGAGCGGGGGCGCTGCCGACTCGGTGGCCGGTTCCCACAGGCCGTCTCGGTGTGTTCACCCTGATCAGGTCTGGCCTGATCGCGACCCAGAAGGCACGGGCCTGAGCACTGGTTGTGTCCTCTGTGACAGAGGGCCAGCGGTCGCGACCCAGACGGCGGCCGCCGCGGAGCGGTAGTTGGTGGCCAGCTGCACATAGCGGACCACACTGCCGTCCTTGTTCCGGCGCTGGATCTACCGCACGTACATGCCCGCAGAATGCCGCATCTACCGAGCTCACAGCAGCCGAAGACCGAGATTGCACATGTCCGCCCATCAAGGCGCTCTAGATGTACTGACCACGGAGGTTGGTGACAGGAGTCACGGCCAGGCAATCTTGAAATGAGTGAGGGCCTTCTGGCTCGGTGTGGATTGCGACATCTACCCGGCGACCAGAAAGGCCCGTACGGCGCGGACGGCCAGCTCGTCGAGCAGACCTATCCCGGCGGCATCGTCCGCAAGGACACCTTCAACGCCGTCGGCGAAGCCACCAGCCGCAGCTACACCCGTGGTTCCGACAACACGGTGGTCTGGGCCCAGACCACCGACATCTCCACCCAGGGCCAGGTGGCCAAGGACACCAGCTCCACCGCCACCCGCTCCTACCAGTACGACCGGCTCGGCCGGCTGGTGAAGGCCGAGCAGACCACGGTCGCCAGCGGCTGCGTCACCCGGCAGTACGCCTTCGACGCCCACTCCAACCGCCTGTCCAAGCAGACCTCCCCGCGTGGGGCGGCCGGCGAGTGCAGCACGGCCGGGGCCACGGCGGAGAACCACACCTACGACAGCGCCGACCGGCTCACCGACGCAGGCTTCGTCTACGACGCCTCCGGCCGGACCGTGAAGACCGCCACCGGCGCGACCAATACCTACTGGGCCAACGACCACGTCGCCGCCCAGGAGAAGGGGGACACCAAGCAGGAGTGGGCCGTGGACGCCGCCCACCGCCTGACCGCGTTCACCACCAGCAAGAAGCAGGCCGACGGCACCTGGGCCAACTCCTCGTCGAAGCTGAACCACTACGGCGACGACTCGGACCACGTCCGCTGGACCGTCGAGGACACCACGCAGGGCAACCTGACCCGCAACATCTCGGGTCCGGACGCCGACCTGGTCGCCACCACCAGCAAGACCGGTGACGTCCAGCTCCAGTTCACCAACCTGTTCGGCTCGGTGGTCGTCACCACGGACACCGCGCTGACCAAGCCGGTGGTGCTGGACTTCGACGAGTTCGGCATCCCGCAGGACGGCCAGGCCGCCGTGCGGTACGGCTGGCTGGGCGGCAAGGAGCGCTCCGCCGAGGCCCAGGACGGCGACATCCTCATGGGTGCCCGCCTCTACAGCCCGGCGCTCGGCCGGTTCCTGCAGGTCGACCCCGTACCGGGCGGCAACGCCGGTCCGTACGACTACTGCACCGGCGACCCGGTCAACTGCACCGACCTCGACGGCACCGAACGCATCACCCGCGCCGTCCTGGACGACATCGACCTCGACCACCTCGCCGAAGAACAGCACCGCCCCCACACCCCCACGCGCACCACCGCCCGACGATGACGGCCATGGTCTACGCACCGCCCGTCACCCCCGGCTGCCAGCGCATACGGCCCCTGCCCCACGAAACCACCGCCTCCTACCTCACCCGCCTGGCACACGCCTACCGGCAGAACCTGCCCCAGCTCCTCGACGCCCTCGCCATCGCCGTCGACGCGCAAGGCAAACGCCTCGCCACCGTGCCCGGCGCCGAACTCCACCCCAACCGCGCCGCCCAGGTACGCATCGCCGCCCTCGCCCGAATCCCGCACCCCCACCTCGCCCGCGCCCTGCCCCGATGGGAACCCGTCGCCAGCACCCGCCCGGCCCGGCCCGGCAGCGGCCACGAACTGCCCCACATCACCTGGCAACGCACCGCACACCCCCGGCAGCCACCCACCGCCGCCTGCCCCGCCTGCGTCCTGCACCACACCCACGGCGCCACCCTCACCGCCTGGGCCTACACCCCCGACCACCAACGCCTGTGCACCCGCCACCACACCTGGCCCACCACAGGCGAACACGGCCCCATCCTCAACGTCACCGCGCTACCCGAACTCCGGCACGCACAACACGCCCACCAACGCCTGCAACGCCGCCAAAGCGCGGACCTCGCCTGGACCTGGGCCCAGACCATCACCACCCGCTGGTACGACCACCAACAACACGCCGCCCCACGGTGGCAGCAACGCGCCACCGCCCTGGCAAGAGCGAACCCCGAGCCGGGACCCACCCGCAGCTCATGGGCGCTCCTCGCCCGGGACGCTGTCACCTACCCCGAAACCGTCACCCTCGCCCGCGCCCTCCACCACCACCGCGCCCTCCTCATTCCCGACGACCACAACGGCCCCCGCCGCCACACCCACCCCACCATCACCACGTTCCTCCACCACACCGCCACCCAACTCGGCCTCCCCCGCCTCAACCCGTCCGACGACGATCCCCTGTGGACATGGATCCACCACCACACCCAAAAGCCCAGCACGCCGTCACCCCGCCGTACAGCCTTCCGGACAACACACGCCAACGCCGGCGACACCACCGCGAACTGAGAACGACCTACGGGGCTCTCACCACACCCGCAACACCCGAAGAATGCCTCGAAGAAACAGCAACTCCCTCACCACACCCGCGAAACCACCAGCCCAGAACCCCACCGACTTCTCCGCCAGCAACACCAACAACCCGCCAGAGCCAACCCGCCCAACCCCTCGCCGACATGAGAAGCCGTTGTCGTACCGATCATGGTGGACATCGGTTCGAGTGCGGCCACACGGCTGAGTGATCTTTCCTCAGGGCGCGCATGAAGGCAGGGCCTCCTGCCCAGCTCGGGATTGTCGAAGTCCGAACAAGCCGGCCAGGAGGCCCTGTGTCGCAGTCTTGCGCTCCTATGCCCATGTCGTCCAACTCGGTTACCCGGTCGTGTGATTGTCTCGCTCACCGGTTCGGGAATGCGGGTGACCGGCCGGACCGTGTGCGCCGCTACGACTCCGATATGACGGACTTGGAGTGGGCCATCATGAGGGACGCGCTGCCCGTCCCGTCGTGGCTGGAGGGGCGGGGCGGGCAGCCGGAGGGCTACTGCCACCGACAGATGTTGGACGCCGTCCGATACCTGGTGGACAACGGCCAATGCCGTTGCTTGAACTAGTGAAGCATCGCCGGGCTGAGGGTGATGACCTTCTCTCCAACTCGCCGGGTTCCTCGTCTGACCTGCTCCTTCT
>NZ_JBIRFA010000105.1:0-7956 GCF_044327205.1 Kitasatospora sp. NPDC018058 | reverse complement strand
GCCCCCTGCTTCACCAAACCGCTGCGACGGTCCGGCGGAGAAGGTCTTTCACCTCCACTCGATCGTGTGGTACTTCGTGGCGCACTCCTCTGACAGTAGATCTTGACCGTTCTTGACTGGTGTTCTCCTGATTGGCCCGTGCGTGCTGGGCGTGTGCACCGGGCCCGGCAGCGGCATCGTGCGTAGCGTTGCGGTGATGAACGAGGCGACGTGGTGAACCCCGAAGAAGGCTCGGCTCCCTCACCGGGTGAAGGGGACGCGCCGGGGCTTCGGCTGGATCTTAACGAGCTGCTGGAGGGCATCGCCCAGCAGTTGCGTGCTCTGGCCAGGGCGAAGGAGCGCTTGCAGGGTTTGCTGTCGGCGGTGCTGGCGATCGGGGGGGACCTGGATCTTCCGGCGGTGCTGCACCGAATCGTCACCACCGCCATGGATCTGGTCGGCGCGCGCTACGGTGCGCTCGGCGTCCTCGCCCCCTCTGGTGACCATCTGGAGCAGTTCATCACCGCCGGCCTCTCGGACGAGGAGCGCGTGGGCCTCGCCGGAATCGACTTGCCCCACGGGCGCGGCGTCCTCGGCCACCTGATCCACCATCCCGAGCCCCTGCGTGTGGACGACATCTCTTCCCACCCCGCCTCGGTCGGCTTCCCGCCCGGCCACCCGCCCATGCGCACTCTGCTCGGTGTGGCGATCACCGCCCGCGGTGAGACCTGCGGCGACCTCTACCTGTCCGAGCGGCGTGACGGGCGGCCGTTCGATCAGGACGACGAGGAGGTCGTACGCGCTCTCGCCGGAGCCGCCGGTATCGCGATCGAGAACGCCCGCTTGTTCGGCTACATGCGCGACAGCGCCGAGCAGTTCCAGCGGCTGCTGCTGCCGAGGCTGCCGGACCTCGCGCCGTTCTCCGGGGCGGCGGTCTACCGCGCCGCAGGACGAGTACGCGCACGGCCGCCGCCTGGGTTTCATCACCGACGCCGACCACCGATCGGTCGAGCAAGCGCATGAGCGCGCCCTCGGCCTCCTCCAGGACCGGGCAGGTCCGTTCGCCGAGCCGTGGTCGACCTGGGCGCCGGATCCGGCCTGGCCGTTTCCCGTCCTGCCCGACGGCGCTGACCGGGCGGCGCTGTAAGGTCACGGGACGCACCACCAGCACCACCGCACCGACCCCGACCCCGAAGGCGCCCACGGCCTGGCCGACGGCGACGGGACACTGTGGGACCAGACGGTCCAAGCGCTCGCGGCCGCCGGCATCGACATCGTCCAGGCCGGGAACGGCCGCCCCGGCGCGGTTCTGCAACCCGGACCGCGCGGCCTCGGCGTCGCGGTCCGCTGGCAGTCCACCGACCAGCGCCCGCTGCCCGGCGGCGTCCTCACCGTCAACGCCTGCCGCGGCGAGCTGCCCACCGCCCGCCAGATCCAGAACCTGGTCCTCGAAGCCCATCTCACCGACGCCGGGCGCCGGACCGCCCGGCCGTGTCGCGCCTGAACGGGCGAGCGGGTGACCGGCCCACCCCGCTCGGCGTATCGGTGACTTCATCCGGCGGCCGGAGGGGAAACTCACCGGGCCGGCCAGCGGTTTGGTGAGCTTCCCGAGCCGTCGGCTACTGGAGCAGGCTGACGTGGCCCATCGCGAGCAGTACGGCGACACCGTACGGATGATGGAGCTGTTCTGGGATGAGAGCCTGGACGGCGCCCACTGTGCTGGGGAATTGACCTGTCGCAGTGGGCGCCGGGGATTACGTGGTCAGTTGATGCAGCCGGGGACGGGGTTGGGGCTCGGCGTGCAGTTGGTGGGGCTGTTGACCGCGATTGCGGAGAAGGCGTTCGTGACGGTGCCGGCGTTGTACACGCCGCCCGGTGCGGTGGCCGAGGTGTTCCTGATGATGCGACTGAGTTTGAGGTTGACGGTAGAGCCGACACCGTTGTAGATGCCGCCGGCTCGGTCTCCGGCGTTGTTGATACTTAGAATATAAAGGGCAATCCACTCACTTCAAACGCCCTCTCAGCCCGCGCGCAGGGCCGTCATGGGCGAGACCGCCGCTGAACGCAGGGCCGGGATCACAGACGCGCCCAGCACGAGGGCCAGGGCCCCCACCAACGTCACCGTCAACTGCCCGTACGGGATCGTGGGGCTGCTGAGACCGGGCAGCGCACCGAGCATCATCCGGCCGTAGAGCGAGCCCAGCGTGACGCCGAGGACGGCCGCGTACAAGCCGAGCAGTCCGGCTTCCCAAGCCATCACGGAGCGCAGGCGTGAGCCGCGCATACCCACCGCTCGCAGGACACCGTTCTCTCTTTCGCGTTCCATCGAGGACAGGGTCAGGGTGATCGCCACGCCTACGAGCGATACCAGCACGGTGATGCCGACCAGCCCCAGTGCCGTGATCCGCAGCTGACTGATCAACTGTCGCAGAGAGGCCCGGTCTTCGCCCGGATAGGACAGGTGGAGCGAAGCGTTCAACGGCAGCGCTCTGTCCAACGGAGCGCGCAGCGACAGCGGGTTGTCTCGGTGGACGGCGGTGATGTACAAGGACCGTACAGGGGCGCTAGGCGCCAGTTCGGCGAAGTCCCCCGGCAGGACGGCGACACCGCCCAGCATGTAGGCGTCGTCCGGATGGATCAGGGCCACTTCGGCGCTGGACTGCCCGCCGCCGGACACGCGCAGCGAGATCCGGTCGCCGGGACGGACCCCCAGCGACTGCGCCACGGACGTGGAGATGGCTGCCTGGCCACGCCGCAGGTCTCCGCCGTGGGAGTCACGTTGGCTGTCGGCGAGCAGTGCGGGGATCGCGGCAGGATCGAGGCCTCGGATCTCCGTCTCCCGGTAGCGGCCGTTGCCGCCGAGGGCGACGCCGTCCACCCGGGTGACGGGCACCACCGCGTCGGTCTCGGGCTGTGCCGCCACCGCCTTCACCACGGCAGGGGTGAGCGCCGACGGGCCGGTGCGCGACGCGTCGAGCACGACGTCGACCGGGTCGCGCTCCCGTAGCCGCCGGTCCGTGCCCTTCTCCACCGAAGCCAGTGTCACGAGCACCGCGGCGACCATGGTGAAGCCCAGGGTGAGGACCGTCGCGCAGGCCGCGGTCCGGCGCGCGGCACGGCCCAGGTTGCGCACCGCCAGAGCACCGTCCAGCCCCGCGACCGCCCGCACGGGCTGTTGAAGGGCGAGTGTCGCGCGGCGCAGCAGTGCGGGCCCGAGCGCGAGGAGGCAACCGAACAGAGCGACCGCGGAGGCGACTGAGCCGCCCGCCGCCACGGCACCGCCCGCGCCGCCGAGCCCGGCGAGGGCGATGAGCAGGAGCGCGCAGCCCAGGCAGAGCGCTCCGATCAGCGCGCGCGTGCGGCCGATGCGGTCCGGTGCGTGGCGGGTGGCCGCCACGGACAGGGCGGCGACCGGTGCGACGCGCGCTGCGGCTCTCGCTGCCGGCATCGCCGCGACCAGGGCGGCCAGCACGGAAACGAGCACGCCTGCGGACAGTGAGGGTGCCGAGATCGCGGGGTCGGGCAGAGCTGTGATTCCGGTGATCGCGAAGGCGCAGCAGATCGCCGCGGCCGTTCCGACCGCACCGGCGATCAGCCCGGAACCCGCGGCCTGTAGCAGCACGGACCGCATGACCTGCCCCGGCCGGGCGCCCACGCAGCGCAGCAGGGCCAGCCGTGTCTGGTCCCGCACGAGCAGCACCCGATACGTCGTGGAGACGATCAGGGTTCCGGCGAGCAGGGCCACTACGACGAAGATCGTGAGCAGGGTGGACACGGTGGTGACCCACTTGGGTCCGCTCTCCGCGCGCAGTTTGGACGCGGTGCGTACGGAGAAGCCTCTGCCCAGCTCGGCCTGGACCGTGGACGCCACGTCGGCAGCGGGGCGGTCCGGGACGCGGAGCAGCGTCTGCTGCCAGCCGTCGGTGCCCAGCCACGAGCGGGCGTTGGTGGGCGTGGTGAGCACGGCGGTTCCCATGGCCGAGGGGGCCTGGACGACGCCCGAGACCTTCACGGTCACCGTTCGGGCAGGAGCGTCCTGGGAGGTCGCCGAGCCGACGCCGGCCTGCGGAACGAGTGTGATCCGGCTGCCGACTCCCATGCCTGGCAGGTCGGCCAGCATCCGGGTGAGCACGACCTCACCGGGCCCGTCCGGAAGCGTGCCCTGCAACGGGCGGATGACGGACTGCGGCCCCGTGAGCGCCGTGCCGATCAGCGGGTAGGGGTCACGGCCCGCGCCTTTCAGAAGCACGCTGCCGGTGGCCACGGGTTGGACCTCGGCCACTCCCGGTACGTTCTTGAGTTCCTCGACCCTTTTGTCGTCGAGCGGCTGGGTGCCGTCCGTGCCGACCACCACGGCCGTGCCCGCGGCGACCGGCGAGAGGTCGTCGGCCAACTGCCGCTTCAGGGTGTCGGTGAAGACGATCGAACCGGCCAGGAAGAAAGCCGTCACCATCAGTGTGCAGCCGGTGAGCAGCAGCCGTGACGGCCTGGCCGCGATCTGCCGTATCGCCGCCTTGGTCAGCCCCGATGCCCTCAACGCCCTCACCGCTTCCCCGGGTGCTGGAGCGCGTCGAGTACGGACTCGGGGGTGGGTCCGTCGACCCTGCCGCTGATGCGACCGTCCAGCAGCAGCACGACGCGGTCGGAATAGGAGGCCGCCACCGGGTCGTGCGTGACCATCACCACCGTCTGCCCGAACTCGCGGGTGGAGTAGCGCAGGAACTCCAATACGTGCCGGCCGGAGCCGGCGTCTAGATTGCCGGTGGGCTCGTCCGCGAAGACGACTGCGGGACGGGCCGCCAGCGCGCGAGCGATACCGATGCGCTGCTGCTGTCCGCCGGACAACTCCGAGGGGCGGCGCGAGAGTTGATCACCGATCTGAAGGGTGTTCACGAGCGTGTCCAGCCAGTCCTGGTCGGGGCGGCGGCCTGCTATCTCCAGCGGTAGCAGAATGTTCTCGGAGCCGTTCAACTCTGGTAGCAGGTGGTACTGCTGGAAGACGAAGCCGATGCGGTCGCGACGCAGGTCCGTGCGCTGTCGTTCGGACAGTGCGGTGATCTCGGTGTCCTCCAGGGTGATCGTGCCGGAGGACGGACGGTCCAGGCCGGCAAGGCAGTGCATCAGGGTGGACTTCCCGGATCCGGAAGGTCCCATGACGGCCAGGAAGCTTCCCTTGTCGATCTCCAGGTCGACTCCGCGCAGTGCTTGGACGCCGACTGCCGCGGTGGTGCCGGGCTTTTCCGCCCCGTACACCTTGGTGACGCCGGTCGCGCGGACCGCCGTGCGAGCGGCCACGCTCGTCGAAGTCATCGGATCAGTCCTTCAGGTGGATGGAGCACGACAGGGTGCCCTCGGCGTTGGGCTTGTTCTGCTCGTCCTTGAGCTCGCCGTCGACGTAGATACGGCAGACGGTGCCGGGTTTCGCGTTCTTGACGCCCAGATCGTTGAAGCCGAAGCCGACGTTCTGGGCCTTGTTCCAGGGCAGCTTCTGATTGAGCGCCGTCTTCCCGTTGGTGTCACCGGAGAAGGCGTAGCCGACGTCGGCGCTGCCGGGACCTGTCACCTCCAGCTTCACGTCCCAGCTGTGGCCGAACACACCGCAGCCGCTGAGCGACACGGCTGCCACAACCACGGATCCGGCCGCCAACAGGGACCTGACATGCGTACGGAACGCGGGGAACTTCACAGCAACTCCTGGTGACGGGAGGATCTTTTGCCTGGACACGCACCATTGTGGGGAGCGGCCGACGGGTCGCGATGCCGTCGAAAGACGGTATTCGGTCTGGCGGCATCGGCCGAAAGTACGTATTGGCCTGCTCCGTTCCAAGGGCCGGCGAACGGGCGTCTAAACTCATCGCCATGCCCCGCTCTCTCCCGCTTCCCTCCTCCGGGACGGTCGCCGCATTGTGTCTGAGCGCGTTGCTCGTGCTGCTCGACGCATCCGTGGTGAGCTTCAGCTACGTCGGGCTGGCGGTGGTCGCCAGCGGGGTCATGGCGCTGGGCGCCGCCGCCGCGCAGTTGCGGCTGTACCGGTTCGGACGGCAGTGGACGGCAGGCGCGCTGTGCGTCGTCGTGGCGACCGTCTCGTTGCTGACCACGTCCCTGGTGAAGGGCACCGTGCTCCAGCGCACCCCCGGGTGGGCCGAACTCCTCGGGCTTCTGGTGCTGTTGTGCCTTTCCTGCCGGTATGGACGACCTGTGCCGCTCATGTTGTCGGTGGTCCCGCTCTTCGTGGCGGTCGTACGGATCGAGGGCCGCGCTCCAACGCTGTCGGATCTGCCGGTGCTCAATGACATCGACGGCCTGTTCACCCTGCTGCCGGTGGGTTTCGTGCTGCTGGGCGGCTACCTGCGAGCCGAGGACGGCAGGCGCAGGACCGCCGCGGAGAACGTACGCCAGGCAGAACGCCTGGACCTCGCCCGCGACTTGCACGATCACGTGGCCCACTACGTCACGGCCATGGTCGTCCAGGCCCAGGCTGGTGAACCCACCGCGGAACGTGACCCGGCCACGGCACGCAAGCTGTTCGCCAACATCGAGCGGACCGGCCAGGAAGGGCTGGTGGCGATGAGCCGCATGGTCCGACTCCTGCGCAAAGCGGACGGAGCCGTGGCGGAGGCACCCGTCACCCCCGCCATGACGAGGATCGAGGAGCTCGTCCACCAGTTCAGCGGCACCGGCCAGCACGCCTGGCTGGACATAGCCGACGACGTGGACGGTACCGTCTGGTCGCCACAACTCGCCAAGTCCGTGGAACGACTGGTCCAGGAGGGCCTGACCAACATCCGCAAGCACGCCCGCACCGCGACCACCGTGCATGTCAAGCTGGGAACCGACGGAGACCGACTGGTCGTCCGCGTACGTGACAACGCGAGCGGTCAGCAACGCGGCCGGGTCTGGTTCCGACCCAGCGGTTTCGGCATGGTCGGCCTGTCGGAGCGGGTGGTCGAGCTGGGCGGTGAGCTCAGCAGCGGCCCCATGCCGGAGGGCGGCTGGGAGCTGGCTGCGTCGATACCCATGAAGTGAGGGAGTGGGGACCCGTAGTGAGCGTCTCTGTGGTGATCGCCGACGATCAAGAGATGGTGCGGATGGGCTTCCGCCTCATCCTGGAGGGGCAAGACGACATCTCCGTGATCGGGGAGGCCTCCGACGGCGCGGAGGCGGTCGAGGCAGTTCACCGGCTGCGGCCGGACGTCTGCTTGATGGACATCCGCATGCCGAAACTGGACGGCCTGGAGGCGACCAGGCGCCTGCGCCAGGCACAGGGAGCCGCGACGGACGGTACAAAGATCGTCATCGTGACGACGTTCGACATGGACGAGTACGTCTACGGAGCGCTCCGCGCCGGTGCCAGTGGCTTCGTGGTCAAGAACTCCGGCCCCCGGCTGCTGATCGAATCAGTGCATGCCGCTGTCAAAGGTGACTCCCTCATCTCGCCGTCCGTCACCGTTCGGCTCCTGGAACACCTGAGCAAACCGTCACGCGCTGAGACCGCGGCCGCCGCCGCACGACGGCTCACTCCCCAGGAACTCAAGGTCGTGAGCCGGGTCGCCCGCGGGCACACGAACAACGAGATCGCCGCACAGCTGACTCTCTCGCTCAGCACCATCAAGAGCCACCTCAGCCGGGTCCAGGACAAACTACCGGCCCGCAACCGTGTGGAGATCGCAGCCTGGGCCTGGGAACACGGCGTCGTCCACTGAAGCCACCGCGGTCCTGAGCCCGTAGGACCTTGTTGGTCGATGTGACCTCAACTGTCTGCTGTGGTGCTCATGCCGCCAGTGTGAGGGCGAGTTGTTCGTAGTGGGAGACGTGGGTGGTGCCGAGCGGAGTTCCGGTCCATCAGGCGTCGAGGCAGTAGAGGTGTCGGCGGCGGTTGAACCTGTCGGGCTCGAAAAGTCATCGCTGCAGGTGACAGGGGTGGTACGGCCTGGGCTGGCACGATGTTCGCGTGGTCGTTTCGATGCTGTACAAGGT
>NZ_JBIRFA010000104.1:0-8111 GCF_044327205.1 Kitasatospora sp. NPDC018058 | reverse complement strand
TCCACACCCACGGCCACCCCACCACCCGACCCACCCCACCCACCACCCACCTCGACCTCCCCACCTACCCCTTCCAACGCGACCACTACTGGCTCCACACCCCCACACCCACCGGCGACGTGTCGGCGGTCGGACAGATCCCGGCCGAGCACCCCCTCCTCGGCGCCGTCGTGGTCTCGCCGGAGTCGGGCGGCGTGGTGCTCACGGGCCGGTTGTCGGTGGAGACCCAGCCGTGGCTGGCCGACCACGCCGTGTTCGGCACCGAGCTGCTGCCGGGGACGGCCTTCGTGGAGCTGGCCCTGCGGGCGGCGCTGGAGGTCGACTGCACCACGGTGGAGGAGCTGACCCTGGAGGCTCCCCTTGCCCTCCCGGAGCGCGGGGGCACGGCCGTCCAGGTGGTGGTCGGCGCGCCAGAGGAATCGGGCACGCGGACGGTCGCGGTGTACTCGCGGCCCGAGAAGAGCCCGGCCGACCTTCCCTGGACCCGCCACGCCACCGGCGTGCTCGCCCCGCACCGGCCGACGCCGTCCACAGGCCCGGCCGAGTGGCCGCCGTCGGATGCCGTCGCGGTCGAGGTCGAGGCGGGGGGCGTGTACGAGCGCCTGGCCGCCCGCGGATACCGCTACGGGCCCGTCTTCCGTGGGCTCCGTGCGCTGTGGCGACGGGGTCAGGAGGTCCTCGCCGAGGTAGAGCTGCCACCGGGACAGGCCGCGAACGCGGTCGCGTTCGGTGTCCACCCCGCGCTGCTCGACGCGGCCCTGCACGCCCTGCCATTCACGACCGACCTCTTCGCCGAGGGCGAGGTGCTGCTGCCCTTCTCGTGGAACGGCGTCACGGTGCCCGCGCCCGGTGCGTCGACCCTGCGGGTGCGGCTCACGCCGGTGGGAGCCGGCACCGTGTCTCTGGAGGCGACGGACGCCTCCGGTGCCGTCGTCGTGTCAGTGGCCTCGCTCGTGCTGCGTCCGGTCGACGCGGCACAGCTTCGCGCGGCCGCCGGGGTCGTCGAAGCCGATACCTGGCGTTACGAGGTGGCCTGGGAGCGGGTGCCCGGGACGGCTACCGGCGCGTCGCTGTCCGGGACCTGGTTGGCGGTGGTCCCGGCGGGGCTGTCCGGCGCCGCCGGGGACGGGTCGGTCGACGGGTACCTGGCGGCCCTGGCCGCAGGCGGGGCCGAGGTGGTCCGGCTGGACGTGTCGGCCGCCGACGCCGAACGGGAGGCAC
Organism: Kitasatospora sp. NPDC018058; assembly: GCF_044327205.1. Lineage (NCBI taxonomy): Bacteria > Bacillati > Actinomycetota > Actinomycetes > Kitasatosporales > Streptomycetaceae > Kitasatospora > Kitasatospora sp. NPDC018058. Next base: position 6,890 of record NZ_JBIRFA010000104.1, on the reverse strand, counting down.
TGGCCTCGATGTTGGCCGGGGCTCAGGAGGGATGCTCGCCGTTCTCGGGCGTCGTGTCGCTGCTGGGACTGGACGGGAACGCACACCCGCTGGCTCCCGGTGTGCCGGCCGGGGTCGCCGGCAGCCTGCTCCTGCTCCAGGCGCTGGGCGACGCGGGGGTTCAGGCCCCGCTGTGGTGCCTGACCCGGGGCGCGGTGTCCACCGATGTCGCCGACCCGGTGACGGAGGCGGGCCAGGCCATGCTCTGGGGTTTGGGTCGCGTGGCCGCGCTGGAGCACCCTGAGCGCTGGGGCGGTCTGATCGACCTGCCGACCGGGACGGATTCCCGGTCCGCTGAGCTCCTGGTGGGCGTGCTAGCCGGGCCCGGGGGCGAGGACCAGCTGGCGCTGCGTCCGCAGGGCGTGTTCCGCCGGCGGCTGGTACGGGCCGCGGCGCCTGCCGGGGACGGTGGCCGGCCGCCGCGCGGAGCGGTGCTGATCACCGGTGGGACGGGTGGTCTCGGCGTCCACGTCGCCCGGTGGGCGGCGGGCTGCGGGGCCGAGGACGTCGTGCTGCTCAGCCGCCGCGGTGCCGAGGCGGACGGCGTGGCCGCGCTGCGCGAGGAACTCGAGGCCCGGGGCACGCGACTGCGGGTGGTGGCCGCCGACGTCACCGACCGGGAGTCTCTGACGTCCGTCCTGGCGGAGCTGCGGGCCGAGGACCTCGCGGTGACCACCGTCGTGCACGCGGCGGGGGTCGCCGACGAGTGCCCCCTGGACGACCTCCGGTTGGCCGACCTCACCCGTGTGGTCGCGGTCAAGGCCGTGGGCGCACGACTGCTGGAGGAACTCCTCGACGAGCCCGCACAGTCGGAGGGCGCCGGGCTGGAGGCGTTCGTCGTGTTCTCCTCCATAGCCGGGGTCTGGGGCAGCGGACGACTGGCCGCGTACGCCGCCGCCAACGCCTACCTCGACGCCTTCGTCCAGCAGCGCCGCTCCCGCGGCCTCGCCGGCACCGCCCTCGCCTGGGGCCCCTGGGCCGGCGGCGGCATGGTCGACGCCACCTACGAGCACCAGCTCCGACGCCGCGGTCTGACGCCGATGGACCCCGAAGCCGCGGTGCACCACCTCGGCCGCAGCCTGGCGGCCGACGACACCGCCACCGTCATCGCCGACGTGGACTGGACCGCCTTCCACCCGTCCTTCACCATCGCGCGGAAGAGCAGGCTCTTCGACACGCTCCCGCAGGTGCGCCGCGCCCGCCCCCACCGCCCTGCAGCCGACGGTGACCCCGCCGACCGCGCCCGGGACACTGCCTCGCTCGCCGGGGCCACCGAGGCCGAGCAGGAGGCGTCCCTCCTGGACCTCGTGCGCCGGGAGGTCGCCTCCGTGCTGGGCCACGCCGGTCCGGAGGCGGTGGACCCCGGCCGCGCGTTCAACGCGGCCGGGGTCGACTCGCTCATGGCCGTCGAGCTGCGCAACCGGCTCGTACGGGCCCTCGACGTCGCTCTGCCCGCCACCCTGGTGTTCGACCACCCGAACCCGTCCGCCCTCGCCGGCCACCTGCGGGCCGAACTGTTCGGCGCCGAGCAGCGGGCTTCCGCCGACGGCGAGGCGCCGACGTCCGACGAGCCGCTGGCGATCGTGGGCATGGCCTGCCGCCTGCCCGGCGGGGTGACCTCGCCCGAGGACCTGTGGACGCTGGTGTCCGAGGGCCGGGACGCCGTCTCGGGGTTCCCGACCGACCGGGGCTGGGACCTCGACGGCCTCTACCACCCCGATCGCGACCACACCGGCACCAGCTACACCCGGCACGGCGGATTCCTCCACCGCGCGGCCGACTTCGACCCCGCCTTCTTCGGGATCGCCCCACGTGAGGCGGCCGCCATGGACCCGCAGCAGCGGCTGCTGCTGGAGACCTCCTGGGAGGCCTTCGAATCGGCGGGGCTCACCGCCGAGTCCGTCCGCGGGTCGCGCACCGGTGTCTTCGCCGGGTCGATGTACCACGACTACGCGTCCCGTCTCGGGCAGGTGCCGGACGGTTTCCAGGGCCTGCTCGGCATCGGCACCACGGGCAGTGTGGTGTCCGGCCGCATCTCGTACACCTTCGGCCTGGAGGGCCCGGCGGTCACCGTGGACACCGCGTGCTCCTCGTCGCTGGTGGCCCTGCACCTGGCCGGACAGGCGCTTCGGCAGGGCGAGTGCGACCTCGCCCTGGCGGGCGGGGTCACGGTGATGGCCACCCCGTTCACCTTCACCGAGTTCAGCCGCCAGGGCGCGCTGTCCGCCGACGGCCGCTGCAAGGCCTTCTCGGCCGACGCCGACGGCACCGGCTGGGCCGAGGGCGTGGGCGTCCTCGTGCTCGAACGGCTCTCGGACGCGCAGCGCCTCGGGCACGAGGTGCTGGCCGTGATCCGGGGCAGCGCGGTCAACCAGGACGGCGCCTCCAACGGCCTCACCGCCCCCAACGGTCCCGCCCAGCAACGGGTGATCACCTCGGCGTTGGCGAACGCACGCGTGTCGGCGCGCGAGGTGGACGTCGTGGAGGCGCACGGCACCGGTACCCGGCTCGGTGACCCGATCGAGGCACAGGCCCTCATCGCGGTGTACGGGCAGCACCGGAGTGCCGAACAGCCCTTGTGGCTGGGCTCCTTGAAGTCCAACATCGGCCACGCCCAGGCCGCGGCCGGCGTCGGCGGTGTGATCAAGATGGTGCAGGCGATGCGCCACGGCGTACTGCCGAAGACCCTCCACGTCGACCGGCCCACCCCGGAGGTCGACTGGTCCGCCGGCACCGTCCGACTCCTCACCGAGGAACGCCCCTGGCCTGAGACCGGCCACCCCCGACGCGCCGGCATCTCCTCCTTCGGTATCAGCGGCACCAACGCCCACGTCATCCTCGAACAAGCCCCCGACCGCGCCGTGGAGCCGCAGCCGTCCGACCCGGCCACCCCGGCCGCCGAGGCAGCACCGTGGCTACTCTCGGCCCACAGCCCCGAGGCCCTACGCGCCCAGGCCGCCCGCCTCCACGACTGGGTGAACGACCACCCCGAACAGCGCCCGGCCGACATCGCACTCTCCCTCGCCACCACCCGCTCCCTGTTCGACCACCGCGCCGCCGTCACCGCCGACGACCGAGACTCCTACCTGCGGACCCTGAACGCGCTGGCCCGCGGCGAGACCGCGCCCGATGTGTTCACGGGAGCCGTCACCCCGGCGGCCGCGTCCCGGGTGGTGCTGATGTTCCCCGGCCAGGGCTCCCAGTGGCCCGGCATGGCCGTCGAACTCCTCGACACCAACGAGGTCTTCGCCGCCCACATGCACGCCTGCGAACAAGCCCTCACCCCCTGGGTCGACTGGTCCCTCGACGACGTCGTCCGCGGCCGCGTCCCCGACGAACTCGCCCAACGCGTCGACGTCGTCCAACCCGTCCTCTTCGCCGTCATGGTCTCCCTCGCCCAACTCTGGCGCTCCTGGGGCCTCAAGCCCGCCGCCGTCCTCGGCCACTCCCAGGGCGAGATCGCCGCCGCCTGCGTCGCCGGCGCCCTCACCCTCCACGACGCCGCCCGCCTCATCGCCATCCGCTCCCGCCTCCTGCGCGACCTCGCCGGAACCGGGCACATGCTCTCCGTCGTGCTCTCCGCCGACGAGGCCCGGGCACGGCTGGCCGACTGGCCGACGCTGTCCCTCGCCGCCGACAACGGCGCGGGTTCGGTCGTGGTGTCCGGCCCCGACGAGGCGCTGGACGCCTTCGCCGCCGACTGTGCGCGCGACACCGTCCGTACCCGGCGCGTGGACGTCGACTACGCCTCCCACTCGGCCGAGGTCGAATCGGTACGGGACCGCCTGCTGGCCGAACTCGCCGACCTTGCACCACAGTCGGGCTCGGTTCCGGTCTACTCCACGGTGCTCGGCCGGCGCGTCGACGGCACCGAACTGGACGCGGCCTACTGGTACCGCAACCTGCGCGACACCGTCCGGCTGCGCGACACCGTCGAGACCCTCGCCGACGACGGCCACGGGTGCTTCCTCGAAACCAGTCCGCATCCCGTACTGGCGGTCGGCGTGCGGCAGACCCTCGACGCACAGGACCACCCGGACACGCCCGTCCTCGGCTCACTGCGCCGCGACCACGGCGGCCTACGCCAGATGCTCACCGCCGCAGCCCACGCCCACGTCCACGGCATCGAACTCCACTGGCCCACCATCCTCCAGCACCACCACGCACACCGCGTCCACCTGCCCACCTACGCCTTCCAACACCAGCGCTACTGGCTCGAACCCACCAACACCACCACCACCGACACCACCGACACCCGGTTCTGGGAAGCCGTCCACAACCAGGACCTGAGCGCCCTCGCCACCACCCTCCAGCTCCCCGACGGCCCCGCCCGCGACGGCCTCGCCCACGCCCTGCCCGCTCTCGCCGACTGGCACCGGCAGGAGAACGAACGCTCCCTCCTCAACACCTGGCGCTACCGCATCACGTGGAACGCCGCCCCCGAACCCCACCGCCCCACCACCCCCACCGGCTCCTGGCTGATCCTCACCGCCGCCGGCGGCGCGGAGTGGGCCGCCGCCGCGAGCAGCGCACTCACCGCGCACGGGGAACACGTGCGGCTGCTGGAGCTGACGGGCGGCGACGCGGACCGCGCCGTCCTCGCCGACCGGGTGAAGGCCGCCCTGGCGGAGGACGGCCCCGGCTGCACCGGGGTCCTGTCGCTGCTGGCGCTCGCCGAGGCCCCGCACGAGGGCCTGCCCGCCCTGCCGGAGGGACTGGCCCTCAACCTGGCCGCCGTCCAGGCGCTGGGCGACGCGGGGATCGACGCGCCGCTGTGGATGGTCACCACGCAGGCGGTGTCCGTGTCCACGACCGAACGGCTCGCCAGCCCCGCCCAAGCGCAGTGCTGGGGCCTGGGACGGGTGGCCGCGCTCGAACACCCCGACCGCTGGGGCGGATTGGTCGACGTACCGGCCGTGCCCGACCCCCGGACCGCCGCTCGGCTGACGGGCGTGCTGGTCCGCGGCGGCGACGAGGACCAGTGGACCCTGCGCGCCTCCGGCTCGTACGTTCCGCGCCTCGTACGCCACGCGCGGCAACCGAGCCGGGCCGTCCGCGACTGGAAGCCTCGCGACACAGTGCTGATCACCGGGGCGACCGGCTCGCTCGGCCCGCACCTCGCCCGCTGGATCGCCGCGCGCGGCGCCGGTCACATCGTGCTGGCCAGCAGGCGGGGTCCCGCCTCGCCGGGCATCGCCGACCTGCAGGCGGAGCTGGCGGCACTCGGCACCCCCTCCTCGGCGGAGGCGTGCGACGTCGCCGACCGCGCCGACGTGGCCCGGCTCGTCGCACGGCTCCGCGCGGCCGGCCACACCGTACGCACCGTGCTGCACGCGGCCGCCCACCTGGCCCTGGGCTCCCTGGCGGAGACGACGCCGGAGGAGTTCGCCCGGATCGTCCACGCCAAGGCCGCCGGTGCGGTGCACCTCGGCGAACTGCTCGATCCCGACGAGTTGGAGGACTTCGTCCTGTTCTCCTCCATCGCGAGTGTGTGGGGCAGCGGCGAGCACGCCGCGTACGCCGCCGCCAACGCGTTCCTCGACGCCTTCGCCCAGCAGCGGCGCGCCGACGGGCTGCCCGCGACCTCGGTCGCGTGGGGCATCTGGGACGAGCGGACGACCGTCGACCGGACCGACGCCACCCGCGTCGTCCTCCGCGGGCTGCCGTTCATCGAACCCGCGCGGGCGTTCCGGGCGCTGGAGCAGGTGCTCGACGACGAGGAGACCTTCCTGGCCGTCGCCGACGTCGACTGGGCGAACTTCCTGCCCGTCTTCACGTCGATGCGGCCCAGCCCGCTGATCAGCGAGGTGCCGGAGGTACGGGCCCTGCTCGACGAGGCCGCGCACGGCAGCCGCGAGAGCGACGAACGGGGGGCGGAGCTGCGGCAGCGGATCGCCGGACTCCCCGAGGGCGAACGCGAGGGCGCGGTCCTACAGTTGGTGACCTCGCACGTGGCGGCGGTGCTCGGCCACGGGTCGGCGGACCCCGACGACGCCGGGCGCGCGTTCCGCGACTTCGGGTTCGACTCGCTCATGTCGGTCGATCTGCGCAACCGCCTCAGCACCGCGACCGGCCTGGTGCTGCCGCCCACCCTGGTCTTCGACCACGCGACGCCGGTCGCCCTCGCGCAGCACCTGCACCACGAACTGCTCGGCCTCCGGCCGGACACCGCCGAGAGCGTCATCGAGGACCTCGACCGGCTGGAGTCCGCCATCGTGGCACTCGCCGACGACACCGCCCGGCTGCGGCTGGCGACACGACTGGGGGCCGTACTCCGGCGGATCGAACACCCGCAGGAGTACGGCGGGGACCCGACGGCCGTCACCTCACTGGAGGACGCCAGCGTCGAGGAGCTCCTCGACTTCCTCGACAACGACCTCGACAGCCGGCTCGGCGAGCCGTAGCGGCAGGGGAAGCACTCCCCTCCCCGGTGTCCCTCACTCACTCTCCGCATGATTCGGGTGCTGAACCATGAGCAATGAAGACCGCCTCGCCGGCCATCTCAAGAGGATCACGACAGACCTCCAGAAGTCCCGTCTGCGGGTCCGGGAACTGGAGTCCAAGGAGTCGGAGCCGATCGCCGTCGTCGGCATGAGCTGCCGCTACCCCGGTGCGGTCGCCACCCCGGAGGACCTGTGGCAGCTCGTCGCCGACGGCCGGGACGCCGCCTCGGGGCTGCCCGCTGACCGCGGCTGGGACCTGGGGGGCCTCTACCACCCGGATCCCGACCACGCCGGCACCACCTACACCCGGCACGGCGGATTCCTGTACGACGCCGCCTACTTCGACCCGGCGTTCTTCGGGATCTCGCCGCGCGAGGCGGCCGCGATGGACCCGCAGCAGCGGCTGCT
>NZ_JBIRFA010000103.1:0-8765 GCF_044327205.1 Kitasatospora sp. NPDC018058 | reverse complement strand
ACCTGGCCCCACCTCGACGGCATCGCCACCGACCCCACCGACCTGCCCACCTACCCCTTCCAACGCGAGCGCTACTGGCTCAAGCCCGCCACCGGAACCGTCGGCACCGGTCTCGCCTCGGCCGGACTCGCCACGGCCGACCACCCCCTCCTGGCCGCCGTCACGGAACTCCCCGACGGCAAGGGGCACCTGTTCACCGGCCGGCTCTCCGCCGACAACCCGGCCTGGACCGCCGAGCACGAGATCTACGGCGCACCCGTGCTGCCCGGCACCGCCTTCATCGACCTGCTGCTGCACGCCGCCGCGCATGTCGGCTGCAACCGGATCGACGAGCTCACCCACCACGCCTTCCTGGCCATCCCGGAGCAGGGCGCGCTGCAGCTGCGGCTGGTGATCGAGCCCGCGGACGGCACCGGGCGGGCGGCCTTCGCCGTCTACACCCGCCCCGATGACACGACCACCGCCCCCACCTGGACCTGCCACGCCTCCGGCTCCCTCGTCACGGCACCCGAGGCCGACGGGGAGAGTCTGACCGCCTGGCCGCCCGCGGACGCCACCGCCGTCGAACTCTCCGACTTCTACGCGCACTTCATCGAGCGCGGCTACCACTACGGTCCGTTGTTCCAGGGGCTGCGCACCGCCTGGCGGAGCTCCGACGCCGTCTACGCCGAGATCGCGCTGCCCGACGGCTTCGAGCCGGGCGAGTACGGCATCCACCCCGCCCTGCTGGACGCCGCCCTGCACCCCGGCGCCCTCGTCCCCCGGACCGGTCCGGACGGCGAGCGGGTCGTGGCGGCCACCGGGCACGTCCGGTTGCCGTTCTCCTGGAGCGGGGTCGCCCTGCACGCGACCGGTGCGACCCGGCTACGGATCCGGGTGAGCGAGCCGACGCCGGGCACGGTGACCATGGCCGTGGCCGACGCGACCGGCGCCCCGGTGATGACCATCGGCGCGCTGACGATGCGCGAGGTCGACCCGAGTCGCCTCACCGAGGCCCGAACCGCCCTCTCCGGGGCCGCTGCGCTGTACCGGGTGGACTGGCAGGAGCAGGACCTCCGCGGTCGGGGCTCCGCCACCGGCTCCTGGGCCCTCCTCGGCGATGCCGCGTCCGCCGCCGCGCTCCGCGCCACCGGTCTCGACCTCGTCCGGCACCTCGACCTGGCCGTTCCGGAGGGCGAGGAGATCGAGCGCACCCACGCGCTCGCCACCGGCGCCCTCGCCGCGCTGCAGGACGTCCTCACCGACGAGTCCCTCGCCGACGCCCGTGTCCTGGTCGTCCTCCCCCATGAGACCGGCAGCCCGGCGGTCGGCGCCCTGGTCGGACTCGTCCGCTCCGCCCAGGCCGAGCACCCCGACCGCATCGTCCTCGCCCATCAGGACGGCACCGAGGCGTCCGCCGCCGCGCTTCCGCTCGCGCTCGGCACCGGCGAGCCCGAACTCGCGCTCACCGAAGGCGCCTTGACCGTGCCCCGGCTGGCCAGGGCCACCACCCCGGACACGTCGCAGAGCACCCCGCTCGACCCGGACGGCACCGTCCTGATCACCGGCGGCACCGGCACCCTCGGCACCCTCCTCGCGAAACACCTGGTCACCACCCACGGCGTCCGCCACCTCCTCCTCGCCGGCCGACGCGGCCCGAACACCCCGGGCTCCACCGAACTCACCACCGAACTCCAGGAGCTGGGCGCCACCGTCACCATCGCGGCCTGCGACACCACCGACCGCGAAGCCGTGAACACCCTGCTCGCCGGCATCCCCACCGAACACCCCCTCACCGCCGTCATCCACGCCGCCGGCATCCTCGACGACGCCACCCTGACCTCACTCACCCCCGAACGCCTCACCACCGTCCTCCGACCCAAGATCGACGCCGCCTGGCACCTCCACCAAGCCACCGAACACCTCGACCTCCGCGCCTTCGTCCTCTACTCCTCCATCGCCGCCACCATCGGCAGCCCCGGACAGGCCAACTACGCCGCCGCCAACGCCTACCTCGACGCCCTCGCCACCCACCGCCACACCCACGGCCTACCCGCCCACTCCCTCGCCTGGGGCCCGTGGCAGCAGGAGGCGGGCGGCATGACCGCGACGCTGACCGAGCAGGACCACGCCCGCATGCGCCGGACCGGCCTGCTGCCGATCCCGGCGGAGCGCGCCCTGGCGATGTTCGACGCCGCGCTGGCCGGCGGGAGCGCGACCGCCGTCGCCGCCCTCTTCGACACCGGCCGGCTGCGCGCCTCCGGCGAGGTGCCCGCGCTGTACCGCGGCCTGGTGCGCGGGGTCGCCCGGCGGGCGGCGCAGGGCGTCGCGGCCGGCGCTTCGCCCGTACTGGAGCAGCTGCACGGGCGGAGCCCGGCCGAGCAGGAGCAGATCCTGCTCGACCTCGTCCGCGGCGCCGTCGCGGCTGCGCTCGGCCACAGCTCGGTCTCGTCCGTCGACCCGGCCGGCCAGTTCAAGGAGCTCGGCTTCGACTCGCTGACCGCCGTCGAGCTGCGCAACGCGCTGGCCGCCGGCACCGGCCTGCGGCTGCCCGCCACCCTGACCTTCGACCACCCGACCCCCACCGCCGTCGCCCGCTTCCTGCTCGCCGGGCTGCTCGGCGACGGCGGCGCGGTCGCCGGCGCCGCCGTACCGACGGCCGTGACGGCCCGCGCGGACGACGACCCGATCGTGATCGTCGGCATGGGCTGCCGCTTTCCCGGCGGCGCCGACACCCCCGAGGCGCTGTGGCGGCTGGTCGCCGACGGCGTCGACGCGATCGGCGACTTCCCGGACAACCGCGGCTGGGACGTCGAGAACCTCTTCGACGCCGACCCGGAGGCGATCGGCAAGACCTACGCCCGCCAGGGCGGCTTCCTCTACGACGCCGACGAGTTCGACGCCGACTTCTTCGGCATCAGCCCCCGCGAGGCGCTCGCCCTCGACCCCCAGCAGCGCCTGCTGCTGGAGACCAGCTGGGAGGCGGTCGAGCGGGCCGGCATCGACCCGAAGTCCCTGCACGGCAGCCGTACCGGCGTGTTCACCGGCGTGATCGCCCAGGAGTACGCCTCGCTGACCTACCTCGGCGACGAGGGCGCCGAGGGCTATCTGGTCACCGGTCTCGCCGCCAGCGTGGCGTCCGGCCGGGTGTCCTACGTGCTCGGGTTGGAGGGCCCGGCGCTCACCGTCGACACCGCGTGCTCCTCCTCGCTGGTCGCCCTGCACCTGGCCGTCCAGGCGCTGCGGCAGGGCGAGTGCACCATGGCCCTGGCCGGCGGCGTCACCGTGATGGCCACACCGGGGATGTACCAGGAGTTCAGCCGTCAGCGCGGGTTGTCGCCCGCCAGCCGCTGCCGGTCCTTCGCGGGCTCCGCCGACGGTGTCGCCTGGGGCGAGGGCGCGGGCATGCTGCTGCTGGAGCGGCTCTCCGACGCCCGGGCCCACGGGCACCGGGTGCTCGCGGTGGTCCGCGGCTCGGCGGTCAACCAGGACGGCGCCAGCAACGGGCTCACCGCCCCCAACGGGCCGTCGCAGCAGCGGGTCATCCGGGCCGCGCTGGCCGACGCCGGGCTGGCTCCCGACCAGGTGGACGCGGTCGAGGCGCACGGCACCGGCACCACCCTCGGCGACCCGATCGAGGCCCAGGCCCTGCTGGCCACCTACGGACAGGCACACGAACCCGAACGTCCCCTCTGGCTCGGCTCGTTCAAGTCCAACATCGGCCACACCCAGGCCGCGGCCGGCGTCGCCGGTGTGATCAAGATGGTCGAGGCGATGCGCCACGGCGTGCTGCCCAAGACCCTGCACGTGGACGAGCCCACCCCGCACGTGGACTGGGCCGAGGGCGCGGTCTCCCTGCTCACCGAAACCCGGGACTGGCCCGAGACCGACCACCCGCGCCGCTCCGCCGTCTCCTCCTTCGGTATCAGCGGCACCAACGCCCACATCATCCTGGAGGCCGCACCGGAGAGCGCCGGGCCCGTCGGGACCGGGACCGAGCCGGTCGGGGACGTCCCGGCGGCCGTCCCGTTCGTGCTCTCCGCCCGGACCGAACCCGCCCTGCGCGAGCAGGCGGACCGGCTGCGCGCGCACCTGCTGGACCGTCCGGACGTCGACCCGGTCGCCGTCGCCGGCGCCCTGGCCACCTCCCGGGGCCGGTACGAGCACCGCGGGGTCGTCATCGGCCGGGACCGCGAGGAACTGCTGAGCGGTCTCGCCGCGCTCGCCGCGGACCAGACCTCACCGGCCGTCGTGACCGGCCGCGCCGAGCAGCCCGGCCGCACCGTGTTCGTCTTCCCCGGCCAGGGCTCCCAGTGGGAGGGCATGGCCCGCGACCTGCTGGCCGAGTCCCCGGTCTTCCGCACCCACCTCGAGGCCTGCACCCAGGCCCTCGCCCGCCACACCGACTGGAACCTGCTCGACCTGCTCGAACAGCGTCCCGACGCCCCCTCCCTGGAGCGGGTCGACGTCGTCCAGCCCGCCCTGTTCGCCGTCATGGTCTCGCTCGCCCGCCTCTGGGAATCCCTCGGCGTCCGCCCCGACGCCGTCATCGGCCACTCCCAGGGCGAGATCGCCGCCGCCCACATCGCCGGCGCCCTCACCCTCGACGACGCCGCCCGCGTCGTCGTCCGCCGCAGCCAGGCCATCACCGCGCTCGCCGGCACCGGCACCATGGCCAGCATCCCCCTGCCCGCCGACCAGGTCGAACCCCTGCTCACCCGCCACGACGGCGACGCCCACATCGCCGCCGTCAACGGCCCCAACCACACCGTCATCGCCGGCACCGTCGAGGCGCTGAACGCCATCGTCGACCGAGCCCAGGCCGACGGCATCCGCGCCCGCACCATCCCCGTCGACTACGCCTCCCACAGCCCCCAGGTCGAAGCCATCCGCGACCGGGTCCTCACCGACCTCGCCGGCCTCACCCCCCAGCCCTGCGCCGTCCCGCTCTACTCCACCCTCACCGCCACGTTCATCGACACCACCGTCATGGACGCCGACTACTGGTACACCAACCTCCGCAACCCCGTCCTCTTCGAACAGTCCGTCCGCGCCCTCGTCGAAACCGGCCACACCACCTTCATCGAGACCAGCCCCCACCCCGTGCTCACCAACCCCGTCGAGGAGATCCTCGACGGCACCGGCCGGGCCATCGGCACCCTGCGCCGCGACCACGGCGACCTGGCCCGCTTCCTCACCTCCGCGGCGCAGGCCCACACCACCGGCACCTCCCTCACCTGGCCCGCCCTGCCGACCGCCCCGGCGGTCCCGGTGGAGCTGCCCACCTACCCCTTCCAGCGCCGGTCGTACTGGCTGAAGCCGGTCACCACCACCGACCTCGGCAGCACGGGGCTGCGCCCGCTGCGCCACCCGGTGCTGGCCGCCGCCACCACACTGCCCGACGGCACCCACCTGTTCACCGGCCGGGTCTCGCCGCACCAGCAGCCCTGGCTCGTCGACCACGCCGTACTGGACGCCGTACTGCTGCCCGGCGCCGCCTTCGTCGAGCTCGCCCTGCACGCCGCCCAGCGGACCGGCCGCCCGCACCTGGCCGAACTCACGCTCCAGCACCCGCTGGTGGTCCCCGAGGACGCCGCCGTCGAGGTCCAGGTCGCGGTGGGCCCGGCGGAGGGCGGGGCCGGCCGTACGGTGACCGTCCACTCCCGCCCCGCCGACCCGACCGGCGACGACCAGCCGTGGACGGCGCACGCGGTCGGCACCCTCACCGTCGAGGCGCCCGACCGCCCCCCGGTCGAAGAGGCCTGGCCGCCGGCCGGAGCGACTCCGGTCCCGGTCGACGAGTTCTACCCCCGGCTCGCCGCGCGCGGCTACCACTACGGCCCGCTCTTCCAGGGCCTGCAGGCCGCCTGGCGGCGCGGGGCGGAGCTGTACGCGGAGGTCGTGCTGCCCGGTGACGGCGGCACCGACGACTTCGGCATCCACCCCGCCCTGCTGGACGCGTCCCTGCACGCCTCACTGCTCGACCTCGGGCCCGAGGGCATCCGGCTGCCGTTCTCGTGGACCGACGTCGACCTGCACGCCGTCGGGGCCCGCGCGCTCCGGGTACGGCTGTCGCCGACCGGCCCGGAGAGCGCCCGGCTGGCCCTCTCCGACTTCGACGGGCTTCCGGTCCTGACGGTGGACTCGCTGGCCGGCCGCCCGATCACGCCCGAGCAGCTCGCCGCGGTCCGCACGGTCGCCCGTCCCCCGCTGTACCGGGTGGAGCAGGCGGCGCGGGACCTCACCGGCCGTGCCCCCGTCACCGGGCCCTGGGTGGTCATCGGCGACGAGGCGTCCGCCGAAGCGCTGCGCACCGCGGGCGTCGGCGTCCTCCGCCACCTTCCGCTCACCGCTTCCGCCGACGACGACGAACCCGCCCGCGCCCACGGCCTCGCCCGGCAGGCCCTCGCCGCCCTCCGGGAAGCCCTCACCGACGAGGCCCTCACCGACAGCCCCGTTCTGGTCGCCACCCGGCACGCCGACGGCCTGGCCGCCTCCACCGTCCGGGGACTCACCCGGTCCGCCCAGGCCGAACACCCCGACCGCATCGTCCTCGCCCACCTGGACGACACCGGGCACCACCTCCTGCCCGTCGCCCTCGCCGACGACGACGAACCGGAACTCGCCTTGGTGGACGGCCGGTTGACCGTGCCCCGGCTGGCCAGGGCCACCACCCCGGACACGTCGCAGAGCACCCCGCTCGACCCGGACGGCACCGTCCTGATCACCGGCGGCACCGGCACCCTCGGCACCCTCCTCGCGAAACACCTGGTCACCACCCACGGCGTCCGCCACCTCCTCCTCGCCGGCCGACGCGGCCCGAACACCCCGGGCTCCACCGAACTCACCACCGAACTCCAGGAGCTGGGCGCCACCGTCACCATCGCGGCCTGCGACACCACCGACCGCGAAGCCGTGAACACCCTGCTCGCCGGCATCCCCACCGAACACCCCCTCACCGCCGTCATCCACGCCGCCGGCATCCTCGACGACGCCACCCTGACCTCACTCACCCCCGAACGCCTCACCACCGTCCTCCGACCCAAGATCGACGCCGCCTGGCACCTCCACCAAGCCACCGAACACCTCGACCTCCGCGCCTTCGTCCTCTACTCCTCCATCGCCGCCACCATCGGCAGCCCCGGACAGGCCAACTACGCCGCCGCCAACGCCTACCTCGACGCCCTCGCCACCCACCGCCACACCCACGGCCTACCCGCCCACTCCCTCGCCTGGGGCCTCTGGGCTCAGGACAGCGCGCTCACCGGCGGTGTGGACGACACCGCCCGCGCCCGCATGGCCCAGCGCGGGATCCTGCCGCAGGCCACCACGGAGGCACTCGCCCTGTTCGACGTCGCGCTCGGCACGGACCTCCCGGTCGCCGTGCCGGCTCGGTTCGACCTCGCCGCCCTGCGGCAGCGCGCCGCCGACACGGACGTCCAGCCGCTGCTGCGCGGCCTGGTCGGGGCGGTGCCGCGCCGCAGTGCGCACGCCGGACCGGCCGACGAGCACGGGCTGCGGACCCGCCTGGCCGGCCTGTCGCCCGAGGCCCAGGACCAAGCCCTGCTCGACCTCGTCCGCGCCCAACTCGCCACCGCGCTGCACCACTCCGAGCCCGAGGCGATCCCGGCCCACCGCGGTTTCCTGGAGCTGGGCCTGGACTCGCTGACCGCCGTCGAGCTGCGCAACGCGCTCGCCCGGGCCACCGGGCTGCGCCTGCCCGCGACACTCGTCTTCAACCACCCCACCCCCACCGCACTCGCCGCCTACCTGCGGGGCGAACTCCTCGGGAAGAACACGGACTCCGCCGCCCCGGCCACGGCAGCGGCCGGGGGCGAGGACGCGATCGCCGTCGTGGGCATGGGCTGCCGGTACCCCGGCGGGGTGACCACGCCCGAACAGCTCTGGCGGCTGGTCGCCGAGGGCATCGACGCGATCGGCGACTTCCCCGACGGACGCGGCTGGAACATCGAGGAGATGTACGACCCCGACCCGGACGCGCACGGCAAGACCTACACCCGGCACGGCGGCTTCCTGTACGACGCCGACCGGTTCGACCCCGAGTTCTTCGGCATCAGCCCGCGCGAGGCCCTCGCCGTCGACCCCCAGCAGCGACTGCTGCTGGAGACCAGCTGGGAGGCGTTCGAGCGGGCCGGGATCGCCCCGGACAACCTGCGCGGCAAGCCGGTCGGGGTCTTCACCGGCGTCATGTACTACGACTACGGCACCCGCCTGGCGGACCGCACCCCGGACGGCTTCGAGGGCTACCTCAGCACCGGCAGCGCGGGCAGTGTGGCCTCCGGCCGGATCTCCTACACCTTCGGGCTGGAGGGCCCGGCGGTGAGCGTCGACACCGCGTGCTCCTCCTCGCTGGTCGCCCTGCACCTGGCCGTCCAGGCGCTGCGGCAGGGCGAGTGCACCATGGCGTTGGCCGGCGGTGTCACCGTGATGGCCACGCCCACCACCTTCCTGGAGTTCAGCCGCCAGCGCGGGCTGTCCCCGGACGGACGGTGCAAGTCCTTCGCGGGCGCCGCCGACGGCGTCGCCTGGGGCGAGGGGGCCGGCATGCTGCTGCTGGAGCGGCTCTCCGACGCCCAGGCCGCCGGGCACCCGGTGCTCGCGGTGATCCGCGGCACCGCGATCAACCAGGACGGCAAGAGCAGCCAGCTCACCGCACCGAACGGCCCTTCCCAGGAGCGGGTCATCCGTACGGCGCTGGCCAACGCCCGGCTGACCGCCGACCAGGTCGACGCGGTCGAGGCACACGGCACCGGCACCACCCTCGG
>NZ_JBIRFA010000102.1:0-9049 GCF_044327205.1 Kitasatospora sp. NPDC018058 | reverse complement strand
CCACCCTCCCCCTCACCCCGGGGGCCGGACAGGGACCACTGGGATGACCCGACAGGGCCCGCGCCCGCGCGATCCGCGCGGCACGGGCCCTCTCGCGTTGGTGCAGACCCTTCGAATGGATCCCCGAGACCGACTTTCCTCGCCAATAGTCCAATGATCGGACTTTGAGAGGTGGGGCATGTCGACTGGCGGAAATAACGCCGCGCTCCATAGCGTGCGCATACTATTCGAGCGTGATCAAGGATGCCGATCCTCTGGAGAATTCGCAGGCTGCTGATGTCGCTGAGAATTCCCCGCCGAGTCGACGCGAGCTGCTCAGGACCACGGTTGCGGCAGTCGGTGCCGTAGGTTTTACCGGCGTACTTGCGGGCGGTCGTGCCTGCGCAGTCAATTCTCTGTCCGGGTCGGATGCTCTTCGGTACGGTCGGCGCCACCCGCATCCTTCGCCGCCATCGGGAAGCGCGCTCGATCCGTCATCCGTACCCAAGTACAGAACGCCGCTATTTCTTCTCGGCAAAATGCCTGGCGAGGGCCGGGACTCCTACCGCATCGCGATCCGTCAGTTCCGGCAGCAAATGCTGCCGATCGGGATGCCGGCCACCACGGTCTGGGGTTACGGAGCCGTCGGCCACGAGCAATCATTTCATACGCCGGGCCTGACCATCGAAGCCCGTGTGGATCGGCCGATCTCCGTGACATGGGTCAACGACCTCGTCACCTCGCGCGGCTTCTATCTGCCCCATCTATGCGCTGTGGACCCCACGTTGCATTGGGCGAACCCTCCTGGCGGAAGGGCCGGACGTGATTCGCGGCCCACCTTCCCAGCCACTCCCGGGCCGTACACGGGACCGGTGCCCATCGTGACCCATCTGCACGGTGGGTACAGCCGAGAAGAGAGTGACGGATACCCCGAAGCCTGGTACCTGCCGGCATCTCGTGATATTCCTCGCGACTATGCTCGCGTAGGCACCTATTACGATCGGTTCGCCGAGCAGTTCCGTGACCGTTACGGCGTCCGCTGGCGCCCCGGGTCGGCAACGTTCGCGTACGGCAATGATCAGCGCCCCACGACTCTCTGGTACCACGACCACACTCTGGGCATGACCCGGGTGAATGTCTACGCGGGCCTTGCCGGTTTCTACCTGCTGCGAGGCGGACCTGCCGATCTCCCCTCGGGAGTACTTCCCGGGCCGGCACCGGGGCGAGACGGTGCGCACGGTGCCAACCCCTACGAAATCCCCCTGGTGGTTCAGGACAAGTCCTTCAACGCGGACGGGTCGATCTTCTTCCCCAGCAGTCGCGGATACTTCGGGGACACCCCGCCGGACGGTCCGTGGATCCCCGGTACCGATATTCCGCCAATCTGGAACCCGGAGTTCTTCGGCACCACGATGGTCGTCAACGGGAACACCTGGCCGGTACTCAACGTGGAGCCGCGGCGGTACCGCCTGCGCATCCTCAACGCAAGCAACGCCCGTACTCTCATCTTGAAGATCGCGGCCGACGCCACAGCCCCCCGCCCCGTCAGCCCCGCATTGCCCTTCTGGCAGATCGGAAACGACCAGGGGTTCCTGCCGGCCCCGGTCCAGTTGGATCAACTCCTCTTGGCCCCCGCAGAGCGCGCCGACGTGGTGGTCGACTTCACCGGCGCCACCGTCGGCACCGGGCTGTACTTGATCAATGAAGGCCCGGACGAGGCGTACGGCGGCGGCGCGCCAGTCACCGACTTCACGCCGGCGAATATCGCGACCACAGGGCAGGTCATGAAATTCGCCGTCGTTCCCCTTGCCTCCACCGACACCAGTGCCCCGCCGTCACAGATCGTGCTTCCTTCGATCCCGGCGCTTCCCGAGAGCCGGACGGTCCGGAAGCTATCACTCAACGAAGAGGACTCCGCGTACTTCGCCGGTGCGCCCACGATGGACATGCTTGGCACAGTTACGCCAAGCGGCTCAGCCACCCCGCTCCTGTGGTCGGACCCGGTCACCGAGACGCCGGTGAAGGACGACACCGAAATCTGGGAACTGTACAACTTCACCGGCGACGCACACCCTGTCCACATCCATCAGATCGGATTCCAGGTCCTCGACCGCCAAGCGATCGCGGGCGGCGCATCGTCACCCCCACAACCAGGGGAAGGCGGATACAAGGACACCGTGATCGCACTGCCGAGCTATATCACCCGCGTCAAGGTTCGCTTTGGCATTGCGGGACGGTACGTCTGGCACTGCCACATCATGGACCACGAGGACAATGAAATGATGCGGCCGTTGCAAGTGCTTGATCAGCGCAGCCATTGAGGTCTTTTCAGCGGTGATCACTCGGCGGCGGGATGAAGGAAGCGGGAGTCCGCGACCGGCTGCCCGGTGACCTCGGCGATCGCTTCCGGGGGCGGCTTGAAGGAGCGGCGGACGTTCTCCGGCTTCTTCGAGTGTGAGCCTGCGCGTTTCACCTGCGGCCGTGTCCGGGCCGCACGGCTCACCCGCGGCGCCCGGCGCCCGGCGCCTGCACCTGCGGATCGCCGTCACCTGGTCCCGGCGCCACGGCCTCGCCACCGCCTTCGCCCGGCTACAGGCCCTGCCCGGCCCCTCACCAACCGGCAGAAGTCGTCCGGGATCCGCCACCACAACTCCTGGACCGTCCAGCCGTGGTGGAGGAGCGCAGCGCGGGCGAAGTGGAGCAGCGGCCTTGCCGGCGAGTACCCGACACCGGGGATGACGACTGCGACGCGGTCTCGTCCGCCGTCGAAGCGGGTGGGGATGGCGAAAGGAGTCAGCCCGCCGTCAACCTGCCGTTGCAGTGGGCTCGAGGACTGCCTCGACATCAACCGTGACGTCGACCATGTCGCCCACGACGACACCACCTCGGTCGACCACGTCGTTCCAACTCACGCCGAAGTCGTGGCGGTCGATGCGTGTTCTGGCGACGAATCCGGCCCGGCGCCGTGGACCGAGATCCCGGCCGTCCTCCCACCACGGAGTGTCCCACTGTCCCAGATACGTCACATCGAATGTCACGGTGCGTGTCGATCCGCGGATGGTGAGGTCGCCCGTCACCTCGAAGTCGTTCGCGCTCACCTGGCGGATGCGAGAGCCGGTGAACGTCCACGTCGGATAGCGCTCGACATCGAAGAAGTCGGCGCTGCGCAGGTGGGTGTCGCGGTCGGGCTGCCCGGTGTACACCTGCGTCGCGTCGATCGTCGCCTCGACCTGGGCCTTCTCCGGGGCGTCCGGGTCGACCACCAGGACGCCGTGCACGTTCTTGAACTGTCCGCGTACGTAGGTGACCATCATGTGTCTGACACTGAACTCCGCCGCAGTGTGACCCGGCTCGAAGAACCATTTCGCGGTAGCCATGGCAGCTCCTCGGCATGCTCGCCCCTCCGAACACGATAGGACGGCCGCCTGAGCGCACGCGTCCCGCCCGGCCGTCCGCGAGCGCCGGGACCCGCGGCCGGGCACAGGCTGCGACGATCCGGTGGCGCCGGGCCTCGGTCAGGTCGTGGGTTCGGCCCGGCAGTGGTCGTGAGAGCCACGCGAGCTCAGGCGGGCGGTGCGGTGCGCGCGCGAATACGGTGTGCGGTGCGCAGCCCCTGCTTGGCGGCGGTCGCCACCATGCCGCCGAGGCTGGTCCTGGCGAGGTCGTGGGCGGCGAGACGTTCCAGCACTGGCAGGGCCCGGTCGTCGGCGGTGGAGCCGAGGGCACGGCAGACCAGTGCCCGCAGGTCCGGGTCGGGGTCGGTGGTGAGGGCGATCAGGCCGTCCACCACCGGCGGGCCGAAGGCGGCGATCGCCGAGGCGAGGTGACCGGCCTTCGGGTTCCGGCGTTCCGTCATGGTCTGCCAGAGCACGGCGAGCGCCTGGTCGCCGCCGATTTCGCCGAGGGCCCGGGCGGCCCTGCTGCGCACCCAGTCGGTCTCGTCGTTCAGCCGGGCGGCCAGAGCGGGCACCGCGGTGTGTTCCTCCAGGAGGCCCAGCGCCTCGCAGGCGCCCTCGCGGACCATCGGGTCGGGATGCTCCAGCAGGGCGGTGACCAGCGGAACGGCCCGGCGGAAGCCGAGCTCGGCACAGGCGAGCGCCGACCACCGCACCCCGCGGTGCCCGGTGTCGGCGAGCGCGCGCAGCAGGCCCGGCTCAAGGCTCGCGTCGCCGAACAGGGCGATCCGGTTGAGTGTCTTGGTCCAGACGGTGATGTCCTGCGTCCGGTGGTCGGAGGCGACCTCGGACAGGGCCGCCCGGGCCTGCGGGTGGCCGAGCTCGGCCCACTCCAGCAGCGCGTCGATCGCCCGCAACCGGGTCGTGCGGTTCCCGCGCAGCTCGACGGCGTGGACGGTGACCAGGGATGCCGGTCCGTCCGGTGGGTGGCCGAGCGCGTCCCCGAGCGGGCCGGCGAGCGGCGGTTCGAGCTCGCCCAGCCGCAGTGCCAGCGGGCCGATTCGGGTGCCGGCGTCCGCGTCGTAGCGGCCGTCGCCGCGCAGGTTCGCGGCCAGCTCGGCGACCGTACGGAACAGCAGCCGCGCGCGGTCGGACGGGACGTCGGCGAGGGCGTCGAGCCGGCCGGACATCGCCGCAGCAAGGGCGGTCGGCGGGCGACCGGTGGCCTGCAGGACCGCCTTAGCCCAGACGAGTGGTTCGCTCTGACGCTCGTACAGCTGGCGACCCCACAGACGGAGGACGGCGTCGCAGTGGTCGGTCATCCCAGGATCGTTCCAGCAGGGACACCGGCAGCCAACGGGTTTTCCTCACGAGGTCGGGACGTGAGGGCGTTGCCCGGCCCGCTCACGCACCTGACCGCCGTCGAGAGCGCGACCTTCCTCGGTGAGCCGGTCACCGACTGGCAGGCGACGTTCCGGCCGGCCCCTCAGGACGGCGTGGCCGATGTCGTCGCCCGCTACCGGGCCACCGTCGAACGCGCGAACGAGACCCTCGACCGGTTCACCGACCCCGGCGCACCGCTTCCCCGGCCAGGGCGTGCGGGCCCGTCGCCGAGCGTCCGCTGGGCACTGACCCACATGATCGAGGAGACCGGCCGTCACGCGGGCCACGCGGACATCCTCCGCGAACTCGTCGACGGCACGACCGGCCGCTGACCGCAGACCGCCGCTCGCCGGGCAGCGCCGTGCCGTCGCGGTGGCGGTGCATGCCCTCGGCGACGCGGGTGCGGCCCGCGACGAGGACGACGACCTCACCGACATGCTCATGTACGCCATCGACCTGCTGGGGGATGCCGGCATGATCTGGCTGCTCACTCCCAAGATCGGCCGGGATACCCATGTCGAGCCGGGACGCCGCCCGGACTGCGGGTCTCTCCCAGGAAAGGACCATCAGCGTCGCAAGACGGCTCCCGCCTCACCGCCGGCGGGCACTGGCCTCGCTCGGCGCGGAAAGTCGACTCGATCGAGCTCCCCAGCGGGCGTACGCAGCAGCACACCGGAATGCGGCAAGGGCGCCTTGCCACCGTCGCCGCAGCAGCGGGGGCGCCGTGCGGTAAGGCTGCCCCGTGCCACACCCGCTGCCGCCGGCGCCCGACCGGGCCCGGCAGCGGTCGCACCGCGTACGACGCCTCCATCGCCGTGGTCGGACCCGGGAATGGGACAGTGTCGGCCGATGCCCGTCACCGTGCGCACCGATTGCCGTACCGTGACCGACGACGAAGTGGAGGATTCGATGAGCGCCCAGCCCGACCACCTTCCCGCCCCGCCGCCGGCCCCCGCCCCGCGCGCCGCTGCCGAGCTGCTGGCCCGCATCCGGGCCGAGCGGCCCGAACGCTCGGCCCGGTGGCTGCCCGCCTTCGAACGGGATTGGGCCAAGGCGCTGGAGGACTCCCGGCAGACCTACGACCTCTCCCCCCTGCACGAGGTCGTCCGCACCTGGCGCTTCAAGGTGGACAGCGCACCGGCCGTCGACGGCTTCATCGCCGCAGGAATGAACGACGAGGACGGCGTCGACCTGGCCGAGCTCACGGGGAACGGCCAATGAGCGACCGGGTCTGGCCCGCGCGCCTGTCCCCACAGGCGGCCAAGACCTTCGCCGAACTCCCCCCACATGCCCGGCAGATGGTTGCCGACCTGCTCGACATCGCCTCCCGCACTCCCTGGGGATGGCCCCAATGGGACGCCACCGACGTCGAGGGCGAGGACATCCGCTCCGCCTCGATCGGCCAGCTCAGCCTGGTCTACCTCGTCAACCGGCTGGCGGGCCGCCTGCACGTCATCGACATCGTCTGGCTCGGCTGACGCCACGTGCCCGGTACCAGGCCGGGCCGGTCGCTGGTTCCGGTCCGAGGGAACCGGGTCATCGGCCGGCGCGTCCGCCGTTTGTCGGCCGGTGAGGAAGCGGGTGCCGCACCGCGTCTCCGCGTCGATGTTCACCTGGTCACGGGGTAGCGTGGCGCTGCCGTGACCGGTCCGGTCGTCACCCGTTGGACCGGGGGTTTCCCGATCTCGTCACCGTCCTGTCACAGCCGGCCGCTCGGGGAACCGGTGTCGGAACGGCGGTGTGTACCGGGCAGGTGCCTGCGCTGGGTCGGCACCGCTCGATCCTTCGGGGGACGTCATGCAGGACATGCAGTACGGGAAGAAGGCCCGCAGAGCCGCAGTCGCCGTGGTCTCGGCCGCTATGGTCACCGTGCTGGCCACGGCGTGCGGGCCGGGGAACGACGGGCCCGGGACCCCGTCGGTCGCGGCAACCGCCTCGGCCGCGCCGAGCGCCGCGTCCGCGGCTCCCACCAAGGGCAGCACGCCGTCCGGGGGACCGGCCACGGGAGCCGCGTCGTCCAGTGGAGCCGCGTCTGCCGGTGCCGCGGCCCCGACCTGTGCGGCCGGCGACCTCAAGGCGGACGCCCACCAGGCCAAGCAGCGACCCGACGGCACGGGGGTGGGAGCGGCGATCGTCGCGTTCACCAACACCTCCGCGCGCCCGTGCACGCTGCAGGGCTTTCCGACGGTGGCCGGGGCGGCCAACGGCTCCCCGGACCGCAACGCCCCGCTCGCGGTGGCCCACACCGGCTCCGCCGCCCCGGTCCGGCTGGCCCCGGGCGGGAAGGCCTGGGTGAAGCTCACCTTCGTCCAGGTCCAGGGCGAGGCCGACGGCTACTGCGTCTCCGGGGCCACGCCGGTCGCCTACCCCACCCTCGTGCTGGGCCTGCCGGGCGCGGGAGCACACCAAGTAGCCCTGGACGACGGCCTCTTCGCCGAGTGCGACAACAAGGTGACCACCACCGCACTGCTGGCCACCAGCCCGTCCTGACGAAGACCGTGCGAGCAGGTCGCCACGGCCGATCAGCTCAGCCGTCTCTGCGCCCGCAGGCGACGTCGAACAGGGCGATCCGGCAGGCGCTCGGGGTGGCCCACTCGGAGACGGGCACAACCGCCCAGGGCGCCGGCCGCTCCGCGCCCCGCACACGATGGCGGTGACCGGTTCGGGGCTTGGGGAGTGGCGACAACCTCCGCTCCTCCGTGCACAGCGCGCGGCTCTTCGCCCTCGACGGTGCAGGCCGGCACACCGAGGCCGAGACCCTCGCCCGGAAGGCACTGGCCCGCCACCCCGGGACCGGCCTCGCCCTCGGCCTCGCCCGCGCCCTCGCCGCCCAAGGCCGACGCCCCGAGGCCACAGCGCAGCTGACCCGCTGCGCCACCGCCTGGCGCGAGCACTTCGGTGCCCGGCACCCGTACACGGTGGCCGTCGAGGCCGACCTCGCGGCGCTGGCACGCCCCTGACGGCCGGCCGACCCGGCGGGACCGGTCGGACACGTCTACGGCCGGTACCGCTCGGCGAGGTCGCCGTAGCCGCCCGCCGTCCAGACCGCCTTGCGGAACTCCGCGAGGCTGAATGCCCCGGTGCCCTGCCCGGCGGTGGGCGGGAAGTGCGCGGTGCCGCAACGGGCGCAGTACCAGGCCTGGTTCCAGAGCCGTTCGGCCCGCGGTCGGCCCTTCAGGCGCCGCCGTCTGGCGAGGAACAGCGCGGTCGCGCCCGCCAGCAGGGCGATCGCGACGGCCAGGAGCAGGTACGACACCAGGAGCGGGACCGGCGTGTCGTTCGCGTCGGCGAGCGGGGCCGCCGCGTGCGTGGCCGGGGAAGCCTGAGCGGCCTTCGGGAAGCCCGGGAGGTCGGTGGGGAAGTCGTTCGGGAATCCCGGGTGCTTGGTCGCCCAGTCCGGTGGCGAGAGGTCGGGCATCTGGTCGGCGGCCGCGTTGCGCTGCCTCATGCCCTCGATGAAGGTGAAGACCGCCCCGGCCAGTGTCGGGAAGCTCAGGACCGCCAGTGCCTGGATCGCCGTGCTGGTGGTGGGCGGCGCGGGTGCCAGGGCGCGGCCGAGGGCGGAGACCTCTTCGCGGGTCTCGGTGCGGCCGTCGCGGCCGGAGGTGCGCACGGTGACGTTCCGCCGCTCGCCCAGGTGGACCGCCGGCACGCTGCGGACCTGGTCGGTCAGCGCGCAGCTCGGGCAGGGAGGCAGGGGGCCGTGCGGCGGTGGCGCGGGTACGGCGTCGTTGATCGGCACGTGTGGAAATCCCCCCCAGGAGTACGGCGGTCGGGCGACCGTTCGTATCCGGGTGGACGCCGCCGCGCGGCCTCCGGTTGCGGCCCGCCACCGGCCCCGCCGCCGAGGCGTCTTCGCCGAGCGCCCCGGCGACGCAGGACCCCCGCCCGACGCGAACCCCGCCTACACGGCCAGGGTGCAGGCCATCCTCCCGTACGACGTTCAGTCGGGCTGGTGGAGCCGGGCCGCCTCGATCGCGCTGTCACGCGCTCCTGCACCATCCGTACGGGCTCTGATCGTGTCGACGGCGTGGGTGGTTCGCGGTTCGCGTATGGCGAGTGTGATGTGGGTCTCGGGTCCGGGGGATCGTCCGCACGGGGAGTGTCGGTGGCGGTTCGGCCAGTGACCGACAAATCGGACAAAACGGTACATAAACCGTGAGCCCACTCACATGGAAAGAGGTCCACGACGGACGATAGTGGTCGCGCGCCGACGCCACCCGTGACCCAGGCCGTGACATTTGCGCAGCTCGGCGAGGCTGGCCCGCCGCGCGGACCGTCCTGCGGGTCGG
>NZ_JBIRFA010000101.1:0-9136 GCF_044327205.1 Kitasatospora sp. NPDC018058 | reverse complement strand
CGGCCCAGGGCGACCACCCGGCACGAAGAATCGCAGGCCGGCGCCCCGTTACGACGTCGGGAAGACCGTCAAACGCGAACCCACGCTCGAAGCCCGCCACGCCAAGATCGCAGCGGCGGCTTAAAAATCAAGCTCAGGGCAGAACCGGTTGCCAGTGGACCTACCTTCCTCACGACCTGCCGCCGAAGAGCGCGACGTACTACTACTTCGCCGCCTGGCGTGACGACGGAACTGACCAGGTCATCCATGAACTCCTGCGCTGCCAGGTCCGCGAGCGTGCCCGCCGATTAGAGGACCCGACCCTGGTGGTCCTGGACACACAGAGTGTCCACGTGGCTGCCGGGGTCCCCGCCTCCACGACCGGCCGGGACCCGGCAAAACGGGTGCCCGGCCGCAAGCGGGGCCTGGCCGTCGATGTCCTGGGCCTCGTCATCGCCGTCATCGTCCTCGCAGCGAACACGCACGACAACGCCGCCGGCATCGCCCTGCTGGACCAGGTCGCCGAACACACCGGCGGCACCGTCCGCAAGGCCCTGGTCGACCAGGGCTTCAAGAACCAGGTCACCGCACACGGCACCAGCCTGGGCATCGACGTCGAGATCATCGAACGCAACCCGCAGGACCGCGGGTTCGTCCCGCAGCCGAAACGCTGGAGGGTCGAACAGACCTTCGGGATCCTGATACTGCACCGACGCCTGGTCCGCGACTACGAGCACCGCTCTTCCTCCTCCGCCTCACGCGTCTACTGGGCGATGACCCAGGTCATGGCCCGCCGCCTCACCTGCGCGAACACGCCCACCTGGCGCGACCCGCAGGCGGTGAGTGCATGAGCATCCAGCCCCTCCTGGACGCGCTCGACATGCAGGAAGACGCCGCCCAGGCCCTGGCCGACGACCTCCGCACGCAGATCGAGGAACTGCAGGGCCGGCTGCGGGAGGCCGAGACCCAGCTCGAACACCTCGCGATCACCCGCAAGACCGTCACCGCTCTCGCCGACCGCCTCCCGGCCCGGACGTCCCCGCCCGAGCACCCGGACTACCCCCGCATCCTCGCCCTCTTCCACGAGGCCACCGACCCCCTTCGGGCCCGCGACGTCTGCGAAGCCCTCGATCACGAACTCGTGCCGAAGAACATCGAAGGCACCAGGGCCAAGCTGAAACGCCTCGTCAAACTCGACGTTCTCACCGAGATCGACCCTGGCAGCTTCACCAGGAAGCAGTAGCCCCACGACCAGCAGCCCTGCCCCAACCCCACCTCGAAACGGACATCAACTCACGAACCGCCCTCTGAAAGTTCCGCTGAGGGGCCCGTCGATTAATTAATGGTGCGTGTCGCGTCAACTGGTCGTTGATGTCGCATGCATGACGTATCTGGCGAGTTCGCAGGGGTCGACGAGGCGGACGGGCAGTGGCTCGGCGTGGTGTCCGTGCTGCTGAAGCAGGGGGCGGGCCTGTTGAAGGAGGGCGCGCATCTGGTTCTCGCCGATGCGGAAGAGGTGGGCGATCAGCGAGCAGGGCAGTCCGCGCTGGTCGAGAACGGTGGCCCAGACGATGTTCTCGACGGCGAGCTTACGGTGGTGGGGGCGCTGCTTCGGCGGCAGCGCGTCGGCCAGTTCGCGTACCTGGGCGACGAGTTGGTCGAGGACGTCGCGTGGCATGCCGGTCAGCACGGGGTGGGTGGCCAAGGCGGAGTCGAAAGTGTGGGCAAGGCGGGGGTGGGCCCGGCGTCCGGGCGGCTGGAGCGGCACAGCGGGGACGCCGGCTTGGGGTGGGATGGTGTAGTTCCACTCGCCATGGAACTCATCGGGGTCGATGGTGAGCGCGGCGGCGTGCTGAGCGTCGATCTCGATGCCGGTGGGGTAGACCCCCTCATCCAGTCGGGCGGTCACGCGCAGGCCGCCACTCGTGGTGGTGGCCGCGATCAGGCTGAGGGCGACCTCGAGGCTGGTCAGCGGACGGGCGCGCCAGTTCATCGAGATGAACGAGAACAGGCGGTGCTCGACCTTATTCCACTTCGATGCGCCGGGCGGCAGGTGGCACACGCTGATCTCCAAGCCGGTCTCGGTGGCGAGGACGGCGAGGTTGGCCTTCCAGGCCTTGGCGCGGGAGCTGTTGGAGCGGCCACCGTCCGCGCTGGCCAGCAGCCGGCGCGTGTGCGGGTAGGCGAGGCTGCCTTCCTCCTTCCACCAGCGGCGCAGGGCGGCGACCGCGAACGCGGCGGTGTCGTGGTCGGTGCCCACCACTACGTAGCCGGTGTTGCGCCCGACGTCGTAGATGCCGTAGGGGATCGCGGTGCCGACCGCCTGGGTGGGAAAGTCGTGATCGAGGACCTTGACCGGGGCGCCGGGAGGGGCCCATTCCCGCCCGGCCTGGGCGAACAGCCCGATCTGCTCCTTCCTCTTGGTGTCGACGCTGATCACCGGATCCCCAGTGTCCAGGAACTGCCTCACCTTGTCGTTGAGGTGGCGGAACTGGGCGTCGCGGTCCGGGTGGGAGCTGCCCGCCAGGACCCGGGCGTTGCCGCGCAGGCTGAACCCAGCCTCCTTCAACAGCGCGGCGACGGTGTCCCGGCCCACCGCGCGGCCCTGGGCGACGAGTTCGTCCGTCAGATGCCGCAGCGACTTCGTCGTCCACGTCAGCGGCCCTGTCGGATCGCCCTGCGTGCTGTCCTCGACCAGGGCCGGCAGCGCCGCGCGCAGTCCCGGGTCCTTCACCGCCGCTGCCGGACGTCCCCCGCCCGCCCGGCGCACCCGGCCGTCAGGTCCGGCACCGTTCTCCAGGTCGGCCAGCCCGCGGGAGACGCAGCCCTTGGAGACGCCGGCCGCCGCAGCGACCGCGGCGATCCCGCCATGCCCAAGTTGTCGCGCCTCCGCCCCGTACAACAATCGGCGCTGACGCTCATTCAGATGCGGTGTCACCGCCTCCAGCTTCGCCCGCAGCGGACCGATCAACTCATCGAAACGCCCCATACCACATCAACGAGCCCAAGTCTCGGAAGCAACCCGTAGATTTCCGACGGCGCCCTGGGCCTCTGCGAGCGAGACACGGTTGGCACCGCCCGGCGTGAACGGCCAACGGAACTGCACCGAGTCGTCTTCCCAGAAGCAGATCGGGCAGATGGCATATGAACCAGGTCATCCGTCCTCCAGATCGAAGACGAGATGACCGCAGCAGGGGCACGGGCGACGGGTATCCACCGCGCCCAGTCTGGCCTGGTGCCGCGCCGATCAGCGACTCAGATTTGGGAAGCGATCACTCGTCACCTGGGAAACGATCTCCAGGGGTCGCTGTCTGACGCTGGTCAGCTGTACTCGTGAACACCCCGGAATCATGCTCGCGCAGGTTGCTGTGCCGCCATCCGGTTAGGAGGCCGCGATGTCGTCCAGGGGCACGGTGACCGAGGGGCGGGCGGTGGGGTTGAGGCGCAGGAGCCCGCCGGGCACCTCGGCAGCGATCTGGCGGCCGGTCAGCAGCCGGTAGCCGGGCCAGTCCGTGGGGAGACGGCTGGGGGAGGTGTACGCGGTAACGACGCCAGCCGTCTCGGGGTGGGGCTCGACATACAGTCCGGAGCTCTGGGGGTGGGCGAGGACAGCGAGGGCAGTGTCGCGCAGGGCGGCGAGGAGGTCGTCCTCGGGTCCGTGGCCGGTGGCCGCGGCCTGGAGCGCAGCCTCGGCGTCATTCTCGGGCTGGTACATCCCCAGGGCCTTGGGGGAGGGCCGATAGTCGGGGTTCCCGGTCCAGTCGAGGTCGCCGAACGGGCCGACCTCCCACCAGCCGAGGATGCCGTACAGCGGGACCTGCCCGTTGGGGTCGAAGGCCGGGTCGATCTCGTAGATCCATTTGCCGGGCGCGGACAGGGCGCGTTGGCGCAGCGCGTCGGTGATCGGCGGGGCGGGCGGCCCGGCGGGCTGGGGAGTGGTCACGGTGTGTCCTCGGTCATGGGGTCGGTCGGGTCACGTACGGGGGTTGCACGGCTCCGCCGAAGACGGGCGGGCTGCCGGGTGGCGGGGTGTAGTACGGGTTCGGCACCGGGTCCCCCCAGGTCTGGTTGACGGGGTTGAACTCGCGCCAGGACTTGATGTGTTCAAGGTTGATGCCGCCGGGGAAGGCGACCTCGCCCTCGTTCTTGTGAGGGTTGTCCTTGACGGTGGCGTTGACGTCGATGCCGCCGGGCGCGTCGACCTCGTACATGTACTTCCTGCGGAAGTCGGGCATCTGGGACGGGTCTCGGGTGGCGCCGACGAACGCCGACTCGTCCTGTTTGATCACGTAGCCGCGCAGGTCCGTGTTGTGGGTGTTCCACGGGGTGAGACCGTTGTTGGCCTTGATCTCGGACGGCGGGCGGTCGTCCAGCCGGTAGAGCGGCTCGTTGCTGCTGCGCCAGGTGACGTCCCCGAGGCCGGACAGGTCGACGCCGGACACGGCGGCGGTCTGCGCGGCGGACTTCTCCCCGGCCTCCTTCGCTGCCTTGGCCGCCGCCTCCTGGGCGGCCTTCTCGGCGGCCTCCTTCGCCGCCTTCTCGGCTGCTTCCTTCGCGGCCTGCTCGGCGGCCTGCTTGGCCATGACGGCGGCGGCCTCTTCGTCGGACATCGCCACGGCACCGCCGCCTCCGGTGGTGCCGACGGTCAGGAGGTTGCCAACCAGCTTGCCGCCGGCCTCGGCCGGGTCGGACCCCCAGCCGCTGCCCACCAGACCCTTGACCAGTTCGGACGGGTGGTTCACGGCGCTTGCCAGCCCGGTGGCGAGCCCCGACAGCCCACTGGCGTACTCGGCGGGGTGCGTCAGGTTGTAGGCGTCGAACGGGTTCACGCTCCGGGCGAGCCGGCTGAGGTCGGAGACGCCCTTCACCACGCCGCCCACGAAGTGGAGCCCGGTCGACGGGATGGTCTTTGTTTCGTCCAGGAGCTCGGCCTTGAGGATCTGGGTCCGGCTGGGCATCGACGGAGCGGCCTGGGCGAGCGCGGTGATGGCCGTCAGCGCGGTGCTGGCCGCTGAGTCGCGCTGGGTGCGGGCGGCGTCGAGCTTGTCCTCGGCCTCCTTGAACTGCGCGGCGGCGTCCGCAGGGGGCTTGAACTCGCCAGGCTTGGCCGGCGGATCGCCCTGTCGCTGGTCGGCCGGGGTCGCGTTGTAGGCCTTGAGCCGCAGGTCGTACGTCATCGCGTCGTTCATGAAGGTCTTGGCGGCGGCGTCCGTCTTCTTCTGCGCCTCCTTCCAGATCCTGACGGCGTCCTTGGCCTGGTCCTGCGCCCAGCTGACGGTGTGCCCGAAGGCGGCCAGGGCGCTGCCGGCCTTGGCGCAGGCGTCCGCTGCCGTCAGCCACAGTTTGGGCTGGGGGTCGAACTGGGCGCGGAAGTTGTCGGCGGCCTGGCCGCTCCAGTGGTCGGTGTCCAGCCGGGACATGCCCTGGCCGGCCTTCTCGAACGCGTCGTGGAGCTTCTGCAGGTGGTCGGCGGCCTCGGTCAGCTTCTTGGCGTCGCCGTGCAGCAGCTCCTTCGGGTCGTCGCTCTGGCCGAGCTGACGCTCGGCGACCTTGAGGCCGGCGTCGTCGGCGGCGTCGTCGCCCCAGCCGCTGACGGTCTGACCCGCGCCCTGCAGCCCGGCCTTGTCGAGCGCGGAACCCGCGAGGTGCGCGCCCTTCTGGAAGCCCTTGGCCGCGATCTTCGTCCCGCGGTCCACCGCCCCGTCGACCATGTCGATGGCGTCGTCGAGGAATCCCACGGCGTCACTTCTCCTTGGGCGGGTCGATCCGGCCGGTGACCACGCCGGGCCCCTGGGTCAGGTCCTGGCCCAGATCACTCCACTGGTGCTTGATGTCGGAGCCGGCCTTGTCGAAGGACTTGCCGGAGAAGTCCGGGTGCATGATGTCGTTGATCGGGTTGTCGCCCAGCACCTGCGACCAGGACTTGCCCTCGATCTGCTCGTCGCTCTGGTGGGGGTTGCCGAACACGGTGGCGAACACGTCCTTGGACAGGCCGCTCGCGTACTGCTCCTGGTCGTGGTACCAGCCCGCCGCCAGATCGAGCTTGCCGGCCATGTCGTTGCCCTTCGCCACCAGCGACCGCACCCCCCACTCCCAGCGGTCGCAGAACTCCTTGAACTGCGCCGCCAGTTCGCTGGACCCGGCCTCCATCCCGGTCACCCCCAGCTGGCTGAAGCCGCGCCCGGTCTCCGCGTACTCCGCCACGCCGATCGCCTTGAGCTCGGCGATCACCCCGTTGAGGCCCGCCGCCACCTGCTTCAGCGCCTCCGGGTCAGCCCCGTAGCCGTCCCCCACCGTCCACACCCCTCGTCATCGACGGCCCGTCCAGGGCCGCTTCGTCAGGCACGATCCCGCGTACCGGCGGCAGCAGCATCGGTTCCCCGCCCGCCACGTCCAGCGCGATCCCCCCGGGCACACCCAGGTCCGGCACCGCGACGTCCAGCAGCCGGCTCCCCAGCACCGTCAGGTACGGGAACCCGTCCAGCAGCAAGTCCTTCGACCGCACGAACGCCGCCAGCTCCGCCTCGGACGAGAACGCGAGGATCCAGCGCAGACCCCCCTCGTCCGCGGTCCACACCGCCTCATCGCCCCACAACGGCACCAGCACCGCGCTCAACCGGAACTGTGCCAGCAGCACCGCCGGATCCCCGGCGCCCGCGCGCAGCATCCGCACCTGGTGCACCAGACCCGCGTTCTGCACGCCACACCCCCTATGGAACGAATTGCCCTCGAACCATACATGGGAAGATGAGACCGGTCCTCCGGTTAGCCGGACCGCGCTTTCTCCACCGGCTCGAAACCGCCAGCGTCCGTCGGAGACCAGCGAACTGGAGGATCCGGCGCCTGCCCACTGGTCAGGGCGGAGCGACGAGGAGATGAATGGCGGCCCACCGCAAGCGCATGGTCGGAGGCTGGGCTGGCGGAGCACTGCCGCCCGTCGCCCTAACGCAGGCCGGGCCCCGTCGAAGAGCCAGGGAACCCGACCATGCAGCGCCCTTCGCTTCGGCGTCATGACTGTGCAGGGCCAAGGCCGTTAGCTGGCGGCGGTGGCCCCTTCGAGCGGGGTCGACGGCGCTTCCAGAGGCCCTAGGCTTGGCGGCACCCACCCCCATAGGGGGCAGCCACCACCAGGGAGCACGATGGCATCGCACCCGACCGCGACCAGCACGCGGGTGGACCCCGCTCTGCTCTCGCTGGAGCTCCGGCACCAGCACCGCCTCACCGACAGGTCCGGGGACGGGTTGCAGGTCTGGTCGGCCCGCATCGACGCCGACGGCGAGCCCATCGGCACCCTGCGCGCCGCACGCTGCCTCTACTGGCGCAGCGGCAACCTGTACGACCGCATGACCGACGAAGGCGGCTTCCTCGCCCACGTGGCGGCCCAGGTCCTCACCCCCGACGGCCAGTTCAGCCAGGAGTTCGAGGAAGCCGTCGAGATGCCCAACAGCCTGCTGGTGGTCGACCACCTGGACCTGCCCTCTCCCTGGCAGCACCCGGTCGTCGCCGCCGCGCTGGTGGCCGCGCTGATCGACCGGTTCACCAACAACCACTACGCAGTCGTCCTCCCCACGACCGACACCGCCACGGTGCCGGGCGCTGCGCTGCTCCACCAGGCCGCGGAACTGCTGGCCGCCGACGAGTACGACGAGGGCTTGCTCGTCATCGACACCTGCCTGGCTGCGCCCGAGCGCGCCGCCGCCCAGGTCCGGCAACGGCTCCAGGACCTCTCCCAGCACGGCATGGACTACCCGTACGACGAGGCCGACGAAGAGGACGAATGGGAGCTGACCCCGCGCACCAGGACGGTGCTGCGCCTGGCGCTGGAGGACCTGGGCCAGATGGCTTGGGCCGAGGTGGCCGCGCTGGGGGACGAGCAGCTCACCCGCAAGAGCGCAGGCCTGTTCGCCAGTCTGCCGAGGCTGACCTTCGGCCAGGACAGTGGCTGGCGCCGGCAGATGGCGCGGACCTTCGACGACCTGGCGGCCGACCTGACGGCCGGGCGGGACCTGGAGCCGGGCTGTACCGGGGAGGAGATGGCCCTGCACCTGGCGATCAGTCGAGCGCGGGAGATTGCCACCGACCGCCCTCGGCTCGTAGCAGCCGCCGTTGAGGGCCTGCCCGTCCATCGGTACGACCTGGACTGGGAGGCCTGCTCCGACCTTCTCTTCCAGGACCACGACGTCCTGATGCTGTTCGACGCCTCCATGGACGGCATCGAAGACCCCGGCAACCAGGTCAACCAGATGCTCGGCATGGTCAACCTCGGCCTGAGCGACTGGTTCACCCCCTTCGACCCCGACTGCGCCCGCGATCCCGCACGAGGATTCCGGCACATCTAGCGGGCCTCCGCCCCCGCCGGTCCCGGCCGGTCCAACGCCAGGCCCGGCCGGAACCGGTTGGGCGGCGTCGGCCTCGCGCGCCCACATCGGTGCCGCAGTGCTACCGATTGCCCCTGGGCACGTCCTGATGCCGGGCTCAGGTGCTGGTGCGCAGCAGCAGCAGGTCGAGTACCGGGGCGTCGGGTCCGGGCTGGTAAGGGCCGGTGTAGCGGTAGCCGAGCCGGCGGTAGAGGTGCTGGGCGGGGTGGTCGCCGGGCATGGCGAGCAGGGAGACCCAGTCGGTGCGGAGCGCCTCCAGCAGCGCGGTGTGGATGCGGGTCCCGACGCCGCGCCCCTGCCAGCCGCTGCGGACGGCGAGTTCGCAAATGCCCGCGAGGGAGCCCGTGGTGCGCGCCTCCTCGGGAGTGACCTGCGGCAGCAGCTGCTCGCCGTACCAGTAGGCGGGGGAGCAGCGGAAGCCGTAGCCGAAGCCGACGATCTGCCCGGCCGCGAACGCGGCGACGAGGGTGAACTCCTCGTGCCGCGCGTGCCCGCTGATCTGGCGGCGCAGGGTCTCGGGGGTGAACCCGGCGCGGGCGACGTCGTCGTGGCCGGCGTGCGCCTCGGCCCAGACGTCGGCCAGGGTGTCGAGCAGGGTGGCGGCGTCGCTCGGGCCGTAGCGCCGGACGACGAGCGGTATGTCGGGGGTGTTCATGGTGGCCCTGCAGGCTGCGGGGACGGCGGCTGTCGGGCTCGAAAAGTCATCGCTGCAGGTGACAGGGGTGGTACGGCCTGGGCTGGCACGATGTTCGCGTGGTCGTTTCGATGCTGTACAAGGT
>NZ_JBIRFA010000100.1:0-9156 GCF_044327205.1 Kitasatospora sp. NPDC018058 | reverse complement strand
CCCCGGCCCCCTACGCCCACGCCTACAACGCGGACGGCAAGGAGATCTACAACCAGAAGACACAGCCCACAGTCAAGGGCGCCCGTCAGTAGGCGGTCTGTACAAAGAGCCTTCGCCATCTTCGAACGCGCTGGTCGGAGACCCTGGCGTGGTGCTCGACCGAGGTACTCGTGCTGGTTGGAGGCGGGAGTACGCGGTCTTGATCGTCCGTCACCGGCCGGCTTCGAGGTTCGTCAGGACGAGCAGGGCGCGCAGGAGAGCGGTGGCCGGCCGCGGCAAGGTGACCGTCCACCGATGCCTCGCCACGCTCTCCAGCGCTCTCGGCGACGCCGTCCGCCACCACCGGCTCCCCTACAACCCGGCCCGCCCGACCGTCATCCCTCGGCCCGCCGCAGCTGAACGCACCCGCCGCATCCCGTTCTTCCGCAGCCATCCCAGCCTGCCGCTCACCCTCGCGGCCCTCGGTGTCGTCGGCACGCTCATCCCCACCACGCCCGTGGCCACTACACTCGGCTTCCATCCTCTGCCGGGCGCGTTCTTCGCCGCGCTCGTCGGCATGGTCATCGGCTACCTCGCCCTGGTAGAGGTCGGCAAGCGGATCTTCTACGGCGCCGCACCCGCCGTGCCGGGTGCGCCCCGTTACAGCAGTCGCCGCCACCTGCGCCGCCTACTTCACCACCGCCAGACGCCGGCACAACCCGTCCTCCGCCGAACCATGACACACGGCCCCCGCCCCAGAAAAAGGCCGTTCCCCGCATCGCTGCGGGGAACGGCCTTCCGGCCTGCCTAGATGTAGCGCCGACCAGGGCAGCAGAATCTGAATCCACGCCCCCCGACCCCCATTCACCCTATGATCTTCCCGCCGAAAAGGCGGACATTTTTTCGATCACGGGCCGCAGAGCCAGGGATCCTGCCTCAGTGATCTGCATATTCGCCTCCTCGCGATCGTCCTACCGGTAACTCCTACCGGCACCTTCCAGGATACTCCGCATTGCGAGAATTCGAGCCCGCCGTACACATGAATCAGTATTTGAAAAAACAGGGGAAATGCTGGTGCAGCGTACGCCGATCTACGTGGAGGCAAGGCAGGGAAGCCCGTCGAGCAGGGCTGTTGCAAAGTCCGGTGATCTCGTGAGGTTGCGCAGGGTCGCCATGTTCTCGTGTCCACGGCCGGTACGGATCTTCGAGGCGTCCTCGGCGAAGGTGGTGTCGCGGACGAAGTGCAGCCGGTTTTCGATAGCGCACACACCATTCGGTCGAACGCTTCCTGTGACTCGCCGTCGCGCACGGATCAGGCCGACGAACTGGCCGTTGACAGCGACGGCCCCTCGAAGCTCGAGCGGGTAACACCACTGTCAGCCCCCTGCTCACCCGGGGTCCGGCTGTGGCCGGAGTACGGTGGAAGAACCCACCGTCCATGGCTTGTGGACTGCTGCGGTGCCCTGGCGGCAGTAGCCAGGTCGTCCACAAGCGGGCCCGAGGCAGGTGTTCGACATGACCGCGACCTTCGATCCCACCGCTGCCGACCCACCGGGGCCGGAACCGGCGGTCCGGCTCTCATTGAGACCCGAGGGCGCCACCCGGGGCCGGCTGGACGGGGCCTGGTGGCCGCACTCGCACGACCTCCTACGTGAACTCCCCCCGCTGGCGGCGGCACTGGACCCCAAGTGGGGGAAGGTCACCCGCGTCACCGTGAATCCGACGCACTGGCCGGTCATCCCCCGGCGGGTCCCGGTCGCAGGCCACGTCATCCACGTCGGGTGGTTCGAACAGGAGCAGGACGCGGACGAGGTGATGGTGTGCTCCTTCATCCCTCTGCGCCTGGAGCTCCTGGTGATTCCCCCCGAAGCCGAGGCCTCCGCCGCCGAGTGGCTGATGACAGCGGCGTCCGACCCGGCCAACACCCGCACCGGCACCGACCTCCTGACAGCCGCGGGTGTGCCGACGGCAGACCTACGGGCCGACGGGTGACAACGATCGGCAGCGGACGACATCATGCCGTTCGCCGCCGGCCCGACTCCGACCTCCCGCCGTCGGCTCCCGCACCCGTCGGCACCGCGGGTCAGCCGGGCAGGTGCGCGGACACCGCCAGGGGATGCGCCGTCGCGTGCCCGGATGAAGCCCTGCTCCGCGGCGGCCTCGCAGTCGATGACCGAAGCCGTCCCGCGCGAACGGACGTCCGGGTGCAGGCAACGGTGATGCGGCGAGCCGCGCCGCCGTCCTCCTGGTTGCGGCTGGTCCCGCTACTCGCGTGACCACTCGGTTTCGGCCTGAGGCTCGCCGACCGAGTGTCGCCCCTCCCAGGCTCGGACCCTGATCGCCCGGGGGCCGGGAGCGGGACTGGAGAGGGTGCGCACGAACACGTCCCGCAGGTGGTTGGCCGCGCGCTGGGGTGGCCCGTCGTATTCCAGGGGGTTCGGCATGGGAGCGCCGTCCTGCTGGGACCAGCGGCCGTCGTCGTCCTGGGTCTCGAGTATCCACCGGTAGTACCGCATCCTGGCCTCCCACTCCGACGAGCCTGCGCCAGAACACGACCGTAGGGGCCGGACAGGCCGCCCGCGACCGGGGCACTTCCACCACCACCGCCGCGCGGCCGGTGATCGCGCCGAGTCGCGCGACCGGCACACCGGGCGAGTGCAGCGCGCACACCACCGACAGGGAATGGAAGACGCCACAGACCTCGGAGGTCGCTGGTGTTCGAAGCAGGTGACATCCGGGAATGGCGCGGCCACGACGTGCTCGACGCCGCCCGCCGTGCCGAGCATGTGGCGGCCCGGCGTGTGCCTTGCCCCGGGCAGGGGACGCCATGCGTAACACTGTGTGCTGTGTCGAGTACACGGCGGGGCGATGGCAGTGCCCGGGAAGACGGCGCGTCGAGCCCCGACGCCCTGCTGTCGGCGCTCGACGCGGAGCAGCTCGGAGTGTTGCGCCGGGTGGGGCTTGAGTGGGGTCGGGTTGCCGGGGATCCGCAGGCATGGCGACGTGCGCTGCCGGTGGATCCGGATCTCGGTCGTTATCCCGCTCCTTCGGAGATCCGGCCGGTCCGCTTCGGTCGTTTCGTGCGGGTCGCCGCGGTTGGCGGAGGACCGCCTGCGGTTGAGGCGACCAGCGAGGACACACGGACTTCCCGGCTCGGCCGGGTCGGTACCGGGGTCCGGCACGCGTTGCTCGGGGCTCCGCTGAGGAGCACCGCGATCGCGCATGAGCGGATGCGCAAGCTGGTGGCGTCGCCGGTGCTCTCCGCCGACGCGCTCTCCTCGGTCGCGTACGGACCTGAGGCGATGCTGGCCGTCCTCGTCCTCGCTGGTGCCGCCGGGTTGCGGTACTCGGTGCCGATCGCCGTGACGATCGTGTTCCTGATGCTCGCGGTCGGGGTGTCCTACCGTCAGACGATCCGTGCCTATCCGCACGGCGGTGGTTCGTACATCGTCGCCACCGCCAACCTGGGCCGCGTTCCCGGGCTGGCGGCCGCTGCCGGTCTGATGACCGACTACATCCTCACGGTCGCGGTCTCGATCGCCTCCGGGATGGCGGCGGTCACCTCGGCGATCCCCTCGCTCCAAGGCGACATCGTGCCGATCGGCGTCACCGTGATCGCTGTGCTGCTCGCCGGGAACCTCCGCGGTGTGCGACAGGCGGGTGCGCTGTTCGCCGCACCGACGTACGCCTTCGTCCTCGCGGTCCTCGCACTCGTCGCCGTGGGCCTGTTCGACGCGGCCGGCCACGGTTTCCACCCGACCACGACACCACAGCCGACCGCGACCGAGGGCATCAGCCTGCTCCTGGTCCTGCGTGCCTTCGCCTCCGGCTCGACGGCGATGACTGGCATCGAGGCGATCTCCAACGCAGTGCCGGCCTTCCAGCCGACCGAGTGGCGCAACGCCCGCACGACACTGACCTGGATGGTCGGCCTGCTCGTCGCGCTGTTCGCGGGCACGATCGCTCTGGTCCACCTCGACGGCGTCGTGCCCAGTGCGAACGAGACGGTGCTGTCACAGCTCGCCCATCGCACCTTCGGCCCTGGTTTCTTCTACGTCTTCACCCAGGCCGCCACCGCCGCGATCCTGCTCCTCGCCGCCAACACCGCCTACAACGACTTCCCCCGCGTCCTGTTCCTGCTGGCCCGTGACAGCCAGGCACCGAGGATCTTCCTGCGGCTGGGCGACCGCCTGGCCTTCAGCAACGGGATCATCCTGCTCTCCGTCGCGGCGGCGGCGGTCTACGCGGCGTTCGGCGGCAAGACCGGCCCCCTGATCCCGCTCTATGCCGTCGGTGTCTTCCTCGCCTTCACACTGTCACAGACGGGCATGGTCGTGCACTGGTGGCGCCTGCGCGACCGCCACTGGCGTAAGAGCCTGGCCTTCAACGCCACCGGCGCCCTGCTCTCGGCGATCGTCTTCGTCACCGCCGGCATCACGAAGTTCACCGAGGGCGCCTGGTTCGCCGTGCTCACGGTGGGACTGTTCATCCTGGTGACGACACGAATCCGGCACCACTACGACACGGTCGGCGCGGCGATCGCCCTGCATCCCCATGCCGTCGAAGTCCCCAGCCGTACCATCACACCTCCGAGATCAGGGGCCGGCACAACACGAGGCACCGCACAGACGCTGGGCACCGCGCCCGGAGCGCCGTTCGGGACCACGGCCGAAGCGGAGAGCGAGGAGACTCCCGAGGAGATCCACCCCCTGTCGATCGTGCCGATCGCCGCACTGAACCAGGCCGGCATGCGAGCGCTGGCCTACGCCACCTCGCTCCAGCAGCCCGTCCTCGCGCTCCACATCAGCCCCAGCGCGGACGAGGCCCAACGCTTCCTTGAGTACTGGAACCTGTGGGGCGACCACCTGCCGCTGAAGATCGTCCTCTCCCCGTACCGCGCGATCGTCGCACCGCTGGTCAACTACATCGAATCGCTGCACCACCAGCGCCCGGACCTCACCCTGACCGTCATCCTCCCGGAGATCGTCGTACGGCACTGGCGCCACCGCCTCCTGCACAACCGGCTCGCGGCTCGGCTACGGAGGGCGCTGCGCCCCCTGCCGAAGGTCGTCGTCACGACCGTCCCGTTCCACGTGTAGGACAGCGGCGGCACCGAGCAACCCGACGCGTCCGACCGCGCACAGCGGCACATCCGTTTCGTCGGGCCACCGGGACGGTTCCTCGTCCCCCTGGAAAAGCCGACCCTCGGCAAGGGCGGGCGCAACGGATGGTTGGCCCCGGGCCGACCAGGGCACGGAGGTGGACACCAGGCCCCTTGGGCGGGCATGGCAGGGCTCCGATGGTGGACCCGGGCGCAAACATGGACAATCAGGTCATGGCAGGCCTTGAGGCGAACCCCGGAACAGTGCATCTGGCCCATGGGGCGGGATACGTCAGCCCCGGCGTTGCGCTCGGCGAGTCGGTCGGGGGCATCATTCGTATCGACGAGCACGGATGGGTGCACGTCACTCAGAAGGACGGATCTCGGGTGTCGTTCCCGCCGCATGCTGTGGAACGCATCAACTGGGGCGAGCCCGCTTCCCAGTAGGGGTCGCGGCGCCGGCCCAGGTCGCGAGAACTATCTGCAGCTCGCGGACGACCTGGTAGAGGCTCAGGCCGCCCCCGAGTCTTTGGGGGCGGTGTCCAGTCTGCGCAGGGTGCAGAAGGCGTGGGCGAGGGACACGAGGGTGACGTGATGGTGCCAGCCGGTGAACGTGCGGCCCTCGATGTGGGCCAGACCGAGAGCCTGCTCCATCTCCCGGTAATCATGCTCAACGCGCCGGCGGACCTTGGCCATTCGCACCAGAGTGGTCAGCGGGATGTCGGCGGGCAGGTCGGAGAGCCAGAACCGGACCGGCTCGCTCTCCAGACCCGCGCCCCGCCGCCGGATCCTCACCGGCCGACGTGGCGGGTATGGCGGCGTGCCGTGGGCGGCGGGTCAGCGCGTCCCCCAGCGGGTCGGGCTGGCCGTGCAGCGTGTGTCCGGCGATCCGCCAATCGGCGGCCGGCGTGGTGTAGATCAGCACGTCCGGGTCGCGGAGAAAGGATTCGGCGGAGTGCGGCGGGCAGGGCTCGTGTTGTCACCCGCTGTCCAACGGGCACGGCCGCCCCGTCGCACGCGGAGGCGCCCGTGCCGTGCCAGTGAGCAGCCGCGGGGCGCATTGTTCAGCCACGCCCCGCCGGCCCGCCACCACGAGCCGGCGGGGCGCCCCGGTGGGCGGGCCTGCCAGGGTGGGGCCGGGTTGTCGTGACTGGAGGGTGGCTGCTGTCACGGATGACGCCCCCCGGGGCGGTCGTCCCGGCCCGGATTGGCGGCCCGGCTCATCCGGTTTCTCCTTTCGGGGTCTGGTCGTCGACGATCTCCGCATCGACGACCTCCTCCTCATCGCCGCTCTGCGTCGGGCCGGTGCCGGCCGAGGCTTGCGGGCCGCCGGCCTGGGCGTAGAGGGCGGTGCCGATCTTCTGTGCGACGGTGGCCGCGCGCTCCATCGAGGTGCGGATGGCCGGGCTGTCCTCGCTCTTGAGCTTGTCCTTCAGGTCCGCCAGGGCCCCGTTGACCTCGGACGTGACGTCTGAGGGGATCTTGTCCGGGTTGTCCTGGAGGAGTTTCTCGGTGGAGTAGACGAGGTGTTCGGCCTGGTTGCGGATCTCGGCGGCCTCCTTGCGGCGACGGTCCTCCTCGGCGTGCTGTTCGGCCTCGCGCATCATGCGCTCGATGTCCTGCTTGGGCAGGGAGGAGCCGCCGGTGACGGTCATCCTCTGTTCCCGTCCGGTGCCGAGGTCCTTGGCGGCGACGTGCATGATGCCGTTGGCGTCGATGTCGAAGGTGACCTCGATCTGGGGCAGGCCGCGCGGCGCCGGCGGCAGGCCGGTCAGCTCGAACATGCCGAGCTTCTTGTTGTACGCGGCGATCTCGCGCTCGCCCTGGTAGACCTGGATCTGCACGGACGGCTGGTTGTCCTCGGCCGTGGTGAAGATCTCAGAGCGCCGGGTGGGGATCGTGGTGTTGCGCTCGATCAGCTTGGTCATGATGCCGCCCTTGGTCTCGATGCCGAGGGACAGCGGGGTGACGTCCAGCAGCAGGACGTCCTTGACCTCGCCCTTGAGGACACCGGCCTGCAGGGAGGCACCGACGGCGACGACCTCGTCCGGGTTGACGCCCTTGTGCGGGTCCTTGCCGGTCAGCTCCTTCACCAGGCCGGTGACGGCCGGCATGCGGGTCGAGCCGCCGACGAGGATGACGTGGTCGATGTCGGACACCTTGATCCCGGCGTCCTTCACCGCCTGGTGGAACGGGGTCTTGCAGCGTTCCAGCAGGTCGGCGGTGAGCTGCTCGAACTGGGCGCGGGTGAGCTTCTCGTCCAGGTGCAGCGCGCCCTCGGCGGAGGCGCTGATGTATGGCAGATTGATCGTCGTCTCGCTCGTCGAGGAAAGCTCGATCTTGGCCTTCTCGGCAGCCTCGCGCAGCCGCTGCGCGGCCATCTTGTCCTTCGACAGGTCGATGCCGTAGCCGTTCCTGAACTGCTGGACGAGGTGGTCGACGATCTTCTGGTCCCAGTCGTCGCCGCCGAGGTGGGTGTCGCCGTTGGTAGCCTTCACCTCCACCACGCCCTCGCCGATCTCCAGCAGGGAGACGTCGAAGGTGCCACCGCCGAGGTCGAAGACCAGGATCGTCTGGTCACTCTCCTTGTCCAGCCCGTACGCGAGGGCCGCGGCGGTCGGCTCGTT
Organism: Kitasatospora sp. NPDC018058; assembly: GCF_044327205.1. Taxonomy (NCBI): domain Bacteria; kingdom Bacillati; phylum Actinomycetota; class Actinomycetes; order Kitasatosporales; family Streptomycetaceae; genus Kitasatospora; species Kitasatospora sp. NPDC018058. The sequence continues at coordinate 1,449 of NZ_JBIRFA010000100.1, read as the reverse complement.
GACGATGCGCAACACCTTCAGGCCCGCGATCTCCCCGGCTTCCTTGGTGGCGGTGCGCTGGGAGTCGTTGAAGTAGGCAGGGACGGTGACGACGGCGTCGGTGACGTCCTCGCCGAGGTAGGCCTCGGCGTCGCGCTTGAGCTTCTGCAGTACACGGGCGGAGATCTCCTGCGCCGTGTATCGCTTTCCCTCGACGTCGCCGGTGTCGGGGAAGCGCCAGTGCGGGTCGCCCACGTGGCGTTTGACGGAGCGGGCGGTGCGGTCCACGTTCGTGACGGCCTGGCGCTTGGCGACTTCGCCGACCAGCACGTCGCCGCCCTTGGCGAACGCCACGACTGACGGGGTGGTGCGCGCCCCTTCCGCATTGGGGATGACGGTGGGCTCGCCCCCCTCCAGGACACAGACGACGGAGTTCGTGGTGCCCAGATCGATACCGACGGAGCGAGCCATCGCGGGGCCTCCTCCCGCACGAGCGGATTCCTTGAGCCAACCCCCTCTGCCTCACTCGTAAGACGTGAATTGCCCGGTGTCAAGGGCTTGCGGGAGTCCGGCGGCGGGGGCCCGCGCCGGACCGCTGCGGCGACGGCCTGCGCTGTTCAGTGTCGGGCCGCCCGCCGCGGGGCGGGAGGGGCCCGAACGCCCGGTGGTGAGGAGGTTCGCCATGGCTTTCCGTACTGCGGTACGCGATTGCCCTGCCCGGTGCTCCCGGCACCCACGCGCCGCCCGAGACGGTCGTCGTGCATTTGACCGCCGACCTCGGCCCGAACGGGGAGCCGGTCTACACGGGCGTCTCGGGGCGTGTGCGCGTACAGGTGACCGCCGGCGGGATCGCGCGGATCCTCGACGGGCCCGCGGCGCGGCACTGGGGGCAATGCCTGCGGGCCGTCGCCCCTCCCTGATTCCCGGACTGGGTCGGCGAGGCCCGGGCGCCCGTGCTTCACCGACGGCCTGGTCGAGGAGCGCGAGGCCGGCGGGGAGCAGTTCGGGGTGGAACAGCTCATCGACTGGGTCAACCGCGTCGAGCGCTCGCAGGACGGGGTGCGGGCCGTGGTGCGCGCGCTCTCCCACGTCCTGAAGGAGAAGCGGGGCGGGCACACGAGCGACGGCCACCCTGTTCCTGATCGAGTGGCGCCGAGAGGGTCGGCACCCTCCACCACGGCTTTCGTGACCGGCCGGGCCGGCCCGGTGCGGGCGGAGTACCGTGGGGATATCGGGGCGGCCCGAGCCGCCGCGCCCTGAGGGTCGTCCCTCGCTCAGCGGGCTCGGCCCGCGCCCGCGGATGGGTGGCGAGCCATGTCGGACGAAACCAGTGCTTCGCACCACGGGCTTCTGCCGGACCGGTTCCGGCAGGCGACGAAGCCGGGGACGGTCCTGTTGCGGCTGGAAACCACACAGTCGCGCGAGGGCGTGCTCGACGGAGCGTGGTGGCCACATTCACGGGACATCAGC
>NZ_JBIRFA010000099.1:0-9297 GCF_044327205.1 Kitasatospora sp. NPDC018058 | reverse complement strand
GCTGGTCGTACTGGCGGCGGCGAAGCCAGACCCGGGCCCGTCACAGCCACTACAAACGCCGAGGCCACACTCCATAACTGCGGTTGCAGTACTAGTGTCTTGCGCCAAAAATGGCGAGCCTAGATATGTAGACTGTTTTCATGTCACACAGGGGACCCCGCGCAGTCGAGATCGCCCTCTCGGATGAGGAGCGCACTGAGTTGTCGCGCTGGGCGGGTGGTGCGGTGCGTTCCCGTCTGGCCGAACGCGCACGGATCATCCTGGCCTGCGCGGACGGAGCATCAAACACCCAGATCGCGGCCGACTTGGGCATCACCACGGCCACGGCGGGCAAGTGGCGCTCCCGGTTCGCCGCTCAGCGGATGGCCGGCCTGGCCGACGATCCGCGGCCGGGCCGGAACAAGCCGGATCTGGTGCTCACCGAGGCCGAGCGCGCTCAGTTGACGCGTTGGGCGCGACGGGCGAAGACCGCGCAGTTCCTGGCGTTGCGCGCGAAGATCGTGCTGCGGTGCGCGGAGGGTGGGACGAACAAGCAGGTCGCCGCCGAACTCGGCATCGCCCAGGCGACGGTGAACCGCTGGCGCTCCCGCTTCATCGCCGACCGGCTGGACGGGCTGGCCGACGAGCCCCGCCCGGGCCGGCCGCCGTCGATCCTGCTCGATCAGGTCGAGGAGGTCGTCGTGGCAACCCTGGAGTCCACGCCGGGCAAGGACACGCACTGGTCTCGCGCCTCCATGGCCAAGCGCACCGGGCTCAGCAAGTCCACCATCGGGCGGATCTGGAAGAAGTTCGACCTCAAGCCGCACCTGCAGGACTCCTTCAAGCTGTCCACCGATCCGCTGTTCGTGGAGAAGGTCGTCGACGTCGTCGGGCTCTACCACAACCCGCCCGAGAAGGCGGTGGTTCTCTGCGTCGACGAGAAGAGCCAGATCCAGGCACTGGACCGGTCACAGCCGGTGCTGCCGATGATGCCGGGCATGCCCGAGCGGCGCACCCACGACTACCTGCGGCACGGGATCACCAGCCTGTTCGCCGCGTTCAACATCGCCGACGGCACCGTCATCAGCCAACTCCACCGCCGCCATCGCGCCATCGAGTTCAAGAAGTTCCTGACCGCGATAGACAAAGCCGTGCCGCGCGAGCTCGATGTCCACGTGGTGTGCGACAACTACGCCACCCACAACACCCCCGAGATCAGAACGTGGCTGGCCAGGCACCCGCGCTTCCATGTCCACTTCACCCCGACCGGCTCGTCCTGGATCAACCAGGTCGAGCGCTGGTTCGGGCTGCTGACCGACAAGCTCATCCGGCGTGGCGTCCACACCTCCGTCAAGGCCCTGGAGGACGACATCAAGGCGTGGATCGACACCTGGAACGAGAACCCACGACCCTTCACCTGGACGAAGACCGCCGACGAGATCCTGAAGTCACTCGCCGACTATCTCGCCAAGATCAACCCACCCAGCACCGAAATAGACTAGACACTTACGCTCGCCATTTTTGGCGCATGACACTAGCCTCCGTGTTTCGGTTCGCGTCGGTTGATCTGGGGTGATCTCTGTGTCGGAGGTCGCGGGGCTGCCGTGGGACGTTGGGCATGCCGAGGGCCCGGCGCGATGGCCGGGTGCTCCTGGGTCCTCGGGTCGTGGGTGGTCAGGGGCTGCTTCGTCTGTCAGGTGGCCGGTCGGGGTAGTGCCACCAGGCGGCTGAACGCCGCGGTCAGTTCGTGGCGCCAGGGCCAGGTGGCGGCGATCCGCAGGTATAGGCGGCGGGCTCCGCGCGTGATCCGGGCGGCAGCGTGCAGGAGGCGGTAGCGGAGCTTCTTGGGCTCGGCAGTGGCCAACTCGCCGTCCAGCGGCAGGGTCCGGGCCCAGGCGAGCAGGTCGATGGCGGTCAGGGACAGCTCCAGCCAGGCCTGGTTGATGGCGAAGTGGCGGGAGGGGAAGCGGCCGAAGCCGGTGGTCTTGCCGCAGCGGATGTGGTCCTCGACCCGGGCGTGAGCGCGGTGGCGGACCTCCAGGTACTGGATCGAGCCGCCGCCGGCGACGGGGGTGTCGGTGAGGAAGACCTGGTGGCGCATGCCCTCGTCCTGGTCGAACAGGGACAGCTGGGCGCCTGGGTGGGGGCGCTCTCGTCGGACGATGATGCGGGTGCCGTCCGGGTATCCGGTGAGGTCGACCAGGCCGGTCAGCTCGGCGACTTCGGCACCGGCACGAAGGGTGCTGTCCTGTTCCAGGGCCGGGTGCCAGACCTGGTCGGGTAGGACCCGGATGGCCTTGCGGACCTGTTCGGTGACGGCGTGTCCGACGGAGAAGGCGGTCTGGATTCCGCGCTGTCGCAGGGCGCGTAGGTGCGCGAGGAAGGCTTTCGCGCTGCCCGCGCTGTCGGTTCGGATGAGGACCGGGGTGCCGTGGCGGTGGGCATCGGGAATCTGCGCGAGGGCCGCATCGACGACCGTGATGTGGTCGGCTGCGGTGTTCGCTCCGGCGTTGCCGGGTCGCAGGATGCCGGCGAGGGCCTCGCCGGTGTTGTCCAGGAAGCAGAGCATCGGGTGGTATCCGAAGCCGCGTTTGTAGGTGGCGGCGGCCTCTTCTTTCTCGGAGTGGCAGGTGATCAGGGTGGCGTCGATGTCCAGGACCAGGCCTGGCAGTTGACGTCCTCCGGCGCGGGCTGGCGGTATCCCGTCCGTGGTCTCGGCGGTCTGCAGCCAAGCGACCTCGCGGGCAGCGGCCCGGGCTGCCCGCAGTGCGTTCAGGTTGTTGGTGTCGATGCCCGCCAGGACGCGCCAGGCGGTGGGGGTGGAGGCGACGGGGCCGAACACGTCGCGCTGGTCGCGGAGCACGGCCAGGTCCCGGATCGCCTCGCCTCCGTCGGCGAGCATCACCGCCAGGTCCACCGCGACGCGGCCGGGATCGTGCCCGGTCCCGCGCGGTCGCAGCCGGTGAAGGGCGTCGCTGAAGGCGCTGGTCAGCGAGGTGGCGTCGGCCAGATCCGCCAGCAGACGCGAGCCGGCGTGGTTGACCACCCCGTGCCCGTCGGCGCTGACGACGAGCTTGGGGCGTGACCGGGTAGTGTGCACGCAGAAAGTGCCTTCCTGCTGGTACGACTGGGACCTTAGACAAGCCTCATCGTTGCAGCTCAGAAAGCACTTTCGCTTTTCCGATCATGATCCGGACGCGCCCCCGGATGAAACACGCAGGCTAGTGGCCCATACCTGCCGAAGTCACCGGATCTGAACTGTTCTTCGCGTTCAACATGTCTCATGAGACGTAGGGCCGCGCTCCACCGCCGCCTGGATCGGGTCAGGGAGTCGGGCCGCAGCGCTGGCAGAGCTTGTAGGAACGTCCGCCCTTGGGCCCGGTATTGGCCTCCATCCAGGCCCGCGTCTCGGTGGTTGCTGCTGATCCGTATCCTCGCAAGTGGCTGACCGTGAGAACATCACCCGTGCTGAACAAGGATGAAGCAACCGCGCTCGTGCAAGAGCAACTGGAACTGGTCGGCGAGAAATACCGAATCAACCACCCGGATACTCCCAGGGAAATGACCGAGTTCGCGATCTCACGCGTGGACAGCGTCTCCTTCGGCTGGGTCTTCTACTGGCATCTCAAGGAGGTCATCGAAGGGCGCGCCGACCGTCCCAGGCTCGGCGGAAACGGTCCCTTCATGGTGGACCGCGAGCACCACGCTGTCCACCGAGCCGGAACCGCGAGGCATACCAGCTACTACGTCGCCGAGTACGAACGCCGGCGGAGCTCGAAGTAGTGGATCAAGGATCGACGGCACGACGATGGCTGTGCCCGACAGCCCGGCGAACCTGACCGAATACACCAAACACCGCTGTAACAACGGCGGTTCGGGGTATCCGGCGCTGCGGCTGCTGGTCCTGGTGTCCTGAGGCACCCGCACGGTCCTGGACGCGGTGTTCGGGCCGACCGCCGACGGCGAGACCACCTACGCGCCACGCCTGCTCCGCAGCCTGCGCGAGGGCATGATCGTGCTGCTGGCCCGCAACTTCGCCGCGCAGAGCCCGGTGGCCGCCATCGCGACCACCGGCGCGCAGGTGCTGGTCCGCGTGAAGAACGGCCGCCGCCTGCCCGTCCTTCACCGCAACCGTGACGGCTCCTACCTGTCCAGGCTCGGCACCGTCGCGGTCCGGGTCATCGACTGCGAGATCAGCATCGCTACGGTCACCGGCCGCCGCACCGGCCGCTACCGGCTGGTGACCACCCTGACCGACCACCGGACCCATCCCGCCGCCGAACTGATCACGCTGTATCACCAGCGGTGGGAGATCGAGACCGCCTACCTGGAGATCAAGTCCACCATCCTGGGCGGCCGTGTCCTGCGCGCCCGCACCCCAGCCGGCCTCGACCAGGAGGTCCACGCGCTGCTGGTCACCTACCAGGTCCTGCGCCTGGCCATGGCCGACGCCACCGAAACGCGCCCCCATGTCGACCCCGACCGGGCCAGCTTCACCATCGCCCTCAACACCGCCCGCGACCTGGTCATCCAGGCCGCGGGCGTCATCGCGGACACCGTCATCGACCTCGTCGGCACCATCGGCCGGCGCGTCCTGGCCGACCTCATGCCCGACCGGCGCATCCGCACCCGACCCCGCGTCGTCAAACGCGCGATCTCCAAGTACAACGCCAAAGGCACCGTCGACCGGACCAGCTACAAGGCCACCATCAGCATCAACATCCTGACCACACCAGACCCGTAACGGGTCCCCGCAGACCCTATCTACACGGCGTTGCAGCTAGTACTCCAGCAGTTCTTCGAGGTTTTGCCTGCCCAGAGGCTGCGCGGGGTGAGTGTAGTCGCTGATGTCGTCGACGATGGTGAGCAGGAAGCTGGGGCCCTCGGCGGCGTCCGCCACGACCGAGTTGCGCAGACGGACCCGCTGGTAGCCGCCGTCCCGCCGGGACAGCCGCAGTTCCGCCCGGCCACCCTCGAAGCTGGTGCGTTCCAGCAGCGCCTGGTCGTCGGGGTGGACGAACTCGGCGAAGCTGTGCTGGCGCAGCATCGCCCGGGGCCGGCCGAGCAGCCGACAGAATGCGTCGTTGACTCTGATCAGCTGGCCGCGCTCGGTGCCGTGCAGTTCGGTGATGGCCATCCCGCTGGGCGCGTACTCGAAGGCCTGCCGGAAGCCCTCCTCGCTGGCCCGCAGCTCCTGCTGTTCCTTCTCCAGTCGGGCCAGTACGCGCTGCTGTTCCGCTCGGAGCCGGGCGTTGCCGATTGCGATGGAGGCCTGCGCCGCGAACCTCTCCAGCGCCTGAAGTGATGAAGTGTCGGGTCGCTTGCCGTTATGCGGGCGGTCGACTGAGAGGACCCCGAGCAGGTCGCCGCCGGCGCTGTACATCGGGGCGAGCAGCCAGTCGGCGGGGTGCCAGTCATCGGCTTGGACGGGAAGTGGGCGGTCCCCGATCCAGCGCGGGATGTCGCTGGCGACGGCCCAGCCGCGGTCGTAGGGCAGGAACCGCAGGGCACCCCAATAGTCGCTGAGCACGAGCAGCCGGTCCCTCGCGTACGCGGTCCTCCTTGCCCAGGCCACCGCCGACTCCGAGCACACCTGGGACGAGCTGGCCGCCCTGGTCGGTGTCACCGACGAGCGGCTGGAGGATCTGGCCGAGGAGCTCGCCGCCGCCGGCGCGGTCGACTTCCTCGTCCACGGCGCGAGCACGCGCCGCACCGTAACGCCGCACCACTTCCGCCAAGACCGGCGACGGCAGGCCTGCACCCGCTGCGTCACGTGCGGTGCCTGTGCCTGCTACACCCATCCCGAGGGCGAGCGCGACCGCTGCCGACACCGCACACACCAGCTGCACACCGCCGAACAGGACATCGCCCGCTGGCGCGCCGAACTAGACGCCGGCGCCGTCTACGCCATCCCCACCAGCGGCACGCGCCTGCACCGCTGGGACTGCCCCACCCTCCAGAGCCCCGAAGCCCGCCTCGCCACCCTCCAGGAACAACTGGCCATCGACCCCGATGCAGCCAGCTGGGAGCGGCTGCCAAATCTGTCGCGCAAGCTACGCAGGTTCGAACCCTGCGCCAGCCACAGGATACGGAGAAGGCCCCTGATCTGTGGAAACGCAGATCAGGGGCCTTCTTCTTGTGCTCGAACAGCGGGTCACGCCGGATGGTCGTTTTGGGTGGTTTGTCTCACCTGGTTTCGCGCTGATCCCAGTCCTGACCAGCGATTCCGGACCAGGCGCGGACCAAAGTCAGGCCGGAGCTGTCCGGCCGATCGTGGGGGGATCAGCCAGGGCCTCGTCGTGTCGTCAGCGACCCGAAATGGTCCCCGGGCGACCGGCGAGCCAGACGGCGACCCGCTGCTGGAGCTCGCGGTTGTAGGGATCGCTATGACGGGCGATCCACTCGAGCTGCCGCAGGACGTTCTCCGAGCGGTCTGGGCGGCGCACCGCGAGTACATCGATGCCGGCCTCGCCCGTCGAGGCACAGACGAACACGCTGGCGTCCAGAGCCATCATGGCGAAGCCTGGGTGGCCCGCGTGAACGCCGAGGAATGCCGATCCCGCACCCCGGCCCATGATGTCCCAGCGCTCCAGGAGCCGGACCCGGGTCCAGAGCGCAGGCGCATCGTTGCCGCTGTGCATGTGCTCCAGAGAGGCCTGGTGCGAACGGGTGCCCTGCGGAAGCTGCACGAGGAACTCGCGCTGATGGTCGAAGAGGCCCGAGGAGACGGCGAGGTCGTACCAGTCCGCATTGAGCCGCTCGACGAGCCGTGGGGTGTCGTACCGGTGGAAGAAGCTGTCGGCTACGTCCTCGGCACGGTAGCCGCAGACGCACGGCATCGTGCCGTCCGGTATAGCGTTCGGGATGACCCTGAGGCCAGCCCGCCCTAGAGGTCGGTATACCTTGCGGTCGCGCTCCTGGATGCCCATCGGCCCATGTTCTACCAGGAGCCGTCGGCCCCCGGCCCGCCCTTTTCCTCCGCCTTCACATGATCGGCCGGACGGCTCCTAGTGGCGGGGGCACGGCCCGCCGCGCGAGCCGTTCGGTGATCAGCCGGTTGGCGTGGTCCTCGTCACCGTGGATGCACTTGGCGTAGACCCGGAGCAGAACGGTGATGCTGTGCCCCGCACGACGGGCGCACTCCGCCGGCGGCACCCCGGAGGCCAGCCAGAGCGAGATCCCGGCGTGACGGACGTCGTACGGGCGCTTGGCCAGCGGGGTGGCCTGCTCCTCCTCGCTGAACACTGAGAAAGTTCCATCGTGATTGGTGCAGGCCACCGGCCCTGGTGTGACGAGTCGTTGGGGTGCTCGCGCAGCTCACCACGGTGATCGTCGCGCGGAGATCATCGGTCACCGCGCGACTTGGTGGTGTGTCAGCACCAGCAGAGCCCGTACCAGCGCGGTCGCGTGCCGCGGGTGCATGCGCACCTTGGTCAGGATCCGGAAGGTCTTCAGGCTTGCGAAGCCGTGCTCGACCGGTGCCCGCAGGCTGCTGATCAGCCGGTTCACGACCTTCTTCGGGGGCGAGAGGCGCTTGCCGCCGCTCGCCTTGAAGCCCGTGATGACCGCCGGCTGTTCCTCGGCCCCGTCGTCCAGGCCGACGAACCCCAGGTCGGCCACCGCCCCCAGCTGAAACTCCCGCAGCCGCGCGCACAGCTTCTCGTAGCGGGCGGCCGTGATCTCGCTGCAGGCACCGCGGCGGGCCGAGGAGATCCACAACAGCCGCCCCTTCGCATCGGTGAGCGCGAGGAACAGCAGGCCATGCGCCTTGTGCTTCCCCGAGTAGTTCTTCCGGTTCGCCCGCCCGGTCCGCCGCCTGGTACGGATCAGCGTGCCGTCCAGCAGCACCACGCATCCGCTGTCCTTGGCCACCTTCGCCAGCGCGCGGTCCAGGCGGGGAGAGCGTGCGGCCAGCAGGTCGATCACCTCCAGCACCCACCGGCGCACCGTGGAGGCCGAGACCGCGTTGCCGCCGGCCAGGTCGGCCAGCCGCTCGTCATTGCGCAGGTGGGCCGGCACTATGACCGCGATCCGCCCGGCGTCCAGCTTGCGCCAGCGGGAGCGGATCGTCTTGCGGTGGGCGCGGATCAGGCCGGCCACGTAGTTGACGCTCTGGCCGGACAGCGGCAGGCGGACGGAGTAGACGAGGCTGACGGCGTCCCCGGAGGGGCTGGTGGTTTTATTCACGCATCACCCAACTCCGGCCGGGCACACCCTCGTTGCGGCGCAAATCGGCCGTTGTGTCGTGCCAGGCCGGTGGCGGGTTACCGGGGCAGGTAGCGTCCCGCAGGGGTTCGGGTGATCCAGCCGCGCTCGGCCAGCTTGCGCAGCTTCCCGCGCACCGGCTCCACCTTCGCCGGCACCGAATCCAGCCCCAGCTCACGGGCCACGTCCTTGGCCTGCAGCGGGCCGTTGCCGCCCGCGACGATCCTCATGATCGCCTGGTAGTCGGCGGGCAGGTCCTGCGGGCGAGTGTCGGGGCCACGATGGCCGATCAGCAGCTGGCCCGCGGCGCCCGGTGTCACACCGGCGCCGGGCGCGGGCACGGCGGGTTCTCCGCCGGTGGCCTCCTCCAGGGCCTGCTGCCATGCCTCAGCGTCGGGGTGCCCGGCGTCGGCGTCCTCCTGGTACTGCCGGTAGACGACCTCAGCAGCCTCCAATCGGGCCACTTCGGCCTCGATGTCAGCCAGCTGCTTGCGCAGCTGCCCAGCACGTTCTTCCAGCACCACACGACGCTCTATCAGCCACACCATCAGGTTCTGAGCCATGTCCCCTCCCTCGCGGGCCCACCGGACCCTGCTCGCAGCGTAGGAGGGCCTGTACAGAGCGTGCAGGAGATCCAGGAAAACAGCCCGGAACCGGCTGACGGATGATCTCCCCGAAACGATCACGCCCGCGACATGCGCGAGCCCCCCAACGACTCGTCACACCAGGGCCATTGACCTGCACCAATCACGATGGAACTTCCTCACTCCGGCCCGCGCGGCAGCCCAGACGACGCCGTACCCGCTCTCCTGCACCATGCCGTTCCGGAAGGTCCGGAACAGGCGGCCGTCGGGCGCGGTCCGACCGGGTCGGCGCCAGCCGAGCCTGAGCCCGGCGGGCTGGTCGAGCTGGGCTTCGGTCAGCTCCGCCCGTCGGCTCTTGCCGTTGGAGACCCAGGGTCCTGGTCGGCCTGCTGTGTGTCCTCTGCCACTGAACCTTGACCGTGTGCCACTTAACTTTGACCAACGCCGGTTTGTAACAGCGGGCGGGCAGGGCGCCATCCGGGACGCAGCAACGGCCCGGGGCCAGCCCATGACCCCACGGTGCCGGTCG
>NZ_JBIRFA010000098.1:0-9311 GCF_044327205.1 Kitasatospora sp. NPDC018058 | reverse complement strand
CGTCGTTGACGGCGCAGTTCTGGGTGACCCACATGTCGAGGTAGACGTACTCCTCGGCGATGTTGCAGCCGTTGGCCGGGTCGACCAGCGTGTCGCCGCCGTCGCCGCCGAAGTTGGAGCCCATCACCTTGTCGTGGGCGCGCAGGATGGACTCGCCGTTGTCCTGCAGACCGCCACTGACGATGACGCCCTTGCCGGAGCGGTCCGCCGGGTCCTTGCCGACGCCGACCGAGTAGTACTGCAGGGTGTCGATGGTGCCGTCGTTGAGCGGCGTCCAGTCCTTGCCGTGCCCCCAGGCGTCCAACTGCCCGTTGCCCGGGCGCTTGTAGATGCCACCGTCGTTGCCTACGTAGACATTGACCTTGCCCTGGTAGCTGCCGAAGGCGACGGCGTGTTGGTCGGAGTGGGTGGTCGGCGAGCAGTCACCGGTCTGCTTGGTGGGGTCGATGCTCCAGCACGGGAAACCGTTGTTCCAGTACGGTCCGACGGTGGCCCACTCAGCGCCGCCGTCGGTGGTCTCGAAGACCTCCTCCAGTCCCGCGTAGACGTGGTCCGGGTTGGCCGGGTCGACCTGGAGGGACTGGTTGTACCAGGCCTGGATGCCCGGCTGGTAGCCCGGGTCCTGGAGGGCGGAACCCGAGCCCTTGAGCTTGTCCTTGTCCGCGATCAGCGTCCACGGGCCGGACGGCGAGCCGGACTTGGAGACGTAGATGCCCTTGAGGCCGGTGTCCGGGTTGTGCGCCATGACGTCCGGCGACTGGTCGATCGCGTAGTAGCGCGAGCCGTCCGCCGAGCGCGCGAAGGTCACGTTGCCGACGTTCGCCGCGTCCGTCGGCAGGTCGCCCAGCGAGGAGACCCGCTGCCAACCGCCGTCGGCCGCCTTGCTGTAGAAGCCGTTGTAGGTGTCGCCGCCGCGCCAACCGACCGCCAGGATCACCTTGGACGGGTCCTTGGGGTCGATCGCGATGTCATTGGCGATGTTCTTGTACGGCGCGCTCGGATCCTTGGCCTTCGAACCACCCGGCAGGTAGTCCGGGTTGGGCGCGAACTCCAGCGTCCACGGGCCGGAGAGGTCGGTGGTGGAGTGGCTCCACACGCCCCGGCTGGTGGCCGCCCACACCTTGCCGCCGCCGAAGCGCAGCGCGTGGATGATGGTGGACTCCAGCTCGGCGCCGCCGACGCGGTTGCCGGGCTGGAACTTCCCGTGCTTCGGGTCCGACAACAGGTAGACGCCGGTGCCGACGTAGGAGGTGGCGCCGGTGTTGGACTCACCCGTGGCGTACCAGAGCCGCCCGCCCTCATCCAGGTTCAGCGTGCCCGTCGACAGCGTGGGCAGCTTGTCGGCGATCGGCTCCCAGTGGCCACCGCCCGTACGGGAGCGGAACACCCCGCCGTTGGCGCCGCCCGCGTAGACGTAGCCGTCGCTGTCGGCCGCGATACCGGTGATCCGACCGGTCACCAGGCCGGCGCCGCCACTGGAGTTGGAGTTGACGTCACGGTAGCGCGGGTCGTCCGAGTTGTACGGCTTGTCGGTGACGTGTTCCCAGTGGCCGCCTGTGTGCGGCATGGACTGTAGCTGCGACCAGGCCGCGCCGTAGGCGCCCGGCGCGACCACACCGGGGGCGGTGCGGGCCTCGGTGTACTGCGCGACGCCCTCGGCGGAGTTCTCCGCCTCGTCGCCGCCGTCCCCGGCCTCCGTCTCGGCCTTGGGGCTGAAGGTCGAGAGGGCGCTCTTGCCCCGGACCTTCTGGGCGTGTTGCTTTCCGATGTCCGCCTGGTGCCGCACCTGCCAGGGCTGCGGTGTCGGCGGCGTGGACGGTGCGGCGAGCGCCTGGGTGGTGGTCAGTCCGACGGCGGTGAGCGTGACAGCGCTCAGCAGCAGCCGTCGTCGTTGCCTGGTGGGCACGAGTGCGGTCCTCCCCTGTGGCCGGCCGCGCGGTCGCGCGGCCCCGGCGAAACAGGGGGTAAGCCTGTCCGGTCGGCCCGACTTGGGGAAGATCCATTCGGTAAGAAGCGGTTAAGAGCGTTTCCGTTTCAAACAGTTGGAATTCACCGAATGCCCTCACGCATCAGCGTAGCTGACGACTGCTCACCTCGTCCGCAGCCTCCGCCGGAGCGCCCGCGACGAGATGACCGGGTCGAAGGCTCCCGGCCGGTCCCGGGTGATCGGGTAGCAGGCGATCCCGATCAGCACCGCGCCCAGGTGCCCGATGCCGGTGTGGTCCCGGTTCTGGTACACACCAACGCCGTAGACGATGAGCACTCCGACCACGTACAGGTACCGCCAGGGCCGTACGATCAGATAGGTAAGCACCCCGACCACCCCGGCGAGCGCATAGCTGACGCCATAGTCGAGCGCGTAGACGGCCTTCGGCGCGGCGAGGCCCCGGTGGATCGCCCACCCGAGGACACCCTCGCTGAGGTAGGTGGCGCCGACGTGCGCCAGCATCGCCACCGAGATCCACCGCAGCGTGCCGAGCCAGCGCTCGGCGGGTACGTGGAAGATGTTGTAGAGCGCGAAGTAGCTCAGCCACCCGCCACCCGCGATCCACAGCGCACTGGTCGCCAGGACACGGACCGGCGAGACCTGCAAGTGGTGCAGGTTGGTCGAGCGCCGCTCCAGGATGCGGTCGGCGGTCATGGTGTCGACGTGCCGGATCACCTGAGTGGTGATCAGCAGGATCCCCAGCCAGATGTAGGTGCCCGGGGCCCGCCGGACATAGGCCCACACCGCTCGGGCCGCGCGAGCCCACCAGCGCCGCCGGTGCGCCTCGGGCACCTCGGTGGTGCTGCCGGTCATCGGGGCCTCCTCGACAGTCCCTCCCCACCCTCGCCCGCCTCCGCCGCCGCCCGCCGCCGCGGCGGCCCGTTCGGGTGATCCGGTCCGACCCTGTCGCCCCTCGCCGCCGGGCGCAGTCGGCGCGGCTACCACCCCCGACTGACGTAGGCTGGGCCTCCGGCCTCCCGTAGAGCTGCCGGCATCCGAGAAACCACACAGCAAGGGCGCCAGGCACGATGAGGGACCGCCTCGGGACGACGACACCGACCGACACCGCTACCGCCCGGCACCCGGCGCTCAGAACCGCCCTCCGCCTGCGGCTCACCACGGTCTACGTCATCCTCCTGACCGTCACCGCCTCCTGGCTCGCCAACCAGAGCCACGCCGAGCGTGCCCGGTTCGTCCGGCACAACAGCAGCAACGTCCACCACATGGAGGTCGGCAAGTGGTGGACGATGTTCACCAGCGGCCTGGTGGTCGACGGGGTCCCGGCCTGGGCGGGCATCGCCGCGGTCGCCGTCGTCCTGGGTCTGGCCGAATGGCGTTGGGGCCCGGCTCGCGCGATCGCGGTCTTCGCGTTCGGGCACCTGGGCGCCACTCTGCTGACCGAGGGCGCCATGTGGGTCATGCTGACCGCCCGGATCCCCGGCGCGCTCTCCCGAGCCCGGGACGTCGGGATCAGCTACGGACTCGTCGCCACCCTCGCCTGTCTGCTCGCCCTGGGTCCGCGCCCGTTGCGCCGGTACGGCCTGCCGGCCCTCGCCGTGGCGCTGGGCACCGCCTGGACAGTGAATCAGCAGCTGGCCGACGCCGGACACCTGGTCGCCCTCGGGCTCGGCGTCCTCGCCTCCCGCACCGCATGGGTTCGCGCCCGCGCCTGCCTGCCGGGCGATAGCGGATCCGGCGGAAATCCCGACCGCGAGCCAGCACACAACGGCGGCCGCGCCCGCTGACGTCCCCGCCGCCCCGACCACGACGGGCCGGACTCCCCCACTCGCGGGAGTCCGGCCCGTGCCCGTATCCCCACGGCCCCTCCCCACGCATCCGCCGGGCCGGCCCCGGCCGCCGTGGCCCATCCACCCCATCCACGCCATCCACCCCGGAAAAGTCCAGCCGATCTCCCGGCCCACCCCTCACGCACCGCTTCGCCCCCGCCACCACCCCAACCTCCATTCCTATCAGCCGAGTTGGCTCGATCCACCGTCGCCGGAGGGCGACACCGCGAACCGCCACCCCGACCGACTCCTCCGTATTCTCTTGCGCTACTCTGCAAACCTATGCCAGAGTGCGGGCATCGGATCGAATACGCCGAATCCCCTCACACGTCGCTAAATCAGGAGCCCGCGCCGCGCGGGTGGGTCAAGGGTGCATGCATGTCGAAGGTCTTGAGCAAGCTGCCGGTCGGTGAACGGATCGGCATCGCATTCTCGGGCGGGTTGGACACCTCCGTCGCGGTCGCGTGGATGCGCGAGCACGGCGCCGTCCCCTACGCCTACACGGCCGACATCGGCCAGTACGACGAGCCGAACCTCGCCGACGTCCCGGCCCGCGGCCGCGCGTACGGCGCCGAACAGGCCCGACTGGTCGACTGCCGGGCCGCGCTGGTCGAGGAGGGCCTCGCCGCCCTCGCCTGCGGCGCCTTCCACATCCGCTCCGCCGGGCAGACGTACTTCAACACCACCCCGCTCGGCCGCGCCGTGACCGGCACCCTGCTGGTGCGCGCCATGCAGCAGGACGAGGTGTCCATCTGGGGCGACGGCTCCACCTACAAGGGCAACGACATCGAGCGGTTCTACCGCTACGGCCTGCTGGCCAACCCCAACCTGCGGATCTACAAGCCGTGGCTGGACCAGGCCTTCGTCACCGAGCTCGGTGGCCGCAAGGAGATGTCCGAGTGGCTCGCCGAGCGCGACCTGCCGTACCGGGACTCCGCCGAGAAGGCCTACTCCACCGACGCCAACATCTGGGGCGCCACCCACGAGGCCAAGCGGCTCGAATATCTGGACGCCTCGATGGAGATCGTCGCCCCGATCATGGGCGTGGCCTTCTGGGACCCGGCCGTGGAGATCCAGACCGAGGACGTCACCGTCGACTTCGAGTTCGGCCGCCCGGTCCGGATCAACGGCCGTGAGTTCGGCACCGCCGTCGAGCTGGTGCACGAGGCCAACGTCATCGGCGGGCGGCACGGTCTGGGCATGTCGGACCAGATCGAGAACCGCATCATCGAGGCCAAGAGCCGCGGCATCTACGAGGCCCCGGGCATGGCACTGCTGCACACCGCCTACGAGCGCCTCCTGAACGCGATCCACAACGAGGACACCCTCGCCACCTACCACACCCAGGGCCGCCGGCTCGGCCGGCTGCTGTACGAGGGCCGCTGGTTCGACCCGCAGGCGCTCATGCTGCGCGACAGCCTGCAGAAGTGGGTCGGCCAGGCCGTCACCGGCAGCGTCACGCTGCGACTGCGGCGCGGCCAGGACTACTCGGTGATCGACACCCAGGGCCCGAACTTCAGCTACCACCCCGAGAAGCTGTCGATGGAGCGCAGCGTCGACGCCGCGTTCGTCCCGGACGACCGGATCGGCCAGCTGACCATGCGCAACCTGGACATCGCCGACTCCCGCAGCAAGCTGGAGCAGTACGCGGGCCACGGCCAGCTGGCGCCCTGGAGCGGTCTGATCGGCGAGCTCGCCCCGGGTGGCGCGGCGCCGATCGCCGCCGGCACCGGTGACGAGGCGGAGTCCACCGCACTCGACCACGCGGCGATCGAGTCCGGCACCGACTGACCCAGTCGCGTGACCCAGCCAACGGAGTCAGGCGACTGACGTCGAGGGACGCACCCGGCGCAGGGCCGTCGCACCACATCGGTGCGGGGGCCCTGTACCGTTCCCCTCGCTTCACCCGAACGGCCGAACCGGCCATGCGCACCGCCCCTGGCGGTAGCTGAATGGCGGACGGCACCCGGTGACGGGAAGGCAGGTCCGGAAATGGGTGAGGCGATCGGCCCGATGCTGGCCTCGGCGGTGGCGGTCGCGCTCAGCCCGCTGCCGCTGATCGCCGTGCTCCTGATCCTCGCCTCGCCCCGCGGCCAAACCAACGGGCTCGCCTTCACCGCCGGCTGGGTGCTCGGCCTGGCAGCGGTCGTGGCAGCGGTCCTGGCCGCGGGCAGCGCGCTGAGCCCGGACACCGGCGGGCCGACCTGGTCGTCCTGGCTGAAGCTCGTCCTCGGCGCCCTGCTCCTCCTGCTGGCCGCCAAGCAGTGGCGCGACCGCCCGAGACCGGGGCATGTCATCGCGCCACCGACCTGGCTACTGGGGATCGACCGCCTCACTCCCGCCCGGTCCGTCGGCCTCGCCGTGACCCTGGTGGTGGCTCACCCGAAGACCCTGCTCCCAGCGGTCGGCGGCGCCGCGTCCATCGCCGCCTGTCCGACCGATGTGGGGGCCAAGGCGCTGGCCGCCGCCCTGATGGTCCTGCTCGGCTCGCTGGGCACCCTGCTGCCGCTCACGGTCCACCGGCTCGGCAACGACCACTCGATCCGCACCCTCGGTGAGTGGCGCGCCTGGACGGCCGCGCACAACGCGGCGATCATGACCGCCGTCCCATTGGTTCTCGGCGCCGCCTACCTGGGCGACGCCCTCACCGGGCTCGGCTGAACCCGCTGAACCGGAACCCGCACACCCGAAACCCGCACACCCGGAGCACCGCCCGCGTGGCCCGGCACCGCAACGGCCCCGGCGCCCTCACCGGATCCGCACCACCCCCCGCCCCCGCACCGTCCGCACGCCCAGCCGCCCGCCGTCGGCGCCCGCGTCGCCGCGAACACTCGACCCCGCCCCGACCGCGTCCCGCAGCGTCAGCAGGATCTCCCCGTCGTACCGCTCCGCCAGCCGCCGCGCGAGCTCGGCCGCGCTGCTCGGCCGGGCCTCCGGGGCCAGCTCCGGCAGCCGTCCGGGGCCGCTGAGGTCCTCGGCCTCGGCCGCCCAGCGCGCTGCGTCGCCCCGCTCGCCCTCGGCGGCGTAGTGCACGGCCAGGCAGTGGACGGCCAACTGGTCGCCGTACTGGACGGCGATCCGCCACCAGAAGACCCCGTCCGCCGTCCGACCCATGCCGTAGAGCAGGCAGCCGAGCGTGCGCAGAGCGCTCTTCTCGGCGAGTTCGAGGTCCAGGGCCAGTTCCGCCGGTTCCACCGCGCCCGCGACGCCCGCGCACAGGTACCGCAGGTCGCGCCGCAGCTCGGACCTGCCCCCGGCCCAGGGGTGCTCCCCCGGGACCGGGACGTGCGGCGGCCGGGCGGCGGCGGGCGGCCGGGCGGGGCGCTCCCGCGCGGTCGGGGCGGACCGGCGGGCGGCTGCCAGCCGCTCGGCCAGTCGGCGGGTGAACGCCGCCGGGTCGTGCTCGTGGAACTCCCGGTCCAGCTCGGCGGCGTGCGCGCGCAGCAGCTCGGTGATCCTCATGTCGCCTGCTCGTCGCCCGGGTGCTCCAGCAAGTACTCCAGGTGGCGCCGCCCGAGGCTGTAGTAGGTGCGGGCGGTGGTGTGCGCGATGCCGAGCGCCCGGCCGATGTCGTGGTACGACAGGCCCGCCTGACGCAGCCGGACCACGTCGGCCTGTACGGGCGCGGCGCGCGCGAGCTCCTCCATCGCCCAGTCCAGGGCGTCCAGTTCGGCGAGCTCCTCCAGCTCGTCCTGGCTGGTGTCCGGGCGCCGCTGGGCGATCACCCGGAGCCGCTTGCGCTCGGTGCGGCGGCGCTCGCGCATGACGTCGATCACCGCATCCTTGACGATCTTGAAGGCGAAGGCCTGCGGGTCCTCACTGGCCAGGGCTCGGCGCCAGTTCCGGTAGAGCGTGGTGCCGGCGTTCTGCACGGCGTCCTGGGCGTCCTCGCGGTGACGCAGCCGCTGCTGGGCGTAGCGGAGGTAGCCGGAGTTCTCGCGGGTGAAGAAGGCCTCGAAGTCGGCCGGTAGGTCGTCGAGCGGGTCCGCCCGCAGGCTCCGCTCCTCGCCCGGCCCGGGAGTGTTCACACGCGCCCCCTCTTTCCTGGGTCAGCTGGCCGGCCCACCGAATGGCGCGCCGACGGCCCCGTGGGGGGCTCGTGCTGTAACCGTCCGGGAGGCCCGGGTTGTTGACCGGATCGGGCGGACAATTGGCGAATGTTTCCGTTCACTTCCGAACACTGCCGCTGACCTGCCCATTCGAGCGCTCGGGCGACCACCCGGCGCTCACAAAGTGACCCAGATCACACCTCGATGAAGTCGGGCTTGACAAAGCCCCGCGACAGCCCCGCACCACGGCTCCGCGCGGCCGTGAACGCCACCGCCAAGAGCGCCACCGACACCGACGGCGGCAACACCCCCACGCCCGCCCCACCCCCGAGACTTACGGCGCGGGCTCCACCGCCGCCGAGTCCAGCGCGCCGGTCACCCGCTCCAGCAGCTCGCGCAGCGCGGCCAGATCCTCGACCGGCAGCCCGGTCGCCGCGAGCAGTCGGCGCGGCACCCGCCCGGCCCGCTCACGCAGCGCCGACCCCTCGAAGGTGAGGCTGACCGTGACGGACCGCTCGTCCTCCGGGCTGCGCTCACGCCGCACCAGCCCGGCCGACTCGAGCCGCTTGAGCAGCGGGGAGAGCGTGCCGGAGTCGAGCCGCAGGCGCTCGCCGATCCGCTTGACGGGAAGGTCGCCGTCCTCCCAGAGCACCAGCATCACCAGGTACTGCGGGTAGGTGAGCCCGAGGTCCCGGAGCAGGACTCGGTAGACGCCACCGAAGGCGCGCGAGGCGGCATTGAGCGAGAAGCAGATCTGCTGGTCGAGACGGAGCAGTTCCTCGTCCGCCATGCCCGGGAGCGTCGTCATGACCCCATGGTACCGATCACACTCGCACAATTGAGTTGTGCGCAATTGAATTGCGTGCTCTACTTGTCGAGCAGGCAGCGGGCCGCCGGGAATCCGCCGGAGCGGCACACCCGTGCACGGCGATCCACGACCCGCACCCCCGCGAGACGAGCATCAACACGAAGGGACAACCACCATGGACGCGCTCTACACCGCCGCCGCCACCGCCAACGGCCGCGAGGGCCGCGCCGTCAGCTCGGACGGCCAGCTCGACCTCGCCCTCGCGATGCCGCCCGCACTCGGCGGCAGTGGCCAGGGCACCAACCCCGAGCAGCTCTTCGCGGCCGGCTACGCCGCCTGCTTCGCCAGCGCCCTCGGCCTGGTCGGCCGCCAGGCCCGGGTGGACACCAGCGAGGCCTCGGTGACCGCCGAGGTGTCCATCGGCAAGGACGGCGCGGGATTCGGCCTCTCCGTCGTGCTGCGCGTCGAGCTGCCCGACTCCCTCCCGGGCGAGACCGGCCGGCTGCTGGTCGAGCAGGCACACGAGGTCTGCCCGTACTCCCGGGCCACCCGGGGCAACATCCCGGTCGAGCTGGTCGTCGAATAAGGGCGTCCGCCAGTAGGTCATCGGATGCGGGGGCTTCGAGGCCGGGTATCCCAGCGGTAGAGGGTCCAAGCCCGTCTGATTAGGCAGCGGACAG
>NZ_JBIRFA010000097.1:0-9439 GCF_044327205.1 Kitasatospora sp. NPDC018058 | reverse complement strand
GCAGTGATCGACGCGCAGTCCCTGCGCGCGGCGGCCACGGTGCCCGCGGCCTCACGCGGATACGACGGGGCCAAGAAGGTGCCGGGGCGCAAGCGTCACATCGTGGTCGACTGCCTCGGGCTGCTGCTGGCCGTGCTGGTCACCGCGGCCGACGTGACGGACCGGGACGCCGCGATGCCGCTGCTGGAGCGCGTGCGGGCCCGCTACCGGAAGGTTGTCTTGGTCTGGGCCGACGGCGGCTACGCGGGTCGCCTGGTCATCTGGGCGATGGAGAAGTTGCGACTCACCCTTGAGATCGTCAAGCGGACCGACGATGTCTCCGGCTTCGTGGTGCTGCCCAGGCGCTGGGTGGTCGAGCGCACGCTGAGCTGGCTGATGCGCTCGCGGCGCCTGGTGCGCGACTACGAGACCCTGCCCGCAGTCCACGAGCAGATGGTGCTGTGGTCGATGACGATGCTCATGACGCGGCGGCTGGCCCGGCGGCGAGCGTGAACCGGCCCGGGGACGGCTCGACGGCCCAACCCCGGTCCGCCAGCCGCTTCATCTTCGACCGGACCCCTTCCACGCTGGCCGGGGTCTGCTCCAAACCGAGTGCGACAGCGATCTCCTGGCACGTCATCACCGCGTTCCGTCCCCTCCCTTGCTCGGCGAGCGTGGCGAGGAGGCGCTGGTAGTGCGGAGCGAGCACGTCCACGGACAGCGCGGGACGCCACACCGGGACGATCGAGCCCGCTCGAGCCGCCCTCGGCGCGGGAACCTCGGCGGACGCGTTCGTGGCGGGCTCCGACACGGAAGGCTCACCGGCTCCAGAGCCGGCCTCACCTGCCTCCGAAGGCCGCGGCACGGACAGGACCTCGCTGACGCGCTGCCTGGCGATCAGTCACTCGTGCCAGGCCGTCTCCGCTTTCGCGAGCTCGGCGAGCACCCGGTCGGCCACATTCCGAAGCTCTTCCACGCGCTCCCGCGCGGCCAGCTCCCGTTCCTCAAGAAGACCCACGACCGACGCCATCCCGGCACCTCCACCAGCAAGACAACCCAACGGCCCGAGCATGCCTCGCCCATGCCGACATCATGCCTGAGCTGCGAAAACACGCCGATCAAGTTCGGTACGACAACGGCTTCTGAAACCAGTGAGGCACCGCCAGACCCAGCGAGAGCGGACAGCAGCCCGGCTGTCTCACGTCTCGTTGTCGTCCATCAACAGGTCCGACAACGAGACGTGAGACAGCGACAACGAAGGGTGCGACGGGACAACCCTGCCTGGCACGCGAAACGGTGAGAATCCGACAACACGGTTGAGACCGAGTGAGAATCCGCCAGCTTCAGCGCGACAGGACAGCCGAGATCAACGTCGGCCGGACCCATGCCTAGTGCCGTGACCGCATAGGTTCGCCGGGTTGCCGGTTGGGACGGGTGGCCCGGTGCGCTCTCGCCGCGGTAGGGGCACGATCATCAGCCTGGCCGCGGCTGAAGCCGCTCCCCTCCTATGACCGCGGTGTGCTGTGCCAGCGCCACGTGGTGAGACGAGGGTGCCCCGGCAGTTCGGCGCGGCCGGTGGCCCACAACAGGGTGAGCCAGGGATCCGCGCCGCCCGGAGCCTCCGGAAACAGACGGGCGAGCACCCGAGAGCAGAGAGCGGAGGGCGGGGTCCAGGCAAGCCCGAAGCCTTCCGCCGCATCGTGCATGTGTACCAGCGTCTCTACCACCCCCATCGCCGCGAAGCCTTCAGGATCCGACACCCCGGCGGCGTGGTGGGCGCGGACCCGGGGCGGCGTCGTACGCACCATGGCGACCAGCAGCGCGCCGCACGCCTCCAGCACCTGCACCAGGCCGGCCGGACCCGCATCACGCTCCGCGAAGAGGAAGTACGCGGGTCCGTCCGGCCTCTTCTGGCGCAACGCGAAAGGCACATGGGTGTCCAGCGGCGGGCTCTGCGGCCCCAGCTGCACGGCGTAGTACAACAGGTCGTTGGCGAGGTGCTCGACGGTCTCCCAGCAGTCCCACTCCAGCGAACCGGCCTTACGGCCCCACCCGTCCGGGGGTGCGTCCCGAAGGATGCCCACCGCGAGCCGCACGGCAAGGTCGACGTCGTCCGCGGTGACGGAAGACAAGACTGATCCGGTTTCGACTGATCGAGACATGGCAGCACCGTATCGCGAGGGAAGAGGGCAACCCCTTGGCCGGGGCGGCGGTTCTGGCGCTTGGATGTGCGGAGACGTCCGTCCGATGGCTGGGGGTGTGGTGGCAGAGCCTGTCCGTGTGCGTAGGGTCGTTCCGGAGGACCCGCCCTTGCCTCGAGTGAAGAACAGCGGCGGGGCGGGCACGGACCGGCTCCCGGCAGTGGGCCAAGACGCCCGGCTGGATGTTGCGGGCGTTCCCTGACCCGGCTGCCCGAGCCCGTTCGATCTGATGCTGGACACCGCCGGGTTCTGACCGCCCGGCAGCGGTCCGGGCCCGCGTACCGGTGCCCGGATGACAGACTCTCAGCATGAGTGATCGATCCGGCCGTCCGGCCCGGCGTCCGCTGGCCCAGCCCTTTTCCCACCGCGACGCGGTGGTCGACCAGCCGCTCGGCGAGCGGCTGCTGCCGGTGGAGCGCTCCCCCTTCTCCGGGCCGGCCGACCATGTCCCGGCCGGCCATGTCCCGGCGGGTCAGGCCTCGGTGGCGCGCCCCGCGGGCGCCGGACGTCGGCCCCTGGGGGAGGGCGGGCTCACCTACACCGGCGGCACGGGGCTCACCTGAGTGACCCTTCCGCCGGATCCTGCCCGATCGGCATCGCCAAGACCGACGACTGAGTCCGAAGCACCCCTCTGGCAAGGCTGCTGGCAGCCCTGACCGGCTGCCAGCACCTCCCCTGCACAGGCCTGCTCCTGACGGTCTGCCCACCGTGTGAGGGCGTGGAGCCGGTGAACTTGTTGGTCGGGTTCGTGAAGTGGGCGGAGGTTCGCAGGGCTCCGGAGTCGTCCCGCTGGAATCCCATAGCCTCGATCCGGGGCCGGAGGTGTTCGACGTATTCGGCCTGGCGGTCCGCCGGGATGCCGGAGAGCCGCTTCTCGGTGACCTCGACGACCCGGCCGTCGTACTCCGAAGAGGCGTCGTTCTTGATGCAGTTGGTGCCGTTCTCCCGCTCGCTGACCGTGGTGACCGGTTGGGGCAGCCTTCGCTTCCGCCTGGACCGCGCCGCGAAGGAGCCGACTTTCGGCACGGTCGGCCGGACCAGGCTGGCCCTCGACCCGGGGGAGGCCAGCACCGTGGAAGTCGCACGGATCACTCGCCTCGACGAGGTCGCTCTGTCCTGGCCGGTCCAGGTGCAGTCTCGGCTCTGGTGGGGCCGGCTCACACAACGGCCCTACCGGACTTCGTCGTGGTGGCAGCTACCCGAGGCTCTCTGCGACGTGGATGAGTTCCGCGTCCGAGAGCCGTGGGGGGCCGCCGGTGGTGACGACGAAGGTATAGGTCCCGTCGGACCATGTCAGTGAACGGGGCCCGTTATGAGGATCCGGTTGCGTGATGGTTGCGGGGTGGCCGTTGACGCTGGCGCCCCGGCCGTCCGGTGGTGTGCTGTTCCGGAGAGTCTGGCTGATGATCAGGGACCCCTGTTCAGGCTCCGTTCCCAGCCGGTACCCGCTGGCCCAGGTCGGGGTGTCGGTCGGGAGCGCAGCCAGGCCGGGCAACTGGACCATCCTGCCTGCAGGGTAGGGGTAGTAGTTCTCCGGCAGGAACGCGGGCCGGAGAAGGTTGCGTTCGTCGAAGTGGACGGCGGGCTTGCCCGTGGCGTCGTTCAGCGTCCTGGTGCCGAGCGGTTTTTTCAGGTGGGTCGTGATTTGTCCGTATCCGCCCAGGTCGCAGAACCTCGGACGGACCGTGTGCCGCAGGGAGACCTTCACCGCGCCGGCGGACTCGCGCGCCACGAGCTCGGGCTGCTTCTCACAACCCCAGCCGATGCTGAGTGTCAGGGTCTGGTCGTCGGAGCTGAGCAGCAGCAGCTGGCCGGCCACGGGGCCTTCGTAGACCTTGGTTTCCGGGCCTCGGTCCATCCATGCGTTGATTGCGAAACCGCCGCCGAGAATGGCTATGGCAGCCACGGCGGTCAAACGATTCCGTCGTCCGCGCTTCGACACCTGACGGACGGTACTTTGCGTCACGGGCCCTCCCCGGCGGTCATGGCCATGCTTGCGGCACGGCGTGTGCGAAGTCAAGCGAGGAGGGAAGCGTCATGGGCAAATCACTCAAAGATGGCGAATTTGATTGCCGAGAAATGGCAAAGCCCTGACGATTTCGCCCGGAAAGGTCTCGCAAGGGTGATTTTGAGGCTTTTATCTGCGGCGCGCTAGGCGCCGGCTCTGAACTGCCGTGTTGTGCAGCGTCGCCCACGAAGGTTCTGATTGCATTCAATTTGGGGGAATCGAATGGTTTGAAAAGCAGCTCCGGTCGGAAGTGGATAATTCTAGTCGCTGCCCTGCTGGCGTCGGTGTCCGCGATTGCTCCGGCTATCGCCATATCGAGGGATGGCGCCCCTGCCGCACCGTCGGCTCAGCCGGGCCACGCACCTAAGGAGAAGTTGCCCGCCGGCGGTACCAGTGCAGCCGCGCTGCCAAGAACCACCAAGCCGGAGGTCGTCGAGCTCATGAAGAAGCAGGAGGTCCTGGACAAGGTCGTCGACCGTATCACCGGAGGGCAAGGGGAGCAGAACCGGGATCGGATCCCGGGATTTTCCGAAGTCGAGGTCGACCCGGGGTTCAACCGCATCGTCTTGCGCTGGAATGGGGAGCTCCCGGGCTCGGTTCAAGGTGTGCTCCAGGACCTTCCAAAGGGCGTGAGCGTGCAGGTCGTGCGGCTCCCGCATTTCCCGCACCGCAATTCACTCAGCGTCAATCGCGTTCCACTCGAGCGACAAAGCGACGGAAATGACTCATGAGGTTCCGTGCGCGTCGTTTCGCAGGAGCGTGTAAAAGAATTGAAGGGTAGGCGGCAGATGAGTCTTCACAGCCAGCACACCGCCCCCGCACCCGAATCCACGTCGCACCGGCGACGTGTCGAATGCTCCTCGCGTCCGGGGCTCGCAAAGGCCGGCGGCACGCTGGTGTTCCAGACCGCGGCCCTCGGGGACGGGTGGGACGAAATCCCGGATTGGATGCGTTATCAGGGGCCCTGGTTCTAACAGGCCTTCGGGGTTCACCAGCACGATCTCGGCGATCTCGACCGTGTCGGTGAGCCCCGAACAACCCCTCGACCACACCTTTGCCTTCAGATCGCCCACCCCGCCGGCCGCGCTGACCGCGGTCACCGCATGGCTCCGGGACGGGTGAATCGTCCGCGGGTGATCGAGAGGACCGTGGCCCGGCTGAACGGCTTCCGCCGACTCCACCGCCGCTACGAACGCAAGGCCGACCACTTCGCGGCATTCGCCAGCATCGCCGCAGCCGTCATCTACTACCGCAGACTCTCCAAATGAGATGACTTCTAAATCGGCACCGCCCGCAGCCCTGTCCGAGGGGATCGACGTCCGGGCCGTCGACGCGATCTGCTTCGCGGACCCGAAGTCGAGCGTGATCCACATCGTTCAGGCGGTGGGGCGGGCGCTGCGCCAGTCCTACCGCGAGGGCAAGGTGTCCTGGGTCATCATCCCGGTCTACCTCCCGACCCCGGAGGTCGGCGACGACACCGCCACCGCCCACCCGGCCGAGGTCCACGGCGCCGGCGAAGCCGTGAAGGCCGAGGCCGACGTCGAGATCGAGGCCAACTCCTTCCGCACGATCTGGCGGGTCCTGCGCGCTCTGGCCGCGCACGACGCCCGGGTGGTCGGCCGGATCACCGAGCTGCGCGGCAAGCGGGCTCAGGGCACCGCGCACACCACCGCCGCCAAGGCCGCCGAGGGCGAGGCCGCCGAGGCCGGGGAAGGCGAGGCCGGGGAAGGCGAGCAGCAGCCGGCCCTGGTGGAGTCGCCGATCGAATGGCTGCCGCCGCTGAGTCCTACCTCTGCACCTACCTGACGGACTGGACGGCGGTGGAGACCCGCTGGGGCCTGTCCGTCGATGCCCGGGAACGGGAAGCGATGGAACAGCTCGCGGCCGGCAGCCCGGACGAGACGCTGACCGTGACTCTCGCCCGCTGACCGACTGCCGGTTGTCTCAGCGTCAGGGGCGGAGTGTCTCGATGGTGGGCTCGAATCTCTAAGCCGCCAGTGCTGACCAGCGGATTCATGCGGGCCGTACCAGGCCCCCGCATACCAGCGGTTGCCCAGGCGATGGTGAGCGCTGGTAGGAGGTACAGAAGGCATAGCCCTGGTCCTGGTCGAGGACCAGGGCTTGCGTGGTCCGGACCCGGCGTGCGTCAGGCAGGGCGGCCCGCCCACACGGCGGGGGTCCGCTGCGCCCAGGGCGCGGCTCGCTCCAGCTGTCCGGCGAGGCGGAAGAGGAGATCCTCACGTCCGTATCCTGCGGCGAACTGGATGCCGATGGGTAGTCCGGTGGCGGGGTCGGTCTCCAGGGGGACGGACATGGCGGGGGTGCCCGCGATGTTGAACACGGCGGTGAAGGGCGAGCGGTGGAAGAGCTGCTTCAGCCAGCCGAGACCGTCGGCGCCTTGCGCGCCCTCGGCATATGTGCCCAGCGGGACTGGCAGTTCGGGCAGGGTCGGGGTGAGCAGCAAGTCGCAATCGGTGAAGTACCGGCCGATCGCGCGGCTGACGCTGTTGCGCATCGCGAGCGCGCGGACGAACTCGGCGCCGCTGACCTGCTGTCCGTAGGCGTAGCTGGCGAGGATCTCGGGTTCGACGGTGGTGGAGTCGACGGGCCGCCCGAAGGCCGCAGCGAAGTCGTCGATCCACGTCACCAGGTTGGTGCTCCACAGGCGGGCGTTGGCCAGGACGAACTCGTCCCAGCCGATGCCGAGGTCGAGGTGGACCTCCTCCACCCGGTGACCCAGCGACTCGGCGAGCCGTGCGGAGCGGAGGGTGGCGTCGTCGACGGTGCCGTCGACGGCCCGCCCGCCCCACGGCCGGGTGAGGAGGCCGATCCGCAGGGAACCGGGGGCGCGGGTGACCTCCTGCGCGTAGGGTCGCTCGGGCAACGGGGCGACGTACGGGTCACCGGCCTCGGGGCCGTGGACGAGGTCCAGCAGCGCGGCGCTGTCGCGGACCGAGCGGCTGAGGGCGCCGTGGACGGCGAGCCCGTTGAAGACCTCGTCCGCGTCGGGGCCCATCGGTATCCGGCCGCGGGTCGGCTTCAGCCCGAACAGACCGTTGGCGGCGGCGGGGACACGGATGGAGCCCGCCGCGTCGGTGGCGTGCGCGATCGGGACGATGCCTGCGGCGACGGCCGATCCCGAGCCGCCGCTGGAGCCGCCGGGGCTGCGGGTCGGGTCCCACGGGTTGCGGGTGGCGCCGTACAGGAGGCCTTCGGTGGTGGTGCTGTAGGCGAACTCCGGAGTCGCCGTGCGGCCGAGGGTCACCAGCCCGGCGCGACGGAAGCGCGCCATGAGCGAGGAGTCGGCGTCGGCGACGTTTCCGGCGGCGAGGCGGCTGCCCAGCTCCGTGCGCCGGCCGGCCATCGCGATGGCGAGGTCCTTGATCAGGAACGGCACCCCCGCCAGTGGCGTGCTGCCTGGAGCCGGCGTGTCCTGTGCGGGCCAGGTCTCGACGACGGCGTTGATCCGCGGATTCACGGCCTCGGACGCCAAGCGGGCGGTCGAGGCGAGTTCGGCGGCGGTCACGTGGCCGCGGGCCACCAGGTCGGCCAGGCCGACGCCGTCGTAGGTCACGTACTCGGAGAGCTTCATCGCGTCCGTCCAGGGATTGGTACCGGCTGCACGAGACTGATCGGTATCTTGTGAGACCGAACGGTATCGTGCGGGACTGCTCGGTACCGTAGCATCGATGTCAGGCGGCGCGACGCCCCGCCAGACCGACGAGGGGCCGCATGACGAACACGGACAGGGCCGGCAGGCAGAGCAGGGTGGCCACACTGCCGCCCCGGGAGCGGATCCTCGACGCGGCGGAGGAGCTCTTCGCCCGCGAGGGGATCAAGGCCGTGGGCGTGCAGGCGATCGCCGACCGGGCCGGGACCACCAAGATGGCGCTCTACCGCCACTTCGCGACCAAGGATGCACTGGTCGAGGAATGGCTGCGCATCCTGGCCGCCGATTACACCGCCGCCTTCGACCGGCTGGCGGACGAACACCCCGGCGAGCCCCGGGCGCAGATCCTCGGGATCGCCCGCTTCATCGCCGACGATCTTCCCGGGATCTCCCACCGGGGGTGCCCGTTCATCAACTCCGTGGCGGAACTGCCCGACCGTACCCACCCGGCGCGCCGGCTGATCGAAGCCCACAAGGCTGGCCAGCTGCGCCGCCTCACCGACCTGTGCACCCGGGCCGGACTGCCCGACCCGGACGAGGCGGCCGCAGAGCTCACCTTCGTCCTCGAAGGAGCCCAGGTGAGCGCCCAGAACGGGAGCGTCGAGCACGCGGGCGAGCGGCTCATGGGGATCGTCGGTGCCCTCCTGGACCGGCACCCGGCCCCCAGGGTCGCCCGGTGAGGGGTCGCGCCGCAGGGCGGCCCCGGCCGTACGCCATGGCTGTCCGTTAGGGCGGGCAGCCGCAGGGACCCCGAGCGCGGTTCAGCGCACAGGTCC
This sequence comes from Kitasatospora sp. NPDC018058, assembly GCF_044327205.1. Taxonomy (NCBI): domain Bacteria; kingdom Bacillati; phylum Actinomycetota; class Actinomycetes; order Kitasatosporales; family Streptomycetaceae; genus Kitasatospora; species Kitasatospora sp. NPDC018058. The sequence goes on along the minus strand of NZ_JBIRFA010000097.1, from coordinate 805 downwards.
TGAGCTGCTAGTATTCCTTTTGTCGCGAGGGAGAATGATTCCTCGTCAGGCGTCAGCGGTGCTACCAGAGCACGTCCTACTTTCAGTAGGAAGAGTCCGTGCAACCCGGGCCTGGCGCTCCACCATCGGACGGGGTCCGGTACCTGCTCAGGTGCCGGACCCCGTCCGCGTTGCCGCGAGCGAGACCTTCGGCGGCCTTCTCGAAGACCTGACCGACAACCAGTGGCTGGTCGCCCCCTGGCGTGAGCTCGCCACCGCCTGGGATGCCCCCCGCTCCCCGGAGACTATCCTCGGCCTGTGCACCGAGCTGCGCTGCGAGGCTGCCGACGCCGCTGTCGACATCGTCGTCGCACGCACCCACCACGGATCGGATGTGTAGGCTCCCAGCGACATCCGGTACTGCCCGGTCTGCGGAGGCGGCGAGGACGGCTACCCGGACGAGGTCTACGTCGCCACAGGGCCAGGGATGTGGAACCTGGTCACCGTGACGGACCCCGTACTGGCCGCGGCCTCCCGGATCCACCGGCGGGCAACCGCCGGGACGCCGGAGAACCGCAGCGTCGACCTCTACAAGGCGCTCCGTTCGGTGATCGTCGCGACGCTGCCCGCAGGCGAGGCCGGCTACGCGGCCTACCCGGCCCGCCTGGAGGAGCTCGCGATCCGCCGCCGCGAGCTCCTGCGCGGCTTGTTCACCCGCTACGGCCCCCGAGCCGGAAGTTGTCAAGTCAAATGAGACGGTTTGACACTATATGGACTGTTGTGCGGGCACTGTCTCCGGCTTGGGCTGGTTGATCCAGACCTTCTG
>NZ_JBIRFA010000096.1:0-9745 GCF_044327205.1 Kitasatospora sp. NPDC018058 | reverse complement strand
TCGAGCCCGTCCTGGCGCCACAGGCCGAAGTAGTAGAACACCGCCGACCAGGACGGCAGGTCATGGGGCAGGTAGCGCCACTGACAGCCCGTCCGGTTCTGGTAGAAGATCGCATTCACGATCTCCCGCAGATCACAGGACCCCGGATCCCCGGTAGCCGATCGCGCCACCCGGTCCTGCTTCCAGGCCGTGATCATCGGCTCGATCAACACCCACTGCTCATCCGATAAGTCGCTCGGATACGCCCGTCTTTCCATGCGCCGCAGAACATCACCCGAACCCCGACCGGTACGCCAGTACGGCTGGCGTTCACACGAACGAGCGATCACGAACCGAGAGAAAAGGGACTTAACGTCCACTCAACCAGTTGCACGCCAGGGTCATTGTGGCTGCGGCCCAGCTCGATGGGCTCCCACTTCGCGCCCCCGCAGGTGTCGCCGGCGGAGAAGCTGGCGGTGCCGACCTGCTGGCCGATCGAAACACCGGGGTATGTGTTGATCGTCGCCGCGTCCCAGGCGCTGGTGATCTGGTTCACGTACACCGGATGATCCGAGCACTCGTAGGAGTGCGTGTTGTTCAGGCTGAGGGTCACCGCGTGCAGGTAGTCGTTCGACAACGCGTTGGCCACGCCGGGGAAGTAGAGGTAGCTGTTCACCTTCGAGGCACCGCCGTAGCTGGGATGCTGACGGCATGGACGACGAGGCGCTGATGAGAGGCCGGGTCTACGGAGCCGACCACGACGACCCTGACCCCGGGCCCCAACCAGGCCATGAGTACCGGGAACTCTGCGCAGGCCCACTCGACGGACTGCTCCTGTCACCTGGGCGTCCGGGGCGGCGCCCTCGCTCGCCGGCCTGCTCTCCACCGGCGCGGTCGGCCGCTGGCTGTGGACCCGTCGGCCCGTGCCGGCCTGACGAGCCCTAGGATCGCCGGCATGGGAAACACGACCGGCCCGGGCAGCTGGCGCGTCACCGTACTCGACCAGCAGAGCAAGCGCGGTCTTGAGCCTACGCACCGTGTCCCGGTGGAGCCGTTCGCCCGGCGCGACGACCTGGTCATCGGCGGTCGCACCTTCGAAATCACCTGCACCGACACCGCCGGGCGCGTCCGGTGGACCCACCCCATCCCGGGAGTACCCAACGCGGCGCACATCTCCTCCGGGCGCGTCCTCGTCACCACCGGCTCGGTGGACTACTGCGCGTGGGGACCCCTCGGCCCCGCGTACCTCCTCGACCTCGCCGATGGCACCCTGATCGCCGAACTCCGCGGCGAGCGCGGCGCGGCGCTCGGCGGGGGCCGGTTCGTGCTCGGGCTGGAGGGCTACGACTTCTTCCACACCTGGCAGTACGACCGCGACGGCGACCTCACCGACACCTGGCACACCTACGGCCACTACGTCGTCGGCACCGGCGTGCGCGTCGTCGAGACCGACCGCGGGAACCCCACCGGGAGCCGCGTCGTGCGGCTCCGCCCCGGCGGGGTGATCGAGCGCAGTCCGCTGCTGCTCACCGCGCCCCAGGTGGGGCGCCCGGTCGTCCTGCCCGACGGTACCGTCCTGCTCCTCGACGCGGGCGTGCTGCGGGCCGTCGGCCGCGATCTGACGGACACCGTGCTCGCCGAACTCGTCACCGTGCCCGGCGGCGAGGGCCACCGGTTCACCTCCACCCTGGAGCACACTGCCGCCGACCGCCTCACCGCCGTCATCCGCGAGCAGAACCCCGAACGGGCGAACAAGTACATCAGTCACACCTGGACCCTCGCCCTCCACCCGCCGCAGTGACGGGTGGAGGGCGGCTGGCGGTCCGTCAGCCCACGACGGGAATTCTGACCTCGGGCCCACTCGTGCGGCGCGTGCCGCCCGGCTGCGCCCGCGCGCTCTTGACGTGCCGTCACCTGTAGGTGGAGCGTCGTGCAAGTCCGTGTAACCGACTTGGTGCGGGAGACCGTCATGACGCTACGTTTTCTGGGGATCTGGCCGAACACCCCATCCGACCAGTCCCCGACGATCTGGGTGGAAGAAGAGACCGGGGACCTGATCATCCAGTCCTGGAAGGCGGACGAGGAGACCGTCCGGCAGGCGCAGGAGGTCGGATCGGTCCCCGGCCACACGACGGACGTGCCGGAGCACGAGACGGTCATCCGTCTGCCCGCCAACATGCTCCAGTTCATCCCGAGGCCCGAGGGAGAGTCTCCACGTGGCAACACCGGTTCGTAAGGCGCTTGCCCGGGCGCAGCGCTCGGCGGTGCATCTGGAGATGCGCGACTCCTACATGCTGGACGATCCGGAGTTCGTCGCCTTCCAGCAGGGCAAGCGTCTGGACCCGGCCGATCGCGGCTCGTGGTGGCACGGGTGGCACGATGCGGTGGCCGAGGCGGTTGGTCGTGGGGTGGTGGTGCGGCGGGCGCGGATCGTCTCCGAGCCGGTGCACGACTACATCCGTTACGAGCACGACCTGACCTTCGGCAACCTCGCCGCCGGCGAACTGGTCCGCTGGCTGCCGAGGCGCAACACGAAGGACCTGTGCCTACCGGGCCTGGACTTCTGGGTCTTCGACGACCAGGTGGTGCACTACCACCACTTCACCGGCGACGGGCAGCTCGCCGAGGACGGGGAGGAGATCCTCCAGGATCCCGGCCTGGCGAAGCACTGCGCTACGGCGTTCGAGGCGGTGTGGGAGCGCGCCGTGCCGCACGACCGTTACACGGTCTGACCCGAGCACACCCACCCACACCGGCAGCCAGGTCCCATGCCCGCTTCCCCGTCGTCCAGCGCCCAGGCCGCCCGCAAGGCCGTCGCCGAGCGCTTGCGCGAGCTCATGCTGGACGCCGGCCTGAACGGCAAGCAATTGGCCGCCCGGTGCGGGTGGACCCCCGCCAAGACCTCCCGCATCGTCAACGCCAAGACCCCGCCCTCTGACGCGGACATCCGGGCCTGGTGCGCGGCGTGCGGCGTCGACGACCAGGCCGCCGACCTCATCGCCCGCAGCCGCCAAGCGGATGCCATGTTCCTGGAGTGGCGCCGGATGGAGCGCTCCGGCCTACGCCAGGCCCAGCAGGCGGTTCGGCCCCTGTACGAGCGCACCCGGCACTTCCGCGCCTACGCCCCGTGGGTGCTGCCCGGCATGGTGCAGACCCGCGCCTACACCACCAGGGTCCTCACCGCGATCCGCGACCGCCGCGGCCTGGTCGACGACGTCGAGGCCGCCGTCGACGAACGGATGGACCGCCAGCACATCCTCTACGAAGGCCGGCACCGCTTCGCCCTGCTGATCGAGGAGAGCGTCCTGCGCAACGGCCTCGGAGGCCGCCCGGTGATGCTGGAGCAGCTGCGCCACCTGCTCACGGTGGGCCGGCTGCCCAACGTCAGCCTCGGCGTGGTGCCGATGCGGCCGGACCGGGACAACGGCTGGCCGGTGGAAGGGTTCTGGATCTACGACCAGACCCAGGTCAACGTGGAGCTGGTCTCCGGGTACCTGACGATCACCCAGCCCAGCGAGATCGCCATGTACGAGAAGGTGTTCGCCGAGCTGTCCGACGTCGCGGTACGCGGCGCGCCGGCACGGGCTCTGATCACGGCGGCGATCGACGCCCTCGGATGAATCCGTGTAATCCCGTGCAACTTCGTTGAGTGACAGATTCGCTACTCCCTACCGTCGTTGATGCCGCCCGGTGCGAGGACCCAACCGATCCCCCTCGGCACCGTGGACGCTCCGGGCGGCAACCAACCCCCGCGACGCGCTGGAGTACCGCCATGCCCGCGAGCAGACCGCATCCTCGACACCCCGGCCACGACCTGGTGGTGACGGTCGACGGCAGGACGGTAGTCCACATCGCCAGCCACAGCGCCGCCTACCACCGGGCCCGGCTGTTCCGCGAGCTGCGCAGCCGGGCGGCGCGGTGAACAGCGCCGACTTCGTCCCGCCGGCCAATCGCCGGCGAGGCCTGACCATCCGTACCTACTGCCTCGGCCCCGACGGCACCCGGTCCCACGACACCGGCCAGGTCACCCTCGACCCCGACGACGTGAGCCTCGAAGCTCACCACCCGTCGGCCACCTGGCCGATCTGCCCGTGCCCCGTCCACGGAGGCGACCGTGACCGCGCTCACTGAATTCGACGGCATCCTCGGCCAACGCGGCATGAGCTCGCCCATCGAGTGGTCCTGTCCCGGCGCGGCGCGCGGCCGCGGCGCCCTCCTGGCCGCCGAGCACCGCGCGAGCGGCCAGGAGATCGTCAGGAACCCGCACCTCACCGAGGATTGGGCCGAGTTCGCCGTCCGCGCCCCGAACCTGCTGGCCGCCGTCCAGGCCGTCCTCGGGCCGGACGTCGCCGTGGAGAACACCTTCCTCGTCATGAAGTGGCCGCAGCGCACCTTCGAGATCCCCTGGCACCAGGACGGCATCGACGACCGCCTGGAGCTCCACCCCGAGCGGTCGGTGTCCGCGTGGCTGGCCATCACCGACGCCACCGTGGCCAACGGGTGCCTCGAGGTAACCCCGGGCTCCCAGTCCGCCGGCTACCTGCCGGTCGAGAAGGAGGCCGCCACGGGCGCCGAGCGCGGCCGGGCCGACCACGCCCACGGCTTCACCCCCGACACCACCATCCCCGTGCCGCTGCGCGCCGGCTGCGCCGTCCTCATGGACAGCCGCCTCGTGCACCGCTCCGGCACCAACACCAGTAGCGGCGCCCGCATCGGGCTGAACGTCCGCTACACCGCGCCGGGCGGCATCCTGAGGCGCGACCCCCAGAGCCCCAGCGTCGTGCCGATCAGCGGCACGGGCTGGAAGTCCGGCAGGACAAGGGAGAGGAGAGCACCACTGTGACCATCCTCGACACGCTCGACCAGGCGACCGCGGTGACCCGCGTGCGCGTCCTGACCGGGGAGGACGCCGACGCGGCCCGCCGCGCCGACAAGACCCCGATCGGCAAGTCCGACTGCACCTACTACTGCCCCGACGCCGCCACCGCCGAGCGGTGCATCGAGGCCCTGCGCGAGTCCGACGAGCGGCTGCGCAACCGGCCGGAGGAGCTGATGCTCTGGGACTGGCAGTGCACCTACTGGGAGCCCGAGTCGGGCAACCCCAACGGCGGTGGCACCGTGCTGCTCGGCGTCGCCTGGTACGACCCGGCGTTCTTCGCCGACCGGCGCGACGCCTGGTTCGGCGCGATGCACCAGCGGATCTACCAGCAGCTGGGCATCCCGCTGGAGGACATCACCGTCACCCACTGGTCCCTGATCGCGTGATCTGAGACCGACAGCGCGAAGGGCCGGCCTCCCCAGAGGGAGGCCGGCCCCGCTCGCGTCTTCAGCCGCGCACGCTCTCCAGCACCGGCTCCGCGCCCGGCAGCGGCGTACGGGTCTTCGCCCACCACACCACGACCGCGCACCCGGCGACGCCCACCACGGCGGTGACGAGGCCGCCGGCGGTGAACCCGGCCCGGGGGTGGGCCGCGGCCAGCGCGGGAATCCCGGCCATCGCGAGGGTGCCCATGGTCCGGATGACCGTCTGGTCGACCGTCAGCAGCCGCCTGCGGGCCGCCGGCGGGAACTGCGCCAGGTGCGTGGACAGCGACACCGCCAGGAACGGCGACACCGCCCCGTACGCCGCCGACACCGCCACCAGCTCGGCCACCGTGCTCACCGACCCGGTCACCGCCATCAGCACCCCGGAGACTGCCCATGCCATGCAGTAGAACACCGGAAGGGACTTCGGGAGGCGGATGTTCCCGGCGACCGCGTTGCCGACGATCGACCCCGCCCCGGTGGCGGCCAGCATGACGCCGTAGGTGCCGACCCCGCCGCCGAGCCGCACCGCCACCAGCGCGGGCATCACGATCGACACCGCACCGGCGAAGATGGCGATCCCGTGGACGGCCAGCACCACCCCGGTCTCCGGGTGTGTGCGCACCAGGGTCCGAGCCCGGGGCCCAGCGCCCGGGGCGGCGGCGGCAGCTGCCTGCCCGGACTTCCCGCGCACGGCCCCGGCTCCCAGCACGCCCAGGGCGACGGCGGAGAGCGCGAAGGTGCCCGCGTCCAGCCAGAACAGCCCGGCCATCGGCATCACGGCCAGCAGCACACCGGCCGAACCGGGGCCGGCGACCCGGGCGATCCGGTTGGTCGAGTCCATCAACCCGCTGACGGCCTGCACCTCATCCGGCCGCACCAGGTCCGGGACCAGGGCGCCGAGGTTCGGATCGAACAGCGCCCCGCCGACCCCGAGCAGAGCGGCCGACACCAGCAACCCCGGCGTGCCGAACACCTCCCACGTCCACGGCAGCGCCGCGACCAGCACCATGCGGACCAGGTCCACCACGGCGAGCGAGCGCAGCGTGGTGAACCGCTCCATCACCCGCCGGCCGACGGTGCCGAGCACGATGTACGGCACCGACTCCGCGATGGCCACCAAACCCATCGCCGCGCCGCCGGATCGCTGCCAGGCGAGCCACATCACCGCCAGCGCGTACAACCGGTCACCGAACACCGACGCCGTCTGCGCGCCCCACAGGAGAAGAATCGGGCCTCGCCGCAGCAATCGCACGTATCGCAAGATCCACACCCGTCCGAAAAGCGCGAAGTCCCGGCAGCAGGCTCGCTACCGGGAACTCCCGTAACCCTAGGGCAAGTTGAAGATCACCTGTCGCAGACTCCCCGATCGCCCCACGGACCCCGGCGTCCCGGTCTCAGGTACAGTCTGCACTGCTTCGGTGATCAAGCAAAGGGGGAATGGTGATCTTCGCGGCTCGCTATCGGCAACGGCGATGGGCCAGTGCTGTCGCCCTGGTGGTGACGTTGGCCGGCCCGCTGTCGGGCTGCAGTGGTTCAACTCCCCCGTCTGCCGACGGGGTTCCATCGGCGGCGGACCGGCAACTCCAGGCATTCGACCCGCCGACGTCATTCGACTTCGGCGACGGTGACGGCACGGGGGACGCACTCGACGAGGGGGGCCAGCCCTCGACGGCAAGCCCCGAACGGCAACGGCCGGCGATCTCGCTGAAGGACACCACCGCCTTCGTGACCACCGAGGACGGCATGAAAGCCGTCGACGCCGTCACCAGAAAGACGCTCTGGAGCGCGGCCAGCACCATCCCCGCTTCGAAGGGCGGCTTCGGGTCCGAGAGGGCCGCGCCACTGCCCGCACGCTTCCACGGCGCTGACGCCGTACTCGCAGCGTTCTCCCGCTCCGTCCCGGGCACGGGGACCGGCAGGGACCGAAACGTGATCGAAGTACTGGCCGCCGACCCCACGACGGGCAAGACGCTCTGGAGTGCCCAGGTCGACCGTGTGGAAACGCCTCTGAACAAGGAGGCTCTGAGCCTCGACGACTCGCTGCTCGCAGACGGCATCAGGGCGGCGCAGGTGGTGGCCGTGGACGACCAGAACGTGGTCGTGTCCAACGCCGAGACCACCTATGTGATCGACCCGGGATCCGGGAAGCTCCGATGGGCCAAGGCGGATTTCCACGCGATGCAGCTCGTCGACGACACCGTGGCCGGCGTCGAGGCCCCGACGTACGGCGAGCGCCAACTCGCAGGCTACGGCGTATCGGACGGCAGTCCCCGGTGGTCGGCCGTCCACTCGGGAGGCCGAGCGTTCGCCTCCTCAGCCGGCCCCGGCCTGCTCGCGATGTCGGCCTCCGATGGGTTCGTCATCGTTGACGCCCGTACCGGAGCGGTCCGCGCCCACCCGGTGCCAGGAGCGGATGTGCACCCCTGGCACTGTGACTTCGACGGAACGTCCGTCATCCTCTGCAACGACCAGCTGTTCGGCCAAACCCACGCGATCGCGGCTCTGGACGCGACGTCGATGAAGGAGCTCTGGTCGATCAAGGAGACGTCGGGAGGACGACTGGTGCCGGTGGTCACCGCCGTGTGGCATGGAGCGGTGTACGGCCGGACACCCAACGGCAACGTCATCCTCGACGCCCACACCGGTGCCGACCGGGCAACCCCGAAACTGGCCCCCTTCCTCGTCAACGCCTACGTCGGCATCGAGCGAGGCCACAACATGACCCTGATGCGCGCCACGGGGTAGCGGTACACAGTCCCGGCAGGCCGCTGACTCCATGCAAGCGGATCGCGCCTGCCACTACATGAAAAGCCTTCGAGTGAGCCGATCACGGCTGGCCCACTCGAAGGCTTTCGTCAGCTACAGCCGCTCCGAGTATCCCATGCCCCGCACAGCCAACGGCCCGATTAACGTTGTCGCGGAGCGAAGCCTGGACTCCCAAGGCCCTTGTCCGTAAATCGTCCTGAGTGAACATCAGCGCCAACGGTGGAGCCCTCCACCCCCGGGGAGGCGCGCGCCGTCTTCTGGTTCTTCGGACTGCCGGCCTCCGGCAAGACCACCCTCGCCCGCCGCCTCCTCGACTACCTCCGCACCGAGCACGGCGCCGAGTGCAGGCTCTACGACGCGGACGAGCAGCGTTGCCCTTGCCGAAAAACTCATCCGCCTTGTTCAGGCAGCATGCTGGTACTCGTGGAGGAGGCCGCTGAGCCGGTCACGCCTGCGTATGTCCAGACGGGCGATCCGGTCCGGATCCTGGATCGGAGCGGGCAGTGGGCGGAGTGGGCGGGCGCTGCCGAGACCCTGGTGCGGCCTGTGCCCGTTGTAGAACCTCTCGAACTCGCACAGGGCGTGAAGGAGATGGCGCTGGTCCCGGATCAATGTCCGGTCCAGCAGCTCTCGCCTGCAGGTCTGCACCCATCGCTCCATGATGGAGTTCATTCTCGGCATCCGGACCCCGGTGAGCACGGCCTCGATGCCCGCGTCCTGCAGGACGGCGTCGAACGGCGCGGGGAATTTCCCGTCCCGGTCCCTGATCAGACAGCGGGCGCGGCAGCCGGCGTCCTCGAGGTCCATGACCAGGTTCTTCGCGGCCTGGGTCACCCAGGACGCGGTCGGATGCTCGGTGGCGCCCAGGACCCGGATCCGCCGGTTCGCGTGCTCGATCACCGCGAGTACGTACAGGCGGGCCCCGGACAGGGTGATCGTCTCGAAGAAGTCGCACGCGAGGAGTGCGTCGGCCTGGGAGCGCAGGAAGTCCGCCCAGGTGGTAGAGGTGCGTTCGGGAGACGGCGGGATACCGGCCTCCTTGAGGATCTCCCAAACCGTGGAGGCGGCCACCTTCACGCCGAGGACGAGAAGCTCCCCGTGCAGGCGTCGGTACCCCATGCCGGGTTTTCGGCGGCCAGGCGCAGGACCAGGGCTCGGACGGAGCGCACGGTGCGCGGTCGGCCGCCGCGCTTGGGCCGGGAGCGAGTGGCGTGGCGGCGGGCGATCAGGTCGCGGTGCCATCGAAGAACGGTGTCCGGCCGTACCAGCAAGCGCACCCGGTGCAGCGCGTGCATCGGCATCCGGTGCAGCAGAGCTGCCGGGAAGGCCCGATCGCTCGCCTCGAACCGTACGCGCTGTCCGCTCAGCTGCCGCTCCAGCACGGTGATCTGATGGCGCAGTGCGAGGATCTCCACGTCCTTGTCGCGGTCGCTCATCGGCAGCAGCCGCAGAATCGCGAACGCGTTCGTCACACCCAGATAAGCCAGTCGCAGCAGCATGGCTGATCATCATGCCGGGGTAATCACCAGTCTCGCCAGAGTGCCGACTCGGCAACGCGGTCGGCATCCGGTGAATCATCGCTCACCGGCTCCCACCAGCCGGAGTTCCGCAGCAGAGGTAGCGGCATAGTCGGTGAAAACGTGGCTTGAGCTGCGGAAACGCGGCATGGCCCGGTGACGGGGCGTGTCACTAG
>NZ_JBIRFA010000095.1:0-10022 GCF_044327205.1 Kitasatospora sp. NPDC018058 | reverse complement strand
CTCAAACGGCTCCGGTGAGAGTAGTGCTCACCTGCTGGCGGCTACGGGCCGTAGTCTCCCTCACGGCCCGTCGAATCCCATTAGGCGTGGGTGTGGGGGACGGGTTCGCCGGTGAGGGTGTTGGTCAGGGCCCGGGTGCCGAGGGGCTGATGCAGGACGACCGTGAGCTCGGCGATGCCGCCGTCCTCACATCCGATGTCCGGACCCGAGGCATCCCGGCGCCTGAGCAGCAGGGTGACCTGCTCGGCCGTCTCCCGTGCCACCAGGTCGGGCTTGTAGTCGCAGCCGCTCCAGGCGACCTCCATCGAGACTGTGCGGTCGTCCGCCGCCACGGTGGTGTTCTTCGTGGACGGGTCGGCGAGCGCGACGCGGCGCAGGACCGAGGCGTCCCGCCGCGTGTAGGGGAGTGGGTAGTCGGATTCATCGCCCCATACGACGTAGCACGCCGCCACTCCCGCCCCGATCAGCGCCACCGCGGCTATCCAGCGCTTGTCGCGCGCCGTCAGTTCCATCCCACGGCCCTCCCTGTGTCGTCGATCAGGGTAGGCCTGCCCGGAAGAGTGCCTGGCGGGTCAGTGGGTGGCATCGACGGCGATGCCGACGAGCTGGAGGATGGCGTGGCCCCAGGCGGTGGCGGCGATCAGGACGCCGAAGACGACGGCGGTGAAGACGGTGAACGCCTCGTCGACGCGGCTGCGCGCGTGAGTGGTGCGCCGCAGGCGCGCGACGATGACGATCGCGAGGAACACCGTCGCGCTGATTTGCACTGCCCACCCAACCCTCTATTTGACTCTGCGTGAGGCTCCGAATACCCGTTGCGCTCCGCCATTCGGGTGAGCATGCCAGAACCGCCGCCTGTCCGGGCCCGCTTTGCGAAACCGGCCGGACCCGAACCGTCGACGTTGCTGCGGCGGGTGCCGGCCGTGGGGTCGGGCGCCGACAGGTGCCCGATGGCGTGCGGGGCGGCCGGTCGGCCGCCGGACCGAGGCGGTTGAGGTCGCGACGTCGGGGCTGCTGGTAGCGGCGCCGGCGGTGGCCGACCGCGCTCGCTGTCACCCGGTGCCCGGCCCGTGTCAGCTCGGTGGCCTTGACCTGCTGCCGGGCTGTGAGCGACTGGCCGGGCGCGTACTCCGGCCGGGGAGGTGTGCCCGGGGCGGCACCGAACGGCAGTCCGTGCAGCACTTCGAGGATGTGGCCCTCCCACCAGAGCGCCTTCTCCAGCACCGCCGGCGGCAGCGTCTCCAACAACGACACCGGCGGCAACGGCATCTGGGCCGGCCCGACCAGAACCTCGAAGCCGTCGGCCTCGAACAGCTCCAGCAGCGGGACGACCCGGTAGGGACCGGCGTCGTCGGACAGCGTCACGGCCAGGGCGGGCAGCATACTTCAGGTCCAGTATCAAAGGAACAGGTCTGACCAAATCGCCAATATTGCAGAATAAGTGGAACATTCCGAACGTGGGCAAATTTCCCGAGCAAATCCACCCAAGGTGTCGAAAGATTCAAGCCATGCCATTGGCGAAGGTAGATTTTCCGCCGCCTCGGCTTAGTGTGTGAATCGAGCATTAATTCGAATCGATACTTTCTGGGGGGATTTATGGTAATTTTTGCGCGCCTTGAGAATTCGCCGCAGGGCTCGCGCCGACGGCGCCCCGGGTTGTGGCCCCGCTGGCTGACACCGGTGTAGGTGAGGTCTGCACTGACCAGGGCCCGGCGCAGGCCGGTCTTGGGGACCGCGATGTCGAAGGCCTGCCGCAGCAGGTTGTCGACCGGGAGGACGTCGATGGCGGCGAGCATGCTCGGCTCGGGGCTGTTCCAGTCGACGGTGCTCGCCGTGGTGGACGGCACTGAGCAGACGGTGCTGACGGTGACCCAGATGCTCGACTCGTCGCGGAGCAGCCGGTGCGTCAGCATCTGCTCGGCCAGGTCCTGGAGCTGGTCTTCGGTGGCTTGGCGGCGCCGGAACCTGGCCGCGTAGGCCGCTTCCAGATCGGTTTCGCCCAGCCAGTCGGTGTCACTGTCCCGACGTCGGGGCAGCCCCCAGGACTCCTTCGAGGTGGGTACGAGGTGTGGGGCCTCTGCGCTTCGTGGCACCTCGACCACGATGAGGTGGGTTCCCCCGCCTGGTTGCTGCTGCGTCAGCGGGACGGAGTAGACCCGCAGCGCTGGAATGAACGGGCGCACGATGGTCGCCTTGGCCCGCAGCCGCTGGATGTGGGGCTGCGGGTTCGTGACGCCGACCAGCTCCGCTGCTCCGTCGGCACCGTCCTCCCGGACGCCGTAGACGATGAGCCCGCCCGCCGTGTTGGCCATGGCCGCCACGTCCTTGGCGAATTCCTTCGCGTCTTTGGCTTCGTCGACGTCCAGCTTCCAGTCGAGATCCTCCGCCTCCTTGAGGCTTATGTCCGCGGCGTCGAGGATCATCTGCTCCGTGACCGGACCTGCCGGGACACCGAGGGCGCGATGCAGCGATGTGTACGTCACGCAGCCACCGGGGCCAGACCCCAGCCGCCGTCGAATCGGGTGGTTGTCGTCATGGACACCCCTTGTCTCCCGTCTGATCACCGTGCTGACCCGACTGTAGAAGCAGTTACTCGGCACTGTCACTGGTTGCACGCTTGGGAGACGGGGCCGGGGCGCCGGTAGTGCGGGTCCGGCGCTGTCGTCGGCCGCAGCGTCTGGAGTTCGCGAGGTGAGCCAAGCCTCGCGCGTGATCGCGCGCAGCCCCTCCAGGCGCTCGGCCAGAATGGCTCGTCGTACTCGGCCAGGGGGACGGTGGGCGGGTGGGCGGGCTGGCGGGCCAGCACGGCAGCTCCAGCCCCCTGCTCCTCACCGGTGATGGGGCGGGTTCGGTTGCGTGCGGTGGTTGCCGCTGCGGCGCTGTGCGGTGTTCCTGCTGGGGGCGCGGTGGGGCGGGCCTGGGGCTGTGCGGCGCCGCGGACTCCGTGTTCGTTCCTCATCGCGCCAACTGCGCGGCCTCGCCACTTCTGGTGGGTCTGTCCATCGGGTGGCCGGCGGTGCGGCGGCAGGCCTGGGTGTCTGCCGCCGCACCGTTCGGTGCACTGTGTTGCTGACGGTCCGTCAAGGTGGGACCGGCTCCGGGCGGGGCTCGGGGAGGCGCGTCGGCGCCGGAATGCTCGTGGGTGTGGTCAGGGGCGAGGCGGTCATGCCGTGCCTCCGTTCGGCTGGTGCCGGCCGAGGGCGAGGCGGCGTTCGGCCTCGGTGACGCCTGCGCGCAGGCGCTCGGCTTCCGCGGTGAGGACGTCGCGGCCCTGGTCGGTCAGGGTGAAGTACCGGCGCAGTTTTCCGGCGACGACCTCCTCGTGGTCGACCTGGATGAGTTCCTGCTGGAGCAGGCGGTCGAGGGCGGTGTAGAGGGTGCCGGTGAGCAGTTTGGTGCGGCCGCCGGAGATGGCCAGGACTTCCTGGACGATCGCGTAGCCGTGCCGGGGGGGGTGTCGGCCAGGGCGGTGAGCACGAGCCGGGTCGGTTCCTGTAGATGACGGGCTGCCATGGAGGCGCCGCCCCCGACGGTCGCCATGGGTCTCGGGGTTGAAGTTGCCGCTGCGGCAGCTCCTACCGTCATGGTCAGGGCCGGAGAGACCGGCCCGGCGACACACATGCAGGAGCCGTGATGGACTGGCCGATTTCAGAGGTGGCCCGGATGTCGGGCGTGACCGCCCGGACACTGCGCCACTACGACGAGACCGGCCTACTGCCGCCGGCCCGGATCGGCGCCAACGGCCACCGCTATTACGAGGAGCACCAGCTTCTGCTGCTGCAGCAGATCCTCGTACTGCGGGCGCTGGGCGTCGGGCTGCCGGAGATCGGCCGGATCCTTGCAGCGCAGGTCGACGAGGTGGACGCCCTGCGGAGCCACCACCAGCGGCTGCTCGCCGAACGGGACCGGCTCGATGCCCTGGCCGACACCGTCTCCCGCACAATCGCCGAACTGGAGCAGTCCAGGAAGGACGGCAACCCCACGACTATCAACCGCCCGGAGAACCTCTTCGAGGGCGTCCAGCCCTCCCAGTACGAGGACAGCCTGCGCGACTTCCCCGAGCTCGCCGAAGCGGCCACCCGGCGGACCGCCACGATGGATCCGGCCGAGGTCGAGGCCGGGCAGCGCGAGCGCACGGCACAGATGATTCGGCTTGCCGAGCTCCTGACCACCGGCCTCCCGGCCGACGCCGAACCCGTTCAGGCCCAGATCGACGCTCAGTACCGGGCCCTGATGGAACTGCGCGCCGTGTCCGCCGAGGAGTACCGCGCCATCGGCCGCTCCTGCGTGGACAACGACACCTGGCGCACCGCCTACGAAGCGATCGCCCCGGGTCTGGCCGCGTACCAGCGCGACGCCATCGAGGCATACGCCGCCACCCGGCTGACCTGAGCGCGGCGCAACCGCCATTCCGGGACAGGCCCGCGATGGCGGTTGCGCCGTGTCACGGCGGCTGGCGAGTTCGATCCCGAAATCCGGCTGCCGCCACCTCAACAGGGTGCCGCCCGTTCTCGTGAACAACGACTCCGCTCAGGAAGACCGCCTCCCGACGAGCTGAACAATCGCTGTCGGAAGTCGTGAACAAAGCCAGGCCTGGGCCCGGCGATGACCACCAGCGTGGTGTGTCGGCTCCAGCCACCAACTACCGAATCAGGAGTACGCCCTTGCCTACCAAGGCCTCCAAGCTCGTCCGCATAGCCCTCGCCGTCGCTGTCGCAGCTTCCGGAGCGATCGCCACCACGGCCCTCACGACCACCGCGGCCCACGCCGTCGGCACGTCCTCGACCGGGGGCCAGATCACGCGTTCCGAGATCACCGTGCGCGCCCAGTCCTGGGTCAACGAGAACGTGCCGTACAACCAGGACAGTGACTGGAACGACAGCAACGGCACGTATCGCCAGGACTGCTCCGGCCTGGTGTCGATGGCCTGGCACATCGACACCAGCGGCACCAATTACGGTTTCACGACCCAGACGATGGACCAGTTCGCCACCCGGCTCGGCAGCCTGGATGACCTCAAGCAGGGCGACGCCATCAACAACATCAACACGCACACCGTGCTGTTCGACCAGTGGACCGACTCCAGCCACTCCACGGCCATGGTCTACGAGGAGGCGCACAAGGGCACGACCGCCCGATACCGGGCCATGGACCGCAGCGAGATGACCGGCGGCGGCTTCCTGCCCTTCCGCTACAACAACGTCCTCGACGTCACGCTCCACTACTCGCAGACGGCGGCGGCGGACTTCACGGGTGATGGGAAGGCGGACATCATCGCTCGGGACGATGCGACCGGGAACCTGATGATGTGGGTGCACGGCACGGGTGCTTCGTATTCTGCGCCCAGGGTGGTGACGGGGGGTTGGAACTTCACCGAGACGACGGTGGGCGATTTCAATGGTGATGGCAAGGCGGACGTCATCGCGAAGGGTTCGGACGGCAACCTGTACATGTGGTACGGGAACGGTGACGGCACCTTCGGTGCACCGCATGAGGTGACGGGTGGTTGGAACTACACGCAGACGGCCGCCGCCGACTTCGACGGGGACGGCAAGGTCGACCTGATCGCGAAGGGCTCGGACGGGAACCTCTACACGTGGCCGGGCAATGGCGACGGCACGTTCGGCGCACCGCATCTGCAGACCGGCGGCTGGGACTACACCGAGACGCGGGCCGCCGACTTCAACGGCGACGGGAAGGCCGACCTCATCGCCCGCGACTCCGGCGGCAACCTGGTGATGTGGCTGCACAACTCCAACGGTTCGTTCGGGGCGCCCCAGCAGATCACCAGCGGCTGGAACTTCAGCCAGACGGCCGCTGCCGACATCGACGGCAACGGCAAGACCGATCTGATCGGCCGTGACGACACCACCGGCAACCTCATGGTCTGGGCCGGCAACGGCGACGGCACCTTCACCCGCTCCTACGCCCTCACCAGCGCCTGGTAACACACACCTCGTCATCGACCGACGCATCGTCATGCAATCCCCACCGAAGGAAACACAGATGAAGAAGTCCGCCGCAGTGCTTGCCGCCGCCGCATTCGTGACCACCGCACTGGCGGGAGCCGGGTCGGCGAACGCCGCCTCGCTGAACACCTGGGACAAGGTCGCCCAGTGCGAGAGCAGCGGCCAGTGGGACATCGTCGATGTCCTCGGCGGAGTCACCTACTACGGTGGTCTCCAGTTCGACAAGGGAACCTGGGAGGCCTACGGGGGCACCGCGTACGCGCCCTACGCCAACCAGGCGACCAAGCAGCAGCAGATCCTGATAGCCGAGAAGGCCCTCGCCAAGCAGGGCGAAAACACCTGGCCGAACTGCGGTCCGAAGTACGGCCTCGGCACAGACACCGCAGACCCGTACCCCACGACGGTCCTGCACTACTCGCAGACGGCGGCGGCGGACTTCACGGGTGATGGGAAGGCGGACATCATCGCTCGGGACGATGCGACCGGGAACCTGATGATGTGGGTGCACGGCACGGGTGCTTCGTATTCTGCGCCCAGGGTGGTGACGGGGGGTTGGAACTTCACCGAGACGACGGTGGGCGATTTCAATGGTGATGGCAAGGCGGACGTCATCGCGAAGGGTTCGGACGGCAACCTGTACATGTGGTACGGGAACGGTGACGGCACCTTCGGTGCACCGCATGAGGTGACGGGTGGTTGGAACTACACGCAGACGGCCGCCGCCGACTTCGACGGGGACGGCAAGGTCGACCTGATCGCGAAGGGCTCGGACGGGAACCTCTACACGTGGCCGGGCAATGGCGACGGCACGTTCGGCGCACCGCATCTGCAGACCGGCGGCTGGGACTACACCGAGACGCGGGCCGCCGACTTCAACGGCGACGGGAAGGCCGACCTCATCGCCCGCGACTCCGGCGGCAACCTGGTGATGTGGCTGCACAACTCCAACGGTTCGTTCGGGGCGCCCCAGCAGATCACCAGCGGCTGGAACTTCAGCCAGACGGCCGCTGCCGACATCGACGGCAACGGCAAGACCGATCTGATCGGCCGTGACGACACCACCGGCAACCTCATGGTCTGGGCCGGCAACGGCGACGGCACCTTCACCCGCTCCTACGCCCTCACCAGCGCCTGGTAACACACCTCGCGGGCTGCCTCCCCGGACCGCCGGGGAGGCAGCCCGCCGTTCGACGGATCGCCACATCATCCCAAAGGACTGTATGAACATCCTGCGCCGAGCACCTCACGCCGCCGGACGCCCGATCGCGGCGCTGGCGGCATTGTCCGTCCTGGGCGCCTGCCTGGCGTCACTGGGAGCGGCCCCCGCGCTGGCCGCAACCCAGGGCAGCCCGCTCACCGCCCTGTTCAACAACACCGCCGTCACCGCGGACACCGACACCTCGGCCGGGGACCTCGACGGCGACGGCGACACCCTCTCCGCCTCCGACCTCGACGCGGCGGGCTGGTCTCAGCGTGCGCGGATCACCGTCAGCGGCGCCACCTTCTCCCGGGTCGACGTCGCTCCCGGCCACCCGGACAACGTCCTCGCCGCCGGCCAGACCGTCGCGGTCAGCGGCAGCGGCAGCGCGCTGAGCTTCCTCGCCACCGCCACCAACGGCCCGGTGACCGGCAGTGGAACGGTGCGCTACAGCGACGGAACGAGTAGCGACTACAGCCTCACCGTGGGCGACTGGTCCCTGAGTGATGCCGCTGGCGCGGCTCTCACCCTCCCACACCGCAACACCGCCTCCGGGACCCGGACCGCTGAGGCCCAGCTCTACGCGGTCTCAGTCCCGATCGTCCGGGACAAGGCCATCACCTCGGTCACCCTGCCGAACGTCGGCGGGGTGACCGGCAGCGGTAGGCCGTCACTGCACGTCTTCGACCTCGCCGTGCGCGACACCACATCCGCCCCCAACGGAAAGACATGGGAGGCCAGTTGGGCGACAGCGATGGGTGTGGCCAGTCCCGTTCCGCAGAGCGGCGGCTGGACCGGGCAGACCCTGCGGATGACCGTCCACCCGAACCTCACGGGAGACACGGTCCGGATCAGACTGACCAACGCCCTCTCCCCGTCCCCGGTGACCTTCGGGCACGTCACCCTGGCCGTCCAGGCCGATCACGGCACTCCCAAGGCGACCCCGGTGTCGCTGACCTTCGGCGGCTCCCAGCAGACCATGGTCCCGGCCGGCGGCGAGGTCTACAGCGACCCGATCGCTTTCCCGATCAGCCAGGGCGACAACCTCCTGGTCAGCGTCTACCTGCCCGGACCGGTGCGAGTCGCGCCGATCCACGACTGGGCACTGAGCACCTCCTACACCACCGAGCCCGGCGCGGGCGACCACAGTGCCGACCCCGACGCGACCGGCTACCCCGGGCAGTTCTCCTTCTGGGCCTTCCTCACGGGTGTCGACATCGCGACTGACAACGGCAGCGGCACCGTCGTCGCACTCGGCGACTCCCAAACCGACGGCGGCCACACCGCCATGGACGCCAACCACCGCTGGCCCGACTACTACGCCGCCGACGTTCGCGCCAGCTCGCCGAACACGGGCGTGGCCAACGTCGGTCTCTCCGCGAACTCGCTGCTCACCGACACCACCGGCGGGGCCGGAGTGAGCGCGCTCAACCGCCTCGACCGCGACGTCTTCTCCCAGCCCGACGCGCGGACCCTGGTGCTGTACGAGGGCATCAACGACATCGGCCTGCACAACGCCTCCGCCACCGATCTGATCAGCGGCGTCCGGCAGGTCGCGGCCCGGGCACGCACCTACGGGATGCGTGTGCTCGTTGCGACCATCCCGCCGTTCGGCGGCAGCACCCACTACAGCGACGCCGGGGAGAACGTCCGACAGGCCGTCAACGGCTACCTCCGCTCATCCCACGACTTCGACGGCTGTGCGGACTTCGACCTGGCGGCACGCGATCCGCTGATGCCGAGCCGCCTCCGGGACGGCCTCTACGACCGGAACGACAACCTGCACTTCAACGACACCGGTACCAAACTCCTCGCCGACACCCTCGCCCGGGGCAACCCCGGCGTCGCCACCGCGATGTCCCAGACCGCGATGGGCGACATCAACGGCGACGGCGTCGCCGACCTCCTCGCCCGCGAGGACTTCACCGGCAACCTGAAGGCCTGGTACGGCAGGGGCGACGGCACCTTCAGCGCCCCCGTCGTCGTCACCGGCGGCTGGCGGGACTTCTCGGAGACGACCCTCGCCGACTTCACCGGCGACGGCCTGGCAGACATCCTCGCCAAGGGCCCGGACAACGTCCTCTACCTCTGGAAGGGCAACGGCGACGGGACCTTCGCCTACCCTGTCCAGGTCACCTCGGGCTGGAACTTCACCCAGACCATTGCCGCCGACTTCGACGGGGACGGCAAGACCGACCTGGTGGCCAAGGGCGCGGACAACAACCTCTACATCTGGCCCGGCCACGGCGACGGCACCTTCGGTTCCCTTATCAGACTCACCTCCGACTGGAACTTCGCCCAGACCACCGCCGCCGACTTCAACGGCGACGGCCAGGCCGACCTCGTCGCCCGCGACACCGACGGCATCCTGTGGATGTGGACCCACAACCCCGGCGGCTACTTCAACACCCCTGTCAGGCTGACCGACGGCTGGGCCTTCACCCAGACTGTCGCCGGCCGCACCACGAAGGGCGGCAAGGCCGACCTTCTCGCCCGCGACGACTCCACCGGTCTCCTGAAGCGGTGGCCTGGCGACGGCAACACCAGCTTCGCCCGGCCCACCGACGTCACCGCCGGATGGTGAGCGGGTCTGTACGGTCTTCGGCTCCTACAAGATTTTCGTAGCCGGTGATGAGCCTGTAGCACAACCGGTGGACCGAGAGTTGCACCGAGAGTGCAGAGCACCTCCGGCCGACAGTGCGTTCCCGCAGGTCAGGCCTTAGCTTGATTTTTAAGCCGCCGCTGCGATCTTGGCGTGGTGGGCTTCGAGCGTGGGTTCGCGTTTGACGGTCTTCCCGACGTCGTAACGGGGCGCCGGCCTGCGATTCTTCGTGCCGGGTGGTCGCCCTGGGCCG
>NZ_JBIRFA010000094.1:0-10044 GCF_044327205.1 Kitasatospora sp. NPDC018058 | reverse complement strand
CCCCCGCCAAGACCCCCTCACCACGACCCACCGTCGTACATCACCGGCGGACGGCACCGACCCGCAGGACGGTCCGCGCGGCGGGCCAGCCTCGCCGAGCTGCGCAAATGTCACGGCCTGGGTCACGGGTGGCGTCGGCGCGCGACCACTACCGTCCGTCGTGGACCTCTTTCCATGTGAGTGGACTCACGGTTTATGTACCGTTTTGTCCGATTTGTCGGTCACTGGCCGAACCGCCACCGACACTCCCCGTGCGGACGATCCCCCGGCCCCGAGACCCGCATCACATTCGCCATTCGCGAACCGCGAACCGCGAACCACACACGCCGTCGACACGATCAGAGCCCGTACGGATCGCCGAACCGACGGGTACCACCACGCCCGGGCGACGATCCGCTCCCCCTCCGGCAGCAGCCCCACGCTGGTCAGCGAGCAGCCGATCCCGCCGCTCCCCCGCCGGGTCGAGGCGTGCGTGCGGGCCCGGGAAGCCGGGGCGAGGGGCACGGGACCGCGATGGCGGACGGGCAACGGGGCCGCCATGCCGCGTGGGCTCCGGGCGACCGGTGACGCGGACGCGGATCGGCGGCGACACGCTGGACCCGCTCGCCCTGGCCCGCGGCTCGCGGCGGGTCCCGTTCCCCCGTGCCCCGCTTCCGTCCGGGTGCGGAAACCTCGAACCTCGGCAGAATCGATGTGTGGGGGACGGCCCCGGCTACGCCGCGGGTGCCTACGTGAGAGGACCATGCCATGCCCGACTTCCACCCGAAGCACGATCACCTGATCGTCAAGCCGATCGGGGGCTCGACCCCGCAGGACCCGGCGAGGTGGAAGGGCGAGGTGGTGGCGGTAGGGCCCGGCCGACAGCTGGAGAGCGGCAAGCCGCACCCGGTGGACGTCAAGGTCGGCGAGAAGATCCTCTTCAACAGGCTCGCCGGATCGGAGATCGAGGTGGAGGGGCAGGAGTACGTCGATCTTCCCGAGGACGAGGTCCTCGCGCTCTCCGCGGAGTAGGGACAGGGCGACGGGCGTACCCGGCGCCCGACGTCTTCGCTCCCGACAGCCCCGGGCCCCCGAGACCTTTGGAGATTCCCGCCATGACCGAGCAGTCACCTGCCCGGATCGGCGTCACCGGACTGGCCGTGATGGGCCGCAACCTGGCCAGGAACTTCGCCCGCCACGGATACCGCGTGGCGGTGCACAACCGCACGCAGGCGCGGACCACGGCGCTGCTGGAGGAGTTCGGACATGAGGGCGAGTTCGTGGCCGCCGGGACCACGGAGGAGTTCGTCGCGGCCCTGGAACGCCCCCGTCTGATCGTGATCATGGTCAAGGCCGGGGCGCCGACCGACGCGGTCATCGACGAGCTGGTGCCGCTGCTCGACGAGGGCGACGTGGTGGTGGACGGCGGGAACGCGCACTTCCTCGACACCAGGAGGCGGGAGGCGGCCCTGCGGGAACGCGGACTGCACTTCGTGGGCAGCGGGATCTCCGGTGGTGAGCAGGGCGCGCTGGAGGGGCCGAGCATCATGCCCGGCGGTACACCGGAGGCCTACCGGGCCCTGGGGCCGTTGCTGGAGGACATCGCGGCCAAGGTCGACGGCAAGCCCTGCTGCACCCATGTCGGACCGGACGGCGCCGGTCACTTCGTCAAGATGGTCCACAACGGGATCGAGTACGCCGACATGCAGCTCATCGCCGAGGCGTACGACCTGCTGCGGCACGGAGCGGGACTGCAGCCCGACGCGATCGCCGAGGTCTTCCGGACCTGGAACGCCGGGCGCCTGGAGTCCTACCTGATCGAGATCACCGCCGAGGTCCTCGCCCACCCCGATGCGGCGACCGGGAAGCCCTTCGTCGACGTCGTGCTGGACCAGGCCGAGCAGAAGGGCACCGGCCGCTGGACGGTCCAGAGCGCGCTGGAGCTCGGCGTGCCCGTGAGCGGGATCGCCGAGGCGGTCTTCGCCCGGGCGCTGTCCGGCGGCGTGCCGCTCCGGCAGGCCGGACGGGGGCTGCCCGGCCCCACCGAGACATGGCTCGACAGCGCGGCGGCGGACCGGTTCGCGGACGACGTCGAGCAGGCCCTGTACGCCTCCAAGATGGTGGCCTACGCCCAGGGCTTCAACCAGATCCAGGCCGGCAGCGCGGAGTACTCCTGGCAGATCGACCCCGGTGAGATGGCCGCGATCTGGCGCGGCGGTTGCATCATCAGGGCTCGGTTCCTGGACCGGATCCGGGCCGCGTACGAGGCGGAGCGGGAGCGTCCCACGCTGCTGACCGACGCGCACTTCCGAGAGGCGCTCGACTCCGCGCAGTCGGCTTGGCGACGGGTCGTCTCGGTGGCGGCCCAACTGGGGGTGCCCGCCCCCGGCTTCGCAACCGCGCTCGCCTACTACGACAGCCTGCGGGCGGAGCGCCTCCCGGCCGCACTGGTGCAGGGACAGCGGGACTTCTTCGGCGCGCACACCTACCGCCGGGTCGACCGGGACGGGACCTTCCACACCCGCTGGGAGGTCGAGGGTCACCCGGAGGAACAGCGCTGATACAAGAGCCGGTGGTAGCCCTCTTCCGGTTCCATGGACAGGCGTTCGTGATGGGGCATCGGGTGGAAGAAGTCGTCACCGTGCACCACGACCGCGTGCCCCGGCCCGCCCAGGTACGCGGCCACCGCGGCTGCGAGCGTCGACTTCCCCGCCCCGGCCCGGCCTTCGAGGGTCACCAGCACGCGGCCGGCTCCCGCGCGTTCGGCGACGGCCGCCGCGATCCGCTCGACCGGTGGTTGGGCCGACGGCGGGTTGAACGGGCGGCCGGCCGCTGGAGCAGGCCTCGCCTGTTCCTTCGTCGAGTCCTTCGCCGAGCCGGTTGGTCGGTCTGTTGCGGTGCCGCTCCGGCGGCCGCGCAGCGCGGAGGCGTGGGCGGCCACCAGGGCCATCACCGCGGCCGTGCCGAAGACGATGACGAGTCCGTGGTGGAAGGGGCCCGCGATGAGTTCGGGGAAGAACCGCGTCCCGGTGACGGTCTGGGCGTTGTGGGCGGGAAGGGTGCTCAGGACACCGCTGGGCCCCAGCAGGTGGCCGATCGGGTTGTCGCCGAGGAAGGTGGCGAACAGCGTGCTCACCGGCGGCAGGCCGGCCAGGTGGCCGGCCGCCTCGGCCGGCACTCCCTGTGCTCGCAGGCCGCTGTCGAGTGTGTGCGGAAGCGTCGCGGCCAGGCCGGTGATCACGCGCGGATCCTGAACAGGCCGAGCTGGAACATCGGGTCGGCGACCTTGGTCTGTGCGACGCAGAACGCGACGAGCAGCGCGGCGCCCGTCGCCAGGCCGCCGAGCACGTAGGGGTTGGTCCAGCCGGTCGAACGGCTGCCGTAGGGCTGGATGCCGTAGGTGATCGAGGCGAGGAGGGCGCCGGCCCCCGCGGTGAAGATGAGGTTGCCGAGCCAGTCGGCGCCACCGCATGCTGGAACAGGTCCGCGAGGCGGCACGGACCGGCCGGAGGACCACGCTCGCCACCCAGGGCCCGTGAGCCCCCTTGCCGTGGGGACCTCGGGCACCCCCCGGTTCACGCCGGTTCGCTGCGGGCGAGCCCGTCTGGCGGCCCTTCCGGCGGGCGGGGAGAATGGTGATCGCAAGGCTTGCCGCCGCGAGACGCGGAGTTGGTAACGAGTGTGAAGAGCTCCCCTCGCCCCGCCGAGTCCGCCACGCCGCTCGCACCCGGGCCCGGCGCCGGTGAGAAGGGGCTCAGGTCGGGCGCCCTGGGGCTGTTCTCGTCGGTGGCGATCGGGATCTCCTCGACCGCACCGGCGTACAGCCTGGCGGCGACGCTCGGAGTGATCGTGGCCGGGGTGGGACTGCAGGCCCCCATCATCACCATGCTGGCGTTCGTGCCGATGCTGTTGATCGCGTACGCCTACCGGGAGCTGAACGCCGTCGACGCCGACTGCGGGACGACCTTCACCTGGGCCACCCGCGCATTCGGCCCACGGGCCGGCTGGATGGGCGGCTGGGGCCTGATCGTCGCCGACGTGATCGCGATGGCGAACCTCGCCGAGATCGCCGGCATCTACGGCTTCCGGCTCGTCGGGCTGGAGTCGCTGGCGACCAGCCGGGTGTGGACCACCGTGGCCGGGGTGGTCTGGATCGCCCTGATGACGGCGGTCTGCTACGTGGGCATCGAGGTGTCGGGGGCCATGCAGCGCTGGGTGCTCTGCCTGGAGGTCGCGGTCCTGCTGCTTCTCGCCGCCACCGCCCTGGTCAAGGTCTACACCGACGGGCCACCGACCGCGATGCACGTCTCCGCCTCCTGGTTCAATCCGCTGCACGTCCCCTCCGCCCAGGCGCTGACCACCGGGGTGCTCGCCGCGGTGTTCATCTACTGGGGGTGGGACACCGCGCTCACCGTCAACGAGGAGACCGCGGACAGCCGGCACACCCCCGGGCGGGCCGCCGTGCTGTCCACCGTGCTGCTGCTGGTCATCTACGGTCTGGTCGCCACCTCGGCACAGGCCTTCGCCGGGGTCGGCACCACGGGCATCGGGCTGGCCAACCCGGACAACTCCGGAGACGTGCTCTCCGGCCTCGGCGGGGCGGTGTTCGGCACCGCCGGGCTCGGCCACGCGCTCACCAAACTGCTGATCCTGATGGTGCTGATCTCGGCGGTCGCCTCCACCCAGACCACCATCCTGCCCTCCGCCCGCACCGTCTTCTCGATGGCCGCGCACAAGGCCGTGCCCTCCGGCTTCGCCCGGCTGCACCGCCGGTTTCTGACCCCGACCTGGTCGACCGTCGGCATGGGGCTGGTGTCGATCGCCTTCCTGGTGCTGCTCACCTCGGTCAGCCACAACGTGCTGGCCGACTCCATCGGCTCGGTGGGCCTGGCGATCGCCTTCTACTACGGCCTGACCGGCTTCGCCTGCGTCTGGTACTACCGCCGGGTACTCACCCGCAGCCGCCGGGACCTGCTGTTCAAGGGCGTGCTGCCCGGGATCGGCGGGCTGATCATGCTGTTCCTGTTCTGCTACGCCGCCTTCCACGTCTACGCCGCCCCCGGCTACGGCGCGACCTCCGTCCGGCTGCCGCTGCTCGGCCGGGTCGGCGGAGTGACCGTACTGGGGCTGGGCGCGCTGCTGATCGGCGCGGCACTGATGCCGGTGGTCACCCGGGAGCACACCGCGGCGCTGCGGCTGCAACGCAGCCTGCTGCCGCATCGACTGCCGACGCTGAGCGCGGTCGAGTCCGCCAGCCGCTACCTGCCGGCCGACACCCGCTCCGGGGTGGGCGGGGACTGGTACGACGTCATCCCTCTGTCCGGCAGCCGGGTCGGCCTGGTGGTCGGCGAGGTGCTCGGCCACGGCCTGCGGGCCGCCGCCGCGATGGGCCGGCTGCGGGCCGGCGTCCGGGTGCTGGCCCGACTGGACCTGGATCCGGAAGAGCTCCTCGCCCACCTGGACGACGTGGTGCGCGAGGAGGACGGCCCGGGCGGCCCACGCGGCGGCGTGACCTGCCTGTACGCGGTGTACGACCCGGTCGACGGCCGGTGCAGCCTGGCCCGGGCAGGCCACGCGCCGCCCGTCGTGGCCGACCCGGCGGGCGGCGTCCGCTACGCGGAGCTGCCGGCCGGACGGCCGCTGGGACAGGGCGGCCCGCCGTTCCAGCGCGCCGAGCTGGACCTGCCGGCCGGCAGCCTGATCGCCCTGTACACGGACGGCCTGGTGGAGGCCGTCGACGGCCGGCGCGGGCTCGCCGAGACGCTGGCCGGGCTCCGCCGGCCGCTGGAGAGCCTGTGCGACGAGGCACTGGCGACCCTGCTGCCCGGGCCGGTGGACGACGACGCCGTCCTGCTGCTGGTCCGCACCCGCCGGCTCGACGCCGGACAGGTCTCCGACTGGGAGCTCGCGCCCGACCCGGCGGCGGTCGCCCAGGCACGTCGCATGGTCACCGGGCGGCTGGACGAATGGGGCCTGGCGGAGCTCGCGTTCACCACCGAGCTGATCGTCAGCGAGCTGGTCACCAACGCGATCCGGTACGCCCCCGGGCCGGTCCGGGTCCGGCTGATCCGGGACCGCAGCCTGATCTGCGAGGTCTCCGACACCGGACACACCTCGCCACACCTACGCCAGGCCGCCCGGGACGACGAGGGCGGACGCGGCCTGTACATCATCGCCCAGCTCACCGAGCGCTGGGGCACCCGCCACACCGAGGACGGCAAGACCATCTGGACCGAACAGGCCCTGCCCGCCGAGGGCTGACGACCACGACCGGGCCGACCACGACCGGCCCCGAGGCGCGGACCGCATCGGGCGGGCCGGAGGCGTCGATGCGGCGCTGCCGGTCGATCCGGGAAGGGAGAGACGCTTGACTGTGGAGGGGGAAACGACGCGGCTGTGAGGACGAGCGGGACAGAAGGGCAGTCCGGTGGCTGATGTCTCGAACACGAGGGCGTGGCGTTCGCCGCAGTTCCTGCCCAGGTGGGCGCACCGCGTCACGATCGGTGGCTATGCGCTGGTCGTGATCGCGGTGGCGCTGGATTTCGCCAGCGGGCCCGATATCACGTTCGCCCCGATGCTCGCCGCCCTCCCCGTACTGGCCGGTGTGGGCGCCCGCCGGGCCACGGTCCCGCTGGCGGCCGGGGCGGTCGCCGGCGCGATCATCGTCGGCATGGCGGCCTACGACGCCGACGTGCCCGCGGTCGTGATGGCGACCGCGGCGGCCACAGTGGTCGTGGTCACCTTCTTCAGCTGCGCCAACGTCGTGGTGGTGGCGGCCCAGGAGCGGGAGCTGGCCAGGGTCCACACGGTCGCCGAGGCCGCGCAGCGGGCCCTGCTGCGCCTGGTGCCCCGGCGGATGGGGCCGCTGGTGGTCGCGGTGCGCTATGTGGCGGCGGAGGCCGAGGCACGGATCGGCGGGGATCTGTACGAGGTGATGCCGACCCCGTACGGGGTGCGGTTGTTCCTCGGCGACGTGTGCGGCAAGGGCTTGGCCGCGGTGGAGACTGCGGCCGACGTGCTGGGGGTGTTCCGTGAGGCCGCGCGGGCCGAGCCGGATCTGGCGGAGGTGGCCAGGCGGCTGGACTCGGCACTCGTCCGTCGTCCGGCGAGCGAGGAGTTCGTCACGGCGGTTCTGGTCAGCATCCCCGACACACCGGGACCGGCGGTCGTGGTCAACTGCGGGCACCCGCCGCCGCTGCTCTGCCATGACGGTCGGGTCAGCACGGTGGAGCCGCCCGTCGAGGCGCCCCCGCTGGCGCTGCTCGGCCTGGTCGGCGGGGACTACCACGCCGGGTCGATCGCCTTCGACCGCGGCGACCTGCTGCTGCTCTACACGGATGGCGTGTCCGAGGCCCGGGACGCGGCGAGCCGGTTCTACCCGCTCGCCCAGCGTCTGGCCGCCCTGCCGCACGGGGAGCCGGACGCCCTGCTGGACGAGCTGCTCCTGGACGTGCGGGCGTACGTCGGCTCCGGGCTGACGGACGACGCGGCCCTGCTCGCCGTCCGCCGGGAGCGGTGACCGGTTCATCGACTCCATCGAAGCGAACCCGCGTACCCCTCCCCCGGGCGCGTCACCACCACGAGGAGCACGGGCCGGGCGACTACCGAGGCGGTTCGGACGACTACCGGTGCGACGGCGGTTGGTGCCGGTACTCCTCCAGCGCCGGCGACGTCCTCATCGCGAGGAAGTTCGTGATGGTGTACTCGGCCAGCCCCGCCACCGAGTACGGATCGCTCTTGGCGATGTCCTCGATCCGCGCCCGGTCGGCACCGACCGCCACGATGACCGCGCCATCGCGGGGGTCCTTGGGGCCCGATGCGATGAAGACGCCGGAGTCGTAGTTCGAGTCGAGCCAGGCGACGTGCTCGGGGTGGGCCGCTTCGATGCGCTCGAGCGGCGCGATGTAGGTCAGCTCAAGAATGAACATGATCAACATGATAGCGCTGAGTAATCGGCTAGTCACGCAGGAGCAGCGACGCTCTGGTCGAGGCCGCCGTCGACGAGGAGCCGACAGTCCATTCGGGCCTCCCGAGCAGCTCCTTCGGGTGGCGATCGGCCACCACCGACCGGCAACGGCCCGGCGGACCCGGCGGCGCCTGCACAATGGCGCGCCCGATGCTGGTGGCCAACGGACGGACGACAGGGATGGCCTCGAACACGCGCGCACACGCACCGCTGGACGGCATGACCATGGTGCTGCGCAAACTCCCGCAGGTGACGGTGCTGTTCTGGATGCTCAAGACGGTCGCCGTCACTCTCGGAGAGTCAGCCGGAGACCTGCTCGGTATCAGCTTCCAACTCGGCTACGTCACCACCGCGTTCCTCTTCCTCGCGTTCTTCCTGGTCGTCGTCGTGGCCCAAGTGCGGGCGAAGCGGTTCCACCCGGCGCTGTACTGGGCGGTGGTGCTGGGCACGAGCATGGTCGGCACCGAGGTATCCGACTTCCTCAACCGCGGATTCGGCCACGGCAGCGCCCCCGACGGCATCGGCTACGCCTCCGGCGCCATGATCCTCGCCGCCCTGCTGGCGCTGGTCTTCCTCGTGTGGTGGCGCACCGGGCAGACGTACGACGTGGAGAACATCTCCAGCCGCACCGGCGAGATCCTGTACTGGATCGCGATCCTGGTCTCCAACACCCTGGGCACCTCGAGCGGCGACTGGCTCTCGGACGACACCGGCCTGGGCTTTCGCAACGCCTTCTTGGCCATCGTGGGCGTCATGGCGCTGATCGTGGCCGCGTACTACCTGACGTCGATCAATCAGACGGTGCTGTTCTGGCTGGCGTTCATCCTCACTCGTCCCCTGGGCGCGGCCGGCGGCGACGCGCTGACCAAACCCGCGGCCGAGGGCGGCCTGGGCTGGGGCACGGCGGGCGGCACCGCAGCGCTGAGCGCCCTGCTCCTGGCCCTGGTCGCCTACCAGACCCGGCAGATCCGCCGCCACCCCCTGCCCCCGCTGCCGGTCCCCGTGGACCGGCGCACCGGACAGTCCCAGCGCCCCAACGGAGCCCTGGTCCAACCGGGGACGCCGGTGGCGGACGGCGAACCGATCGACACGTGACTTCCGCTCCCCGGGCTCGACGGTCAGTCTCGGGGCGCCGATGGAGTTCCTCCAGACACCACTGCAGGAAGCGCCACAGGCCACCACGCTACCCGGCTGACGTCGGAACGACCGTAGAAGCCGACCGGTACGTGGTCGCTCCCCCGTCGCTTCAAGGTGCATGGGCATCTCCGCCGAGAGACGCTGGGCGTATCCGTCTGATGGACCACCGACGACACAGGAGGTGCTCATGAGACGCAAGTACTGTGCAGCGGCCGCCCTTACCGCCGCCGTTCTGTTCACGGGAACAGGGGCGACGTACGAGACCGCAAGCGGCGCCCAGCTTCCCGCTACGCGCAGTGTCGTGGTGAGTACCACCCAACTCCCCACCGAACAACAGATCGCAGCCCTGTTCGACAAGTGGAACGCGGCTTTGGCCACCGGCGACCCGAACCGTGTCGCGGACCTCTACGCTCCCGATGCCGTGTTGCTGCCGACCGTCTCCGACCTCTACACCAGTCGCGCCGGGATCGTCGGTTACTTCACGAAATTCCTGGCGAGCAAGCCCGTCGGAAAGATCCAAGAACGGTTCATCACCGTCCTGGACCGCACGAGCGCCGTCGACACGGGCCTCTACCAGTTCACGCTGACCGACAAGAACGGCGGCAAGTCCACGGTCGACGCCCGCTACACCTTCGTCTACGAGCTGCGTGGAGGCGAGTGGCTGATCCTCAACCACCATTCCTCGGTCCTGCCTTCTTCGGGTTGATCCGACCACCCGTCAAGTCCACCCGGTCGTGCGGGGATGGGACCGGACGTCCGAGGCGGCCGGGGAACGGCACGAGGGCCTGTGTCCGCGCGCATGAGCGCGGGCACAGGCCCTCGTGGGTCACCCCGGTGGTCCCTGTCCGGCCCCGAGGCAAGGGGGCAGCCGAGGGGTCGGCTTAGTACCAGTGGTGGGTCTGCCAGAACGCCCAGGCGGCGTTCGGGCTGCCGTAGCGGGAGTTCATGTAGTCCAGCGTCCA
>NZ_JBIRFA010000093.1:0-10188 GCF_044327205.1 Kitasatospora sp. NPDC018058 | reverse complement strand
CAGGTGCACGTCGTCGACCAGCACCAGCTGGGTGCCCAGGTCGCACAGCAGCTCGCACACCGCGTTGGTGATCTGGATCTGGTTCATACGCTCGGCCAGCGGCAGACCCAGGAAGCGTGCGAACTCGCTGATGAGCATCTTCGGGGTGGAGGACGGCGGCACGGTGATGAACAGCACCGGCAGCCGGTCCGGCACCCCTGGGCGCCGCAGCCGGTCCGCCAGCTCCACGGTCCGCCCGAGCTGCTGCATCGCGGTGGCCTTCCCGGTCGTCGAGGGCCCGGAGATGATCAGCCCGCGCCTGGCGCCGCCCTGCTGGCCCCGGTTGAGTGCCAGCAGCCGCCGCACGGACAGCGAGATCCTGTCCATCGCCGGGGTCCGCAACACCACGAACCGCGAGTGGTACCGCTCCCGCTCCTCCAGGCCCCACTCCTCGTCCAGGACGTCACCCGGCTGCGCATCGGGGAGATCGACGAAACGCTGCCAACCGTCCCAGGTGGTCAGCTCCTGCGACACCCGCTCCCGCACCGCCGGGCCCCCGGTGGGGCTCATCGTGCCGTCCAACGCTGCGCCTCCTCATGGGCGTCGTACGTGATGGCGCCGCTGCGCCGGGCACCCTGACCGGGTACGCCCGGTCTCTGCCGATCCACTGCCCCTACGCAGGCCGGTGCCGCCGGCCCCGGCGCGGCGTCCGACTTTGCCGACCCGTACTCCGGGCCACCAGCCGCGCCCTGCGCACAGACCTGGCTGCCCGTGTCCTCGGACCGTGCGTGCGGCGCATCACCGCCCACATTGTCTTGACCGCCCTCGCCAGGGTCGTCCGCCCACCACTCCTCGCCGCCGACAACCTCCTCGTCCACGCCGTCCTCGTCGTCCCATCCCCGGCCGCCGGGAACGCCCAGGGCATCGCGACCACCGAATGCCGCGGCAACCCCCACACCCCCGACACCGATCGCCGTACCAGGGTCCGTGCCGGCGACGAGCGCACTCGCCCGAGCCTTCGCCGCCACGGCGCGCTCACGTTTGCTGCCCAGCCCCTCGCCGGCTCGGCGCAGCAGGCCGTCCAGCACCCGCGCCAGCTGCGCCTCGTGCTCCGCGCGGCCCTCCCGGCGCTCTACCGTTCGCCGGACGTAGTCCCAGCTACCGGCGGTGAACGGCAGCGTCACCAACGTGCGGTGCACCCAAGGCACTTCCAGCCAGCCCTGCGGCGTCCGCAGCCACACCTGGCCCGGATCGTGTGGCGTATAGCGGACCTCCCACCGGCCCTTCTTGTCCTTCCGGCCGGAGCGCCGTCCGCGGCAGTCGTTCAGCCACGGGTGGTCGAAGTCGTAGGTGCGGTAGTCGAAACGGATCCCGTAGTCGTTGACGGCCAGCCACTTCACCTCAAGAAGCTCGACGAAATCGGTACCCGACAACGGCAGCGGCACATGCCCGCACAGCGCCACCAGCGCAGCCCACATCTCGTTCGGCGACACGCTTACCTTAGGCATCAGCGCGTGCCGCAGCGACCCATGCCGGCGCTCCTGCCAGCCCGCAACGATCCATTCGTCCAACAGGTCCCGCAACTGCACGATGTTCCAGACCGCCTCCTCCTCCACCCCCTCGCCCCGCTCGGAGACATCGGACCCCGTGTGACCGGCCACGTACTGGTTGAACCCGGTCCCGATCGACCGGAAGGTGCGCTCCACGTTCCCCTTCGCCGGGCCATTGGCCAGCGGAACCGGCTGCACCGACACCCCCAGGCTCTCGCACGCCCCCACGAACGTCTGCGACACGAACACCGACTCCTGGTCCACCACGACCATCTCCGGCAGGATCACCGGCCGCGCCGCAGCACCCGCAAGCCGCACGTCCAACGCAACCAGCCGCTCGAACGGCACCGCCGACCGGCGCATCGCCAGCGCCTCGTCCCAGCCCGGCCGCATCGCCATCGGCGTTCACCATCTGGGCCAACAGCAAAGCGGCGTCCACGGCCTTCGCACCGACCGGCCGCAGTACCGCCGCGCAGATGCTGCGCGTCGCCACATCCAGCGCGATGACCAGATCCAGCCGGGCGACCACCCCGTCGTCCAGGACCGCCATCACATCCAGCGGTGTGCTGTCCATCATCACCAGCTCACCCGGCCGCAAGGCCACCGTCAGCGTGAACGGGGGAGCAGGCCGTGACGAGCGCCAACGACGCTGCACCGCCGATCCCAGCAGTCCCTGCCCATCAGCCAGAGCGTGCACCAGGCGGTTGAATGTCGACGTTGGGGGAAGAGCCACCACCCCCGCCCCGAACTCCTCCTCCAATGCCCAACCGACCTGCCGGTGCAGCCGCGACAACGTCCCCGACGACCGGCCCCGCTGCTCCTTCAACACCTGCAGAATCGCCGCAACCACTCGCTCATCCGCCCGCCCCACACGCGAACGACCCTTCACCACCCGCCCATCCACCAACCCCCACAGCCCCCGAGCCCGATACCGCGCCCGCATCCGCCGCACCGCGCCCACACTCGCCGTGCACCCCGCCGCCGACAGCTCCGCTGCCTTCGCCTCCTCCCGCTGCGCCATGCTGCGCACCGCAGGGTCGTACTCGGGCCGCGGTACACCGGTCCCCGGACGGTCGGGGAAGCCGGTCTCCACCTCCCGCACGTGCCGCCGCCAGGCCAGCGCGCGCTCCCGCACCTCGGCAGGCAGCGCATCCAGCAGTGTGAACGGCGGGATCCCGGGCACCGGGTCACCGCCGATGACCTCGAACCCGTCAGAGGCAAGCAGGTAGGACAACAAGACCGCGGCCGTCGCGCCGCCCTCGGCGACCAGGGTGACCCGGGCACCCTCCAACACCGCTACGGTCCACTCACGCCCGTCGAAGCGCACGCCCGCGCCTACAGCCAGGACAGGATGCATCACTACACGCACCCCTCACCCTGCGGCGCCGACACGAGGACCCGCTCGTGCAGCGGCACATCCAGCCGTGCCCGCAGCAGACCGTGCCACAAAGCGTGGAACAGCACCGGCCACACCGCGATCGGATCCCCCGCCTCCCGCACGCCCTCCACGGCCGGCCGAGGCCTACCGAAAACTCCCAGGAGAGCAGGCAGATACCCGGCCGCGCCGTGACGGGGATGCCGGTAGCCCGCCAGCCACCGCACATTGCCCACCAGCACCGGATCTTCCGGTCCGGCCAGCCGGTAGCGCCATCCCACTGCCCGCGCGGCCGCATCGACCACCGCCGCCCGCGCAGCGAGCCGCGCGGATGGACCCTCCCGGCCCACACAATCCACCAGCAGCCCACCACCGTTCGCCAGCCGAGCCATGACCTGCGGCGCATGGCCGACCACCGCGCCGCGCTCACCCCAGACCAGCTCCACCGGCCGGCACGCCAACGCAACGATCTCCGGATCCCGGTCCATCAGCATGACCTGGGTACGCATCAGCCCGGAACCGTAGTGGACCAGCCGTCCACACGTCGCAGACCACCACCAACCCGGCGCGACACGCTTCCCACGTCGAACCGGAAACGTTGTCGGCGACGGGTGAAACGAGGACCACGGACGGCGGATCAAAAGCGGGTCACTGCGTGATCTCTTGATCATCCTGACTTCACTGGTACGGGAGTCAGGAGGAAAGAGGTGATCGGCGTGGAGGACTGGGCCGAGATTCGCCGGCTGCACCGGGCCGAGGGTCTGTCGGCACGGGCCGTGGCCCGGCAACTGGGGATCTCCCGGGGCACCGTGGCACGGGCCCTGGCCTCGGACCGGCCGCCGGTCTACCAGCGCCCGCTGAAGGGATCGGCGGTCGACGTCTTCGAGCCGGCCATCCGCGAGCTGCTGAAGCAGACGCCGACGATGCCGGCCACGGTGATCGCCGAGCGGATCGGCTGGACACGCGGGCTGACCATCCTCAAGGAACGCGTCCGCGAGCTGCGGCCCGCCTACCTTCCCGTGGATCCCGTCTCGCGGACGGTCTACCAGCCGGGCGAGCTCGCCCAGTGCGATCTGTGGTTCCCGCCGACGGACATCCCGCTGGGTTACGGGCAGACGGGACGCCCTCCGGTGCTGGTCATGGTGGCGGGCTATTCACGGATGATCACGGCCCGGATGCTGCCGTCCCGGACCACCGCCGACCTGATCGATGGGCACTGGCGGCTGCTGTCCGGCTGGCAGGCCGTCCCGAAGATGTTGGTCTGGGACAACGAGAGCGGCGTCGGCCAGGGAAAGCTGACCTCGGAGTTCGCGGCGTTCGCCGGCCTGCTCGCGATCAGGATCCACCTCTGCCGGCCCCGCGACCCGGAGGCGAAAGGCCTGGTGGAGCGGGTGAACGGCTATCTGGAGACCAGCTTCCTGCCCGGCCGCACGTTCGCCGGACCGGGCGACTTCAACACCCAGCTCACGGCATGGCTGCAGATCGCCAACCGCCGACACCACCGCACGATCGGCTGCCGACCCGCCGAACGCTGGGAAGCCGACCGGGGCGCGATGCTCACCCTGCCACCGGTCGCCCCGCCCCACTGGTGGCCCCAGAGCATCCGCCTGGGCCGCGACCACTACATCCGCGTCGACACCTGCGACTACTCCGTCCACCCCCGCGCCATCGGCCAGCAGATCACCATCCGGGCCGACACCGAGGAGATCACCGCCACCACCCGCACCGGCGAGACCGTCGCCCGCCACACCCGCTGCTGGGCCCGGCACCAGACCATCACCGACCCCGAGCACGCCGCCGCGGCCGAAACCCTGCGCGGCCGGGCAATCCACCAGCGTGCCTCCCGCGCCCAGGCCCGCGGCCTGACCGCCCTCGCACTCGAGGACCTGGGCATCGAGGTCGAACAACGCCAGCTCGGCTCCTACGACCGCATCTTCACCCTCATCGAGGGCGGCGCCGGCAAGGAGGACACCTGATGTCCCGCACCTCCGCTCCCAACACCACGACCACCACCGACACACCGACGGCCCAGACCGGCCGACAGACCACTGCCGACCTGGCTTTCCTTTCCCGCGCGATGAAGGCGCCCGCCCTGCTGGACGCTGCCGAACGCCTGGCGGAGCGCGCCCGCACCGAGTCCTGGACCCACCTCGAATACCTCGTCGCCTGCCTGCAACGCGAGGTCTCCGCCCGCGACAGCCACGGCGGCGAGCAACGCATCCGAGCCGCCCGCTTTCCCTCGGTCAAGACCATCGAGGAGATCGACGCATCCCACCTGCGGGGCATGACGCGCCAACAACTCGCGCACCTGGGCACACTGGACTTCATAACCGCCCGCGAGAACGTCGTCTTCCTCGGCCCGCCGGGCACCGGCAAGACCCATCTGGCCACCGGACTCGCCGTCCGGGCCTGCCAGGCCGGCCACCGGGTCGCGTTCGCCACCGCCTCCCAGTGGGTCGACCGCCTGGCCGCCGCCCACCAGGCCGGCCGGCTCCAGGACGAACTGGTCAAGCTCGGCCGCTACCCGCTGATCGTGGTCGATGAAGTGGGCTACATCCCCTTCGAACCGGAGGCCGCGAACCTGTTCTTCCAGCTGATCTCGAACAGATACGAACGAGCGAGCGTGATCGTCACCTCGAACAAGCCCTTCGGGCGCTGGGGAGAGGTCTTCGGCGACGAAACCGTCGCCGCCGCCATGATCGACCGACTCGTCCACCACGCCGAGGTCCACTCCCTGCCTCAAAGGAGAGTCCTACCGCATGCGGGGACGCGAACTCGGGCACGTCACCACAAACGACAACGACTGACACACACCACCCAGCGAGACCACGACTGGCCCACAACTCAACCGTCGATACCGGCCCGAATTCAGCCGCCGCCGACAAACGTCCGCACCGGAGAACAGCTCTCCAGACCCACTTCCCGCGCGGCCTGCCCCCAGGACAACTGCCGCACCTGCCCGACCGGGTCGACGAACCGGGCATCCGTCGACTCAACCCCGTCCCAGCCAGCACCAGCCGACCGCAGCACCACAAAATCTGCCATCGCACCAGGCGAGACCCTCGTCCTCCCAAGGCATACTCGCCACCCTCCCAGCACCACCCAACTGCACAGCACGATCCGCAGACAGCCATTCCGATCCGGTTCACCCCAACGAGGCCACCAACCCGACCGACGGCACGGCCAACACAGCCAGGACCTGCACCAACCCTCCGTCGGGCCGCACCGCCCAGGCCCTACCAACTGCCCCCCAGGGCCTTCAGTTGCGGCTGCCGATCCCGCCGCCGGTCCGGGCACGGCCGACGCCTGGGGCCGCGCCGGCGGGTGGTCCACCGCCACTACTGAGCCGTTCGCGCCCGTCGACGGGAGCACCAGCAAGCAGGCGGCCGATCCCCTTACGAGGGAGTGCTCCTCCTCCGGTGGCCACCCGAAAACCGTTCGCCGAACCACCCCCACGCGTGATCCCCTGTCCGCGGGAGTGGGGCCTAAGCCCCGGGGCGGCGAGTGCTCGCGTACCCACGGCCCGCAGCCGACGAGGCAAAAGCCCGTCTTCGCGGAGGCCCGGTGCGATCGGGTCTCTGATACGGGACGGCCGGGAGGGCACAGATGACCGAGCAGGTCAGGTACGTCATGCTCGTCTGCGACGACGTCCCGCAGAACGTGGTGCTCCACGAGGCCGGCCCGAGACCGCTGGAGGTCGCGAAGGTCCTTCGCGCAGAGACGGGTACAGGACTCTGGCACGCCAAACAGGCCGTGACCGGCCCACCGCCCGTGCTGCTCTTCGAGTGCGTCGAGGAGCGGGCAGCGCATCAGCAGGCCGACCAACTGCGCGCCGCCGGCGCCACAGTGACGGTCGAGCCGTGGCGGCGAAGGCGCCCCGGGCCGACCGGCGCGGTCTGAGCCAGCTGGCACAACGCGTTGCCGAGCAGGCCGGGGATGCCGGCCAGGTCGCGGCGGGACGTGCCGCCGCCGCGCCAATTCGGCACGGCCCCCAGGCCCGACTCCTTGCCAGGTTCCCAGCCGGCAACGCCGGAAAGCTGCCACCCAAGGGGCCCTCCAACACCATCTCAGGCCGGCAGCGTAACGCCGACCGCAGACACCAACCGCTAGCCCGCCCTACCAAGCCACCCCAAGGGCCTCCAGCTGCCCGAGCTGCTCCTCAGTGAGCTTGTCCCGCCTGGCCTTGGTGTTGTTCCACCAGGTACCCAGTGCCAGCCCGTCCGCAGACCGGTACGACCTCGGCACCCGGCTATGCCCCTCACGCTCCACGAACACCGCGAGCGCCGCCAGACCCTGCGCGAAGCGGTCCGCGCGGGACACCTTCGGCTTCGCCGCGGCGGCGGCCTTCGCGGCCACCAGCCCAGGGTCGGCCTGGATGCCGATCGCCGTCAGCAGGTCCCGCTGGTCCTCGACCAGGTCCGGCCAGCCGGCCCGCTGCGCCTGCACCCACCGGCCGAGCTGCTCGCCCTCGTAGACGGTGTCCTCGGGCAGCACGGTCCAGTCGACCAGCCCGTCGGAGTCCAGCCACCACAGCCGGGCGGCGGCGTACGCGCGCTGCCAGGTGATCGGCCAGGCGGGGCACCACCAGGGGTCGATCTCCTCCAGCGCCCGCCGCCGCTCCGGCGCGAGCGCCCCCGGCTCGTCGGCCGGCACCGCGGCGGCGGCCCGCAGCTCCGACAGCCACGTGCCGATCGCGTAACCCCCTACCGAGGCCCGCGCCGGACAAGACAGAGATCCACCATGACCCTTCGCCCAGACACGGGCCCAGTCGAGACCGGCCTCGAAACGGGCGTCGGAGACCGACCAGATCATCCCGAGCGCATCGAGCATGTCAACCCGATGGCGCGCCAATTCACCACAAGAATGCTCACCACGCCTATCAGAAACCCATTTTCCAAGCGGAAACTTTCCCTCTTCTCCCACCATCGCGGAATAGGGAACATCGAGTCCGCCGGTCTCCTCGTGCCACCGCCGGGCGTGGTTGATCCCTTCCCGCCAGAACTGGTTCTCACCCGTCAGCACCCGCGAGGCGATGAACAGCGCCAACACGTTCTCATCCACCGGCGACTGGAACCGCACCGGCAACGTGAACGCCCCACCACCACCCGCACCGACCTCACCAGACCAGCTCTCACCAGGACCTGAGACAGCCTCCGCGCTGCGCCCCTTCGTGCGCTTGCCCGACTTCTGCGGCACCGCGAGGGCCTCGACCACCTTGGCGTCGTGGCTGCGCAGCGCGGTAAGGATCTTGACCAGCGGGCCGTAGGAATCGGACTCCAGAATATCCCCGGGTTCCTCGCCGGGCTTGAGGAACACCGGCACGATCAGCGAAGCGGTCTTTCCTCCACCGGGCTTCATACGAAGGGCCCGGCCGATCGCCTGGACGATATCAACCATGCTTCCCCGGCCTTGCAGGAGAACAGAATCAGCGTCCGGGATATCCACACCTTCGCCCAGGACTTTGCACTGGGCCACGACGCGGTGCCGCAGACCGTCCTCCTCACCGCTGCTCCCGAAATCGGCGATGACCTCCTTGCGGAAGTCCACGTCGTGCTCACCGGAAAGCCACTGCACCCAGAATTCATCCGGGTATTTCTGCGGATTGTCGAAGTGCAGCTTCTCGACGGTCTGGTTCAGAGCCTCCGCGAAATAGCGAGCCTCGATCGTGCGGTTGTGGAACGTGATGCACCGCTCCAGGCCCCGTTCCACCATCGTCTTGACGAGCCCGGCCTGGATCGCCGCGATCCGCTCGGCCGGCACCTCGTCCTCACTCCCGTCCACCGCCTCACCCACGCCCGGCCCCCACGGCACGCCCTGCCGCTCGGCGCCCTTCCGGTCGCCGAGCGGGTCGCGCAGCTCCAGGACCACGATCTCGAACGGCGCCAGCAGTTTCCTGTCGATGGCCTCAGCGAGCCCCAGGGAGTACACGTGAGGGCCGTAGATCCGCTGATCGTCCATCGACACCGCCAGCTCCTCCGACAGCGGCTGCACGGCGTCCTCACGCCGCCGCATGGCACTGCTGGGCGGCGCCCAGATCCGCGGCGTCGCCGTCATGTACAGCCGCCGCACCGCCGGAATCGCCACCTGGTCGTGCACCACCGTCCACGCCTTCTCCACACTCCCGGAAGACCGATGCGCCTCATCGCAGACCATCAGACCCAACGGAGGCAACACCCCACCCCCCGAACCCACCCGCTGCGCCCAGTACTCGTAGGCGTCCGCGACCGCCCCGACCGAGGTGTAGGTCGCGAACAGGGTGGTGGGCCGGCGGTGCTTGGCCGCGCGGGACAGCCACATACCGATCATCAGCGGGCTGGTGGTCGCCATCACCCCGTACGGCAGCTCACTGTCGACCAGCGAGCAGACGGCGTGCATGTCCCCGGAGCGGCCCGCGGCCCGCCACGAGCCGATCATCTGCACCAGCAGGTCCAAGGTCGGGACGACCACCAGCACCGTCCCACGCGGGGCGAGCTTCTGACCGGCCGCAGCGCCGACGTACGACTTCCCGGAGCCGGTGGCCATCTGCACCGTCACCCGCAGCCAACCCGGGGTCAGGTGCCCCGGACGAGGCGTCAGGCCCCGCACGATGGCCTCCAGGGCCTCCTCCTGGTGCCCGCGCAGCGAGATGCCGGCAGCGGACTGAGCGGCCATCAGGCCCGGCTTCACGACGTTCACGAAGACGTGTCTCCCCTCACCCATTCCCGAGCCCACACCAGGGACCAAGCGGGAAATGCTGACAGTGCCCTACTGATACATTCGACGGACCGACCCGAGAATCGTGGCGACCGAAAATAAAGTCCGAAAGAAGCGACTATCCGGCAGAATATCAGTCTCTGGCCAAGAATTCCGGCGAACCCCCGGAAAACGCAGGACCGGACCCTGCTCGCGGCGGGATCACCTGACGCGCCAAGACTGATACACCAAGGATCGTTGCTCGCCCTTCGAGAGTAGCGCACCCCGGACCGTCAAGACGTCGAAACAGTGGACTGGACCACGGTCTAGACCAATCCGAGAGAAGTGAAGCCGACCCGCACTACGCCCCCAGCGCGGCACCCTCCACCCAGTCAGCCTGTCGTGAGACCAGCCAAACGCCCAGCACAACGAGATGAACAGACATCAGCCCACCGGCACCATGAAGCGAAGCGGAATGGTGCCAGCCCGAGCGCGAAGCGCCGGGCCCACCCGGGCGAAGCCCGGGGGCGGACCCGCGGAGCGGGTCCGCCGATCGCCCGAAGGGCGATCGCGAACGGAGGGCCGAAGGCCCGTAGGGACCCGCTCCGCGGG
>NZ_JBIRFA010000092.1:0-10820 GCF_044327205.1 Kitasatospora sp. NPDC018058 | reverse complement strand
CCCGGTGCCCGGAGACGGGCACGCCGGGTTCGGGAGGCGGCTCGGGGAAACCCACTGGTGGAGACACCAGCAGGGCGCCCCGAGTCGACCTCACCCACCGCCCGGTGGTTCTTGATCTTGTTGATGGCCCGTTCGACGGTGTTGCGCTTCTTGTAGCGGTCCTCGTCGAAGGCCGGTGGTCGCCCACCACGTGAACCTCTGCGCAGGCGGGCGGCCCGGCTGTCGTCCTTCTCCGGGATCGTGTGCCGGATGCCCCGGCGCCGCAGGTACTCGCGGCAAGGCCGGTTGCTGTAGGCCTAAGCCGAT
This sequence comes from Kitasatospora sp. NPDC018058, assembly GCF_044327205.1. Classification (NCBI taxonomy): domain Bacteria; kingdom Bacillati; phylum Actinomycetota; class Actinomycetes; order Kitasatosporales; family Streptomycetaceae; genus Kitasatospora; species Kitasatospora sp. NPDC018058. The sequence continues at coordinate 10,514 of NZ_JBIRFA010000092.1, read as the reverse complement.
CCCGCCCCATACCCGAAGCAACGAGCAGCTCAAGCGACAGTCACATGATCGGCCGGACAGCTCCTAGTCGTAGAAAAACTGACGGAGGTCCTCGACCGAGCCGGGACCGGTGACGAAGGCCTCGAACCGGGCGACCGCGCCGGGCGGTGGCGGGCCGCCGGTGGGGAGCCTCCGAAGCCAGACCTCGCCCTGCTCGCCGACCGCGTAGACGGCGGAGAGCAGTTCGGCCATGCCCGCCGGGCGGGGCGGGGTGGCGCCGACGACGGGTACGAGCTCCCAGCCGCCGGCCCGGGCGGCGAGGCGGAGCACGCCCGCCCAGGTGGCGAGGCGGCAGAGCCGGGCGCGCAGGGAGAGTTCAGTGCCCGGGTCCGGGTACCCGAATCCGATGGTGGCGGCGGCGATGTCGTCCATCACCTGGCGCTCAAGAGGGGTGCGGGTCCAATGGCCCTCCTGGGCGTCCTCGATGGCGGCGTGCCACCACTCCCAGGCGTCGTGCAGGCGGGTCGCGAACTCATCCATGCGGCCAAGCTAGTGGGAGCGGGGGTTGAGGCGACTGGCGAGCCAGGGGGAGTTACTGCCTGGCAGAAGTCATCCTTCAGCAACGCCGACGGCGGAAGCACCTGCATTGAGCTGGCCCCCGGAGGCAGAGACGTCCGCCACCTCCGCGAGTCGGACGACCCCTCCCTCATCATCACCACCTCGACCGCCAAGCTCCGCGCCTTCGTCCTCGGCGCCAAGGCCGGCGAGTTCGACCACCTCATCTGAACCGCGCCTCCCTCCCCCGCCCGAATCGCCGGCCTCCAACGATTCGGGCGGAACCGCATCGTTGACAGGTCGCCGCCAAAACGGTTTGACTCAAGGGCCCGAACCACACGACTGGCAGGGGGACTTCACCATGCGCAAGATGCTGATCGCAGCCGCCAGCGGCCTCGCGCTCGCCGCAGCGGTCCTGTTCGCCACCACACCCAGCAACGCCGCCCCGGCACCCGCACCGCACGTCCACACCGACGGCGGCACCGGCGGAAGCTGCTGCTGACACATCCCGAAGCCCCGCCCGCTCGCCGCACCGGCGAGCGGGCGGGGTCGTTCTCAGGGGCCCAACGGAATCGGCCAGCACACCTCGGTGGCCTCCTGCGACGGCAACGACCCGACGCAGCGCTGGCACCAGTGACGGGCACCGGGCCCGTCCTCGACCGGGCCGCTACACCACCCGCTCGATGACGCCCGTCCAGGTCCGCCGGTAGCCCTCCGACAGCGGGCCGCCGACCAGCTCCAGCACCCGCCGCGCCACCTCCGCGAGCGGCTCCGCCGAGCCCGTCTCGCACAGCTGCCGGTACCCGTCCAGCAGCGTGGCGCCCAACTCCCGGTCCGCGGCCAGGAGTCGGCGCGGGAGCCACTTGCCGCCGCCCACCCAGGCCCGGTGGTGGTCGCAGAGCAGGTCGGCCGCGTCGCGCAGGACGCCCCCGGCGATGACCAGGCGCTCGACGGCGGTGGAGCCGGCCAGCACGACGGCGAGCGCGTCCGGGAAGCGGTCGGCCACCAACCTGCGGGCCTGATCGATCATCTGCGAAGCATCCTGGAACATGGCGGACAGAATCGCACGACGCCCGGGCCATCAGGGCGTCAGATCGTTCGACGGCAACCGATCACGAATCGGCATCCCTTGTCACGGACCCGCGTGGGAGTCGTCACGACGGAGTCAAGACGGCACCAAAGCCGTGGCGCCCCGCTTCCGCGCTGCGCTATGAACGTCCATCAGAAGGACCGCCGCCACGGCGGTCCGCGATGACGGGGGACGTCACATGAAGACCATCCGCAGCAGTCGCCGCACCCTGGCCCTCGTCGGCCTGGCGGCGGCCGGCGCGCTCACCCTGACCGCCTGCAACGACGACGCCGCGTCGTCCGACACCGCCACCACCCCGCCGGCGACCCAGGCGCCCGCCACGCCGTCGGCCGCGCCCACCACCCCGGCGCCCTCCATCACGGCGGCGGCGCCGACCGGCGCCCCGACCGCCGCGGCGCCCGACTCGGCGGCGGCCCCGGCCCCGGCCGGTGCGACCGCGGCACCCGGGACCACGGTGAAGATCGGCGACGCCGCCACCATCCCGTTCAGCTCGGGCAGCACCAAGGGCACCGTCTCGATCGCGGTCACCTCGATCGACAAGGGCGACCCGGCCGACCTCACCCCGCTCAAGCTGGGCGACAAGGCCGCGGGCATGGTGCCGTACTACGTCCGCTTCAAGGTCACCAACGTCGGCAGCACCGACCTGGCCTTCTCCAGCCTGACCCAGATGAAGGGCACGCTCCCGGACGGTTCGGAGGCCGCCGAGGTGATGCTGATCGGCACCTTCGACAAGTGCCCGCACCCGTCCTTCCCCAAGGGCTTCACCAACGGCCAGTCCATCACCTCCTGCGTGCTGGCACTGGCGCCGCAGGCCACCAAGGTGGCCGGCGCCGAGTACTGGGGCGAGCCGTACACCCTGGGCAAGGGCGTCAACTGGAAGTGATCCGCAGGAAGTGATCCGCAGGTCGGGGGCGGCGCCGGGCGCCGCCCCCGCTCCGTGTCCACGGCGCCGGCAACGCCTGCGACGCCTACGGCACCTGGGCGCCGTAGATCTTCAGGAACGCGTCCACACCCGCCCCGGCGATCCGCTCGACCTCCTCCTCGGCCACCGGCAGAGCGCCCCAGAAGGAGCGCTCCGCGACGCCGTGGAAGGTCAGCAGCGTGAACTGCTCGGCGGCCAGCTCCGGTTCGGCGACCGCCAGCAGCCCGCGCCCGGCGAGCGCCGCGAAGTGCTCCGCGAGGTCGCGCTGGGAGGCCACCGGACCGGCCTCCAACCAGGCCTCCAGCACGTCCGCCGGGATGTTGGCCACCTCGGCGCGGATCGCCCGGCCGAGCGCCCCGTGGTCCCCCGCGGAGAGGACGGCGAGCGCCCGCTCGACCGCGAAGTCGGCCAGGTCCTGGCGCAGGTCCACCACCCGGTCCAGGTACTTCGCCATCAACTCCCGGATCTTCTCGGTCAGTTCCGCCGAGTTCTGGAGCGCCACCGACAGGAAGAGGGTCTCCTTGTCGGCGAAGTGGTTGTAGACCGTCCGCTTGGACACCCCGGCCTCGGCCGCGATCGCGTCCATGCTGGCCCGGACGTACCCCTCACGCCCGAACACCGCCATCGCAGCCCGGGTGATCGCCTTCCGCTTCTCCGGCCGTCCCGCTCCGCCCGTGGTCGCCACGGCGCTCTCCTTGTCCGTCGGCGCACCCGCCGACCCTCTCGAAAACTGCTCGGTGTAGTGTATGCGGGCCCGCTCACGAGCGGACTTGCCACCGAACAGGCGTGCTCTATGCTGCGTACGATCTCTACACCTCTGTAGAGCAAATCCGAAAACGGGCCTGCCCCCAGCAGAACCGGGAAACCGCGAACGGGAACCGGCCGGCCGAACACCAGCGTCCCGTACAGGCAGCGCCGCAACCGCTCTCCACAGCAGCCCGGCGCAGGCGCCGACCGAGGCGCGCCAATCACGGGAACACCGGGGGTGAGTACGTGGCGGGGCAGCGAGGTCGGCGGTCCGACCAGGGTTCACGGCGACGGACGGCCGGCAGGCCCGCCGGCCCTCAGCGCCCCTTCTCCGGCGGACCGACCCTGCCTGCGGTGGCGGCCGTCGGACTGCCGCTGGCGGGGGCGGTGATCGACGAGCTCTCCGGCCCCGGCATGGGCGCGGCCTTCAACGCGTGCGCGGTGCTCGGGACGGGCCTGGCGGCCGCGCTCAGCACCCGCAGGGGCTGGTGGTGGGTACTCGCCGCCTCCCCGCTGGTCGTGCTGGGCGTGACGGCCGTGGTCGAGCTGGCGGGCGACAGCGCGAAGTACAAGGGCAGCGGACTCGCCACCGGCTCGGCGAGGTGGCTGGTGAACGACTTCCCGGTGATGGCGCAGGCCGCCGCGGCGGCCCTGCTGGTGATCATGGTCCGGATGGTCCGGGACCGGAGGAGGCAGCATGCCTGACAAGCCCGAGCAGCAGGGCGAGCGCACCGCCGCCCGCAAGCCCGCGGCGGCCCCCGCCCGCCGGACCTCCCCCGCGCTGATCGCGGGCCGGGCGGTGGCCTGCACGGTCGGCTTCGCGGTCTTCGCCGCCAGCGGCGTGGTCTGGTACGAGTACACGTCCCTGAACGACGGGATGACCACCTCCAACGCCCTCGCGGAGACCAAGAAGGACGCCCCCAAGCACCTCGACAACTCCGTCAACCTGCTGCTGATCGGTCTGGACAGCCGCAAGGCCATGGACGGCTCCGACCTGCCGCCGCAGTTCGTCCAGGACGAGCTGCACGCCGGCCACAGCTCCGACATCGGCGGCTACAACACCAACTCGCTGATCCTGCTGCACATACCGGCGGGCGGCGGCAAGGTGCAGGCGGTCTCCGTCCCCCGCGACGACTACGTCATGACCTACAACGGGGACGGCACCCAGCAGGGCATGCACAAGATCAAGGAGGCCTACGGGATCGCCAAGGAACGGGCGAACCCGGGCCTGCAGGCCAAGGGCCTCAAGGGCGCCGACCTGGAGAAGACCGGCCGCGACGCCGGGCGGGCCGCCACCGTCCGGACCGTGCAGAAGTTCCTCGACCAGCCGGTGGACCACATCGCCGAGGTCAACCTGATGGGCTTCTACGACATCGCCAAGGCCGTCGAGCCGATCGAGGTCTGCCTCACCCACGACACCAAGGACCCGGCCATGGAAGGCCAGGGCTCCGGCGCCGACTTCCACAAGGGCATCAACAAGCTCAATGCCTCCCAGGCGCTCGCCTTCGTCCGCCAGCGCCACAACCTGGACGACGGCAAGGGCAACACCGGCGACTTCGCCCGCACCCACCGCCAGCAGGCCTTCATCTCCTCCGTCGTGCACAAGCTCAAGCAGGACGGCATCATCAGCGACATCGGCAAGCTCAAGGACCTGTTCGGCGTCGTCCAGAAGGACCTGGTCATCGACAACGAGTGGAACATCCTGGACTTCGCCCAGCAGGCCCCGAACCTGACCGGCGGCAACGTCGAGTTCAACACCCTCACCTTCGACGGCTTCGGCACCCGCAACGGCCAGGACGTCAACCTGGTCACCCCGGCGAAGATCCAGAAGGTGGTCAAGCAGCTGTTCGGCTACGCCGACGCCGCCGCGCCCGCCGCCCCGGCCGACGGCGCCACCGACAGCCCCTCGCCCTCCTCCGCCCCCGCCCAGCCCTCACCGACCCCGACGGCCACCAAGCCTGCCACCCCGGCCACCGTGGACGTCTTCAACGCCTCCTCGGCCGCCGGCGTCTCCTCCTCCGCCGAGGCCAAGGCCCTGGTCGGCATGGGATTCAAGGAGGGCAGGACCGGCCCCGCCGCCACCAAGCAGAAGACCACCACGGTGAGCTACGGCAAGGGCGCCAAGGACTCCGCCGACCAGATCGCCGCCCGCTACGGCGTCACCGCCACCGAGTCCGCCTCGGCCGGTGCCGACCACGTGGTGGTCACCCTGGGCAGCTCCTTCACCGGCGTCGCGTCCGACAAGCCCGCCGCGCCCTCCGCCCCCGCCACCGGCGACCCGGCCGCCAACCTCCCCGTGCAGGGCCCCGGCGTCGACGCCGAGTCCGACGGCGGCATCCCCTGCGTCTTCTGACGCGATCCTGAGACGATCCGGTGCCCCGCCGTCCGGGCGGGGCACCGGCTCAGGCGGGGCAGCGACTCAGGACCACTCGAAGTACAGCGCCGGCCGCACCGGCCGCGGGCTGCCGGGCGCGAACAGGAACACCAGGTTCACGGTGGGCCCGGACGGCTCCTCCAGCCGCGGACCACGGATGCTCAACCCGAACCCGTTGATCGCCATCCCCGCCGCCAGGCCCGCCCGCACCTCGCGGTACCAGGCCTCCAACGGCTCGACCGGCAGGCCCCAGTACGCGGCCAACTCGCCCGACAGCCGGTAGGCGTCGTCCACCGTGGCCGCCGGGAAGGTCGCGCTGACCAGGTCGAGCGTCTCCCCCTCGGCGGTGGCCAGCAGCTCGACCCGCCCGGTGAACCAGCGCCCGCCCGGCAGCGCGATGGTCGCGGCCACCGCGGGGATGCGCCAGCGGCGCCGGACGGCCTCGGGCCAGCCGACGTCGCTGCGGTGGTGGCCGGAACGGAGGTTCCAGGTGACGGCCTCCGGTTGGACGGGTTGCTCGTGGGACACAGGGGCTCCGGATCAGGGGGCGGTCGGGGTGGCGGACTGGGTGGCCTGGTCCTGGAGGGTGAGTCTCAGGTTGTCTCCCCAGGCGATCTCGATATTGACGGTCACCGGCTGCCCGAGGTTGACAGTCTCGTATTTGAGGCTGACACCGACGAGCGGACCGGCCGGAGTCAGCAACTTGAATCCGGTCCCGCCCTCCTCGGAGCCGAGACGCACCCGGTCGCCCTTCGCCAGGTCGTCGAGGACGCTCCGGTGGAAGTCCTCGATCCTGTCGGTATTCAGACCGAACTGCCGGGAAAGCTCCAGAGACTTCTTGTAGGCCTCTTCGAGCGGCATCCCGGGATACCAGCCGACGAGTTCGTCGACGTTCTCGGCGTCATCGCGGGTGGTCGCCACGATGAGGAACATCTTGTCGGCGTGGAAGCGCTGGCCACCCGGCAGATCGATGTCCACCGGGTTTGGGTCGTCGAAGTCGTGGCCGCTGTGCGGCTCCAGCTTGACGCCGCCGAGATCGGCCGCCCGGTGCGAGTTCCGCAGATCCCAGTGGATGGGATGCGATTTCTCACCCACCAGGGAACATCCGGCGACCAGCAGGCCCGCGCAGAGCGCAGCCGCGAGCCTCCGCAACCGCCACACCGCAGTCACGGCAGGATCTCGTACTGGTCGGCCCGGTCGAGCAACGGAGTGTCGATGATCGTCTTCGCCGCCGCCGGATTCGCCAAGAGCTGCTGGTACTTGGGCCTCATGTCCTTGCGGATCCAGTCCATCCGGTCGTTGGTGTCGGTCACGTAGCGATCGTCCCACCAGGTCGACCATTCACCTCCGTAGTAGTCGCTGAAGGACTTACTGCCCGGAATCGGCGACTTGGTCATGGCCGACAGCACCTCGGCGAACGTCTCCCCGACCGGGCCGTGGTAGTTCTCCACCTGCTTGTACGACGCGGGCAGCACGACGGTCTGCTCGCGTTCCAGCAGCGCGGCGTTGCCCGCCGCCACCCGCTTGGGGTCACCCGAGTCGATGTCCCGCCAGGCGTCGGTCAGTTCCTTCGGGTACCTCTTCGAATCCTGCTGCTGCAACGCCTCGATGCCGGCCATGCCGTACTGCTGGTACGCGGCGTGCATGGAGCCGACGTCGTCGAAGATGTCCTTCTGCATGTGCAGGAACTTGTTCTCGAACCACTGCACCTCGTCGGTGCTCATGGTGGCCAGCAGCCCCACCCCGGGGACGGGGGTGACCAGCCCGCCGACGTTCGCGCCCTTGATGAACTCGTCGAGGTCGTGGATCCCCCCGTACACGGGGGCTCCGGCCAGCTTGGCCATGCCGGCCCACTGGAAGTCCGGGTTCTCATCCCACAGCTTCTGGTACCAGGCGTAGACCTTCTGCACGGTCTCGTCGTTGAAGTCCAGGCCCTTGTCCGGGTCCCACTTGGACGGGTCGATCCCGGCCTTCCGCAGGGCGAGTTGCTTGTAGTAGTCCTCCAGCTTCGGCGCCCCGGGCAGGCCCTGGACCTTCCACGGCGCCGCGTCCAGGAACAGGTTCCGCCGGTCCGGCGACAGCCCGCCCCACCAGGCGGCCCGGGCGGTCGGGTCGGTGGGTATCGCGTCCCCCTCGACGGTCCCGGCGAGCCGGGTGGCCTCGCCGAGGTCCTTGGCGGCGACCTGGACCGCGCCCGCCAGGCCGGTGCGCCCGCTGCCCTCGAGGAGCTTGGACTCCCCGGCCAGCTTGCCCAGTTCGGCCGCGCACTTGGTGTCCGCCTGGGTGGCGGCCTGGACAGCGGCGGCGATGTCGGCGGTGAGGGTCGCGGCGTAGGCGACCTCGGCGCGGTAGGAGTCGGCGGCCTCCTGGCGGAGCGCCGCGTTCTTGGGCAGCTGGTCGACCGGCGTCGGCGTCGCCGTGACAGTGCCGTTCGCGTCGACCGTGAGGCCGCGCTTGCTCGCCTCCGTCAGCACCCACTGCAGTTCCTGCTGGGCGGTGGTCACCGCCTGGACGAAGCCGTCCAACACCTGTTGGACCGCCTGGAGTTCCAGCGCGGCCACCTGCAGCTGCAACTCCTGCTGGCCGAAGGAGTGCCGGGCGTTGGTCGCGGCGGGGCCGGTCCAGGTCCCGAGCGGCTTGAGTACCGACTCCTCGATGTGCTGGCGTGCTTGGTCGAACGCCTTGGCGACGGCCTGCCAGTCCTTGCCGGCCTCCGTCACCGACTCCGGTTTCACGTCACGCAGGCGCGCGAAGTCCACCACGGGTGCCCCCTCTTCCCCTGTCGCCCTATTCGAGGGCCTTGGCGGTCCCGTGCTCGGTCTTGCCGTAGTTGTCGGCAGCCGTACGGAGTGCCTCCTCGTCCGCGCTCAGTGCGGTACGGATCTTCTCCACGCCCTGGGTCCACGCGGTCACCACGGCGGCCAGCTGCCCGGCCGCCTGCCAGCCCTCCAGCGCCGTCTCAGCGCTCCCCGAGGCGGTGCTCGCGGTCTGGACCGGCTTGGCCAGCCCCGCGGTGATGGACGAAGCGTTGGCCGCCGCGGACCTCAACTGCTCCGCCGTGACCTCGAATCCGGCGTCCGACATCGGATCGACCCCCCATGCTCGATGCGATCTTCCAACCCTAGCCACCGCGTGCGGTTCACCGCCGGACTTTCTCGAACGCGGGCGCGAATGAAGCGGATTCCCTTGGCGCAATTCTCCGTACTATGTATAGTGTACTGCGTACGGGATAACCGTGCGCACCGACGAGAGGGCTCCGCCAATGCAGATCACCAGCACCGTCGTCTCCCTGACCGTCGAGGACGCCACCACCTCCGCCGCCTTCCTCCAGCGGCACTTCGGCTACACCGAGCAGATGTCCGCCGACGGCTTCGTCTCGCTCGGCCACCCCGGCGGCGGGGTCGACGTCGTCTACCTGCGCCGCGGCCTGGAGGTCCTGCCCGAGAACCAGCGGAACCGGACCGCGGACGGGGTGATCCTGGCGTTCAACGTCCAGGACATCGCCGCGGAGGAGAAGCGGCTGCGCGGCGAGGGGGTCGAGATCACCCTGCCGCTGCGCGTGGAGCCGTGGGGCGAGAAGCTCTTCCAGGTCGCCGACCCGAACGGGGTCGTGGTCGAGCTGGTCGAGTGGGTCAAGGTGTAACCGCAACGGGAAGGCGCCCCCGTCCGGCATGGGACGGGGGCGCCGACTCGCGAGCGGGGACGGTCAGTCCACCGCCCAGGTGTCGCTGCCCGCCAGCAGCGTCGCCAGGTCACCTGGGCCCCGGTGAGCCACGGCGGTGGCCAGCTGGCTCTCCATCAACTCGTCGTACACCGGCCGCGAGACGTCCCGCAGCACACCGATCGGCGTGTGATGCAGAGTGTCCGCGTCGGCGATCCGGGAGAGCGCGAAGGCGGTGGCCGGGCTGGCGGCGTGGGCGTCGTGCACCAGCAGCTCCGCCTCGTTGTCCGCGGTGACCGGGGCGACGAACAACTCGCCGTCCGGCCCCCGGAAGACGCCGTTCGCGGCCTCACCGCCGAAGCGGATCGGCTGCCCGTGCTCCAGCCGGATCAGTGCCTCGTCGCGGGTGCCGGGCTCCTTCAGCACCTCGAAGGCGCCGTCGTTGAAGATGTTGCAGTTCTGGTAGATCTCCACCAGCGCGGTGCCCTCGTGCTCGGCCGCCGACCGCAGCACCGACTGCAGGTGCTGGCGGTCCGAGTCGATGGTGCGCGCCACGAAGGAGGCCTCCGCGCCGATCGCCAGCGACAGCGGGTTGAACGGCGCGTCCAGCGAGCCCATCGGGGTGGACTTGGTGATCTTGCCGAGCTCGCTGGTCGGCGAGTACTGGCCCTTGGTGAGGCCGTAGATCCGGTTGTTGAACAGCAGGATCTTCAGGTTGACGTTCCGCCGCAGGGCGTGGATCAGATGATTGCCGCCGATCGACAGCGCGTCGCCGTCACCGGTCACCACCCAGACGCTCAGGTCCCGCCGGGAGGAGGCCAGCCCGGTCGCGATCGCCGGCGCCCGGCCGTGGATCGAGTGCACCCCGTAGGTGTTCATGTAGTACGGGAAGCGCGAGGAGCAGCCGATGCCGGAGACGAACACGGTGTTCTCGCGCTTGATGCCGAGCTCCGGCATGAAGGACTGCACCGCCGCCAGGATCGCGTAGTCCCCGCAGCCGGGACACCAACGCACCTCCTGGTCGGTCTTGAAGTCCCGGGCGCTCTGCGACCCTTCGGCCTTGGGCACCAGTCGCAGGGACGGGAAGCCGTTCTCGCTCATTAGAGGACCATCCCTTCTGCAGCCCTCTTCGGTAGGGTTGTGACCTCTCGGTCCCGGTGGGTGCATGGCCAGTCGCGCGAGCCGT
>NZ_JBIRFA010000091.1:0-10902 GCF_044327205.1 Kitasatospora sp. NPDC018058 | reverse complement strand
GTGATCCCCGACCCCGTCGTCGAGCGGCCGCGCCGCGGCCCGTCCACGAGTCGCGGCCGCCGCGACCGCCCCGCCTACGCCACCGGCGACACCCGGGCCGCCACCGGCCGCGACGACCAGGGCTCCTCCGGCCGCCGCCGGCCGCCCAGGCGCGCCGCCCGCGTCGCGTAGCACCGCCGGACCCGCTCTCCAACGGCTCCGAGCCCTCATCCCCGAGGTCGAAGCCGTACTGAAGCGCGTCACCGCCGACACCGGCAACCGCCGCCGGGCCGAACAGAACCTGCACCAGGTCACCGCCCAGCTGAAGAACGACCTTCGCATCCCGCAGGCCCGACGCGAACTGGACAGGGCCTACAACCACTGGCAGGAACTCACCGGCCGCCGCCCCAAGTGAGTCCAGCGAGCGGCGTCGGGCGCCCGGCTGGGCGTGCGCCCGAGTCGGCCTCGTACCGGACGTACTTGGGCGATTCGGGCATGCGTCCAGGCGGGATGTCCGGCGTCGCCCTGAAGGGTGTCTTTACTGCCGTACGGTGGCTGAGCAGCGGCTTTGCAAGCGGTCGCCTTACGGGCATGATCGCGGTTCGTGGGTCTGCGACTGCTGTACTTGATCTTCTGCCGGGTGTTGGACTGGCTGACACCACTGGGTCACTCGTCAGCTGCGAGAAACGCCGAGATCCTCGCCCGGTGTCACGAGGTCGCCTTGCTCCGCCGCCAGGTCGGGCGGCCACGGATGTCGTGGGCGAACCGCGTCGTACTCTCCGCTCTCACGCGCCATCTGCCGCCCGCCTTGCGCCGACACCGGCTGGTCAATCCGGGCACGCTGCTGGCCTGGCATCGGCGCCTGGTCCGCTGGAAGTGGCGCCAGCCACCCGCCAGACCCGGCCGACCACCGTTGCCCGATGAACTCGCCGCACTCATCCAGCGCCTGGTCACCGAGAGCCCGACCTGGGGGTACGTCAGGATCCAGGGTGAGCTGCGGCGACTCGGTCACCGGGTCGCCGCAGCCACTATCCGCCGGGTCCTGCGCCGCTCCGGATTGCCGCCCGCACCGCGGCGTGCCTTCCGGCAGACCTGGCACACCTCCCTCCGTCGGCAGGCCCACACGCTCCTGGCCTGCGACTTCATGCACGTCGACACCGTTCTCCTCAAACGCCTGTACGTCTTCTTCGTCATGGAGATCAAGACCCGGCGCGTCCACGTCCTCGGCGTCACCGCCCATCCGAGCGGCGAGTGGGTGGCTCAGCTTGCCCGAAACCTGCTGATGGACCTGAGAGGCAGAGCCGGGGGCTTCCGATTCCTCATCCGGGGCCGCGATTTCAAGTTCACGGCCGCCCTCGACGCCGTCTTCGCCGGCAACAACACCGAGGTCACCCCGACGCCGCCGCAGAGCCCGCGTTCGAACGCCTTCGCGGAGCGGTGGATACGCACAGTGCGGGCCGAATGCACCGACCGACTGCTCATCACCGGCGAACGGCATCTGCGCGCCGTCCTCGCCGAGTACACCGAGCACTACAACACCGGCCACGCCCACCGCAGCCTGGAGCTGCGGGCCCCAGACGACGAACCCAACATCATCCCGTTGCCCACCGCAGCCATTCGGCGCCGTCGAATACTCGGCGGACCCTTCAACGAGTACCACGGCGCCCCGATCCAGTCACCTCGCAGCCCGCAGGAAACCCCCAGTTCAGCGGCCTGATCGGAGCTTTGACACCCTTCAGCCCTTGCCGCCGACGTCCCCGCGGCCCCGGCCGTCCCGGCAGTGCGCAGCGTGCATCGGTAGCGCCGTCCTGCCTCTGCCGTCACGGCGGTTGGCCGAATACAGCCTGTGGCGACGATCGTTCGATCAAGAAACACCTAGCATTCGGTGATACCGAACACACAATCGGTAACCACCTTCTTGCCCTCGGGAGTCCCCGTGCGTCATCGCTTCACCCGCGTCGCCCTCACGTCCGCCGCCGCCATCGGCCTCGCCGCCGCCACCGCACCCGCCACCCACGCCGAGAGCTTGGCGGCAGCCGGCTGCCCCAAGGGCTACTTCTGCCTCTTCGAGGGCCCGCACCAGACCGGCCGTGTCCTGCTCGCCGAGAACGCCCAGGTCACCAAGGGGTCGTTCCACCTCCGGGAACTCGACGATATTGAGCCGCCGATCTTCCCCAAGTCGGTCCGCAACCCGATCCCCGACACCTTTGGCTGCATAGTCCGCCTCAACGACCAGCCCACCTTCGGCGGCGCCGAGCAGGAGGTCAGTGGCTTCGGCAACCACGAACTCGACGGCGGCCGAGTCGGCTCCCTCACCCCCGACTGCGGCTGAGCACAGGACGCCCACCGTCAGCTGCCTGGTCCCCCGAGGTCGGCGTACCAGCAGCTGGGCGGTGCCGTCCGCATCGCTGTCGTAGATCCCAGGGAGGTGTACCGCCCGACGATCAGTTCGTCACTGTCGCACCCCGTGAGCGTGCAGTACGGCCCGCCTTCCAGGACCAGCCCGAGGTCGGCACCGGCCTCCTCGAAGCGTCGGCGCCCACCGCTGTGTTCGGAAAGACGGACCGCGCGCCACACTGCATCGTTGTCGAACACGGCCGGCGTGAGCGCCACTGGGCCCAGGGCAAAGGCCATCTGAAGACGTATTGGTCCGTCGAGGAGGGCGTTTGCGACGCGAACGGCGGTCAGCATCGCAGTGGTCCAGGTCGGCGTCGACGACCATCACCATTCTGCTGCTCCGCTGCTGCTGCGCCGTCTCGGCGGCCGCGTCGCCGTCGTCCGGCCCGCCGCCGAGGTCCGGCCGCTGCTGCTGGCGCGTCGCCGTTGCTGGCCCGGCGCCGCTGCGCCGCTGTGGTCCGGCCGCTGCTGCGCTGCTGCTGGGCTGCTGTCGTCGTCTTGCTGCTCGGCGCTTCGGCGTCGGTCGGCCGCGGTCCTGACGCCGTCTCGGCTGCCGCGTCGCCGCCGCCGCCGTCCGGCCGCCGGTCGCTGCTGCTGCGCCGTCCTCGGCTGCTGCCCCGCCGTCCCCGTTGCGTCCGTCCTTGGCCGCCGTTCCGCCGCCACCGTTCCGGCCGTCCCTGTTGCGCCGTCGTCCGGTCGCCGTCGTGCTGCTCGGCTGTCCCTGGTGCCGTTGGCGTGCTGCTCGTCGATCAGGACGCCGCCTGCCCCGGCCTGGTGCTGCGCCACGCCTGCCGGCCCGCCGCCTGCCCCGGCCCGCTGCTACCCGCCGTTCCGGCTCGCCGTCGCGCCGTTCCGGTCCGGCCCTGACCGCTCGGCTCGGTGCTGCTGGCTGTCCCGGTGCTGCTCGCCGGCCTTCCCGTCCCGGGCCCGGTCCTCCCGGTCCTCCCGGTTCGGTCCTGACCGCTCGGCCTGGTGCTGTTCGCCGTCCGATCTCGGCTGCACCCCGGTGGTTTCGTGACCTTGGAAGTGTGACGGAACCACCAGGGCGCCCACCATCCAGGGCCAGCTGGAAGCCGAAGCCCGCCGAGCAGCCCTCCGCCGCCACCTGGGCGACTGACCGCGCCGCCGCCCCCAGCCCGCCGGCACCTGCAACACACCCCCGCCGCAGGGTGCAACACGGGGTGCAACACGACGTCCGTCTGACCGTGGTCTATGCATGGCTCCGGCTGGTGCGTTGATGACGCGCGGCTCGGCCCGGACGACCTACGAACTACCAGATGGTGTCGCGCTGAGTGGTGTACCGGTGATCTCGGTATAGCCCCTGGTCATGGGGCGGCCATCGCGCAACTCTGCGAGTAGTGACGCTCGTTGAGAGGTGACGCGATGGCCTTGTCTCAGCATGACCACACGGGACATGATCGCGGCTCGGCACTGAGCACTGCACGGCGTCGCCGTCCTGGCCCTCCTGGGGGCGTTGCTGCGCCCGTGTACGGCGCCCTAGCCGCAATGCCGGTGACTTTGGTCTTCTGGTCTCGTTGGTTGGTGTGGCGAGGGTGGGGTAGGTCAAGTCGTTTTCGGATGCGCGGTTGTCGGACCGGATCGCGATCGGGGTGTTGGGGGCGTTTCCGCCAGGTCTGGTTGATGAGGTGGTCGCCGAGAGCGGGCGGGCCGAGCAACGCAGTCGGCTGCTGCCGGCGCGGTTGGTCGGGTGCTTCGTGCTGGCGATGTACCTGTTCTTCGGGCAGGGCTATGAGGAGGTCGCACGGCTGCTGGGCGAGGAAATCGGGGCTGGGCGGCGGTCGTAGCGGGTGCCGACGACCGCCGCGATCGGCCGGGCCCGTCGCAGGTTGGGTCCGGAGCCCTTGCGGTTGCTGTTCGCGCGGGTGCGCCGGTGTTCAGCGTCGGCCCAGCACCTCGGCGAGGCGGCTCACCCCGTCCTCGCCGTGGCCGAGGGCGATGGTCCGGCGGACCAGACCCTCGGCCGCGCGCATTACCCCGGACTCGATGCCGTGCGACTCGGCGGTGTGCACGACGTGGGCCATGGTGGAGACCCCCGAGGTGAGCGGGTTGATCGCGCCCGAATAGCTACCGCTGTCAAAGTCCTCGGCGAACTCCGCGAACAGCGGGGGCAGGATCGCACCGATCCCCTGGGCGAACAGCGCCAGCTCTCGCCCGCTGATCCCCTCTGCCTTGGCCAGCGCCAGCGCGTGCACGTACCCGGCCATCGCCGTCCAAAAGATGTCCAGCAGCGCGATGTCGAAGCCGGCCGCCCGGCCGATCTCCTCGCCAAGGTGGGTGTGGGTACCGCCGAGCACCGCCAGCACCGGCGCGTGCCGCTCGTAGAGGTCGACCGGCCCGCTGTGGATGAAGACCGCCTCCGGCGTGCCGATGCTCGGGGCCGGCGTCATGATGGCGCCGTCGAGGTACTCGACGCCGTGCTCCGCCGCCCAAGCGGCCGTGGACCGGGCCCGGTCCGGCGAGTCGGCGGTCAGGTTGACCACCGCCCGGCCCTTGAGCGCGGCCTCGACTTCCTCACGGTGCAGCACGGCGTCCGAGGCGTCGTAGTTCACCACGCAGATGACGGTCAGCTCGCTCGCCGCCACGGCCTCCTCTGCCGTGGTCGCGCTCACCACGCCCCGGGCGACCAGCGCGGCGTCCCGGCCTGGGGTGCGGTTCCAGACCGTGGTACGGACGCCCGCGTCCACGAAGGCACCGGCCAGGGCACGTCCCATCGGCCCGAGGCCGAGCACGGTGACGGTGGGCTGGGTGTGGTTGGTGGGCATACTTCATCTCCTGTAGACATGATGGTGGACAATGACGACCCAGGGGAGAAGAGATGACGCGCAGTCAGGCCGCGAACCCGAACGTGTGCGGGGTGACCGCCGCGATCGCCGTGATCGACGGCAAGTGGAAGACATCCCTGCTCTGGCTACTGGAGGCCAGCCCGCAGCGCCCCGCCGAACTCCGCCGACGGCTGCCCGGCCTCAGTGAGAAGGTCCTCACCCAGGCCCTTCGCGAGATGGAGTCCGACGGCCTGGTGCACCGCGAGGTGCACGACGTCCTTCCGCTGAAGACGGTCTACTCCCTGACCGACTTCGGCCGCCGCCTCTCCGACGCCCTCGGCCCGGTCTCCGACCTGGGCCACGAGCGCCTCGACCGCATGACGGCCGAGCAGGCCGGACAGGTCGAGCCGTCGGCCTCCTGACCTGCTGTCATCTCCCTTCGTCCTTCTGGGCACCAGTCTCGTCGCACCGCACGTCGCTGCCCAGTACGCACAAAAAGGTGGCTACTGGGCAGGGACGCGATGGTCACCAGGTGACGGGCCGAGCCGCCGACATGATGGCCATCCGGCCGGACAGACAAGGGGCCGATACCCCCTGGGCCGGCAGCCCTCCCACGGTTGACTGCGATCTGGTACAACACCTACCGACAAGGAGCAGTCTGTGGGAGACCCGGAGTTCGCGGTCTTGCCTTAAGCTTGACTTTTAACCTTCCGTGATCGCCCGATGGCTGACCTGTTCACCCATATGGGGATTCGCCGGAAACGGTGACGACCTCCGGTTCACGCTGTGTGATGTCGAGTTTCACAACGGGCCGGGAGGTCGTCGGTGTCCAGTGTGCTCCATGCAGCCGCTCATCGGTCGGCATTGGCTGAACTGTCCTCCTTTCGGATGGAGTTGTATGCGGCGATGCCCAGCCGGCGCCGGCGGCCAGGACGGCTCGCCCGCCTGACCGCCGGCCACCTGGGCATACGGGCAACCTTCGACTCCGGCTACCGCGCGCTGGCCCCGGAGGCCGCACGCACCTTCCGCCTGCTGGGCCTGTGGTCGGGCCGGAACCTCGGCACGGAAGCAGTTGCGGCGATGATCCAGCGCCCATGCGCCGAGGCCACGGGATCAAGGGCGGCTGGCTGCCTTGGGGCAACATCTCGGCCGGCGGGAAGCACCTGCACCACTACAACATCGCCGCGGCGACCTCGGGCAGGACGTGGAAGTGCGCGTCGTGGCCGGCGGCGGTGCTGAACCGGGCGGGCAGGCCGCCGTCGGGCCACCTGGGCGTAGCGATGGGCGGTGCCCTGGCGGGAGTCGGCCGCGCGCACGGCCAAGACCAGCAGCTCCACTCGGTACCCGGCCCGGCGGTAGACCTTGGCGGCGGCGAACTGGGCGGCGCCGGCCGGAGTGGTCTCGATGAGCAGGTCCCCGCGCCGCTCGCGCACGTACGCCTCGGCCTTGGCCTGCCAGGCCCGGTAGTCGGCGCGGATCTTCTCCGAGGCCCGGCGGGGATCGGTGCGCAGCAGGTGCAGGTAGTCCGGGTGCAGGACCTTGAAGTCGCCGCCGACCAAGTGCACCGGGCGGCGCAGGGCTCGCCGGACCAGGCGGGCGGCTCTGGTCTTGCCCGCGCCGGGCTGGCCGGCCACGAAGACCACGACGGGCTGGTCCTGAGGGGTGACCGGCTCCAGCATGGTCGGCACGATCACCTCGAAGATGAAGCGGTGCTCGTCCGCCGACAGCCGGTGGTAGTCGACCCCGGGTGCCTGCTTCAGCGGCTGGGCGGTGCGGAGCACCGGTTCGGCCAGTACGGCGTCGCGGTCCGCTGCCAGCGCCCAGTCCTCGGGGATCCGGGGGTCGTGCACGCGTCGGTCGCAGGCGGCCAGCTGCCGACGGAACCGGCCGGTCTGAACCGCGTCCCACGGGCGCGTGCGCTCGGCGAGGACCGCCTCGGCGGCGCGGGCCGGGCGGAGCCAGCGCCCGCACGAATCGAGCTCGTTGTCGTACACGCTCGCCAGCACGGTCCTGGTGCCGCGCCGTACGACGAAGATCCTGTCGGCCAGGTGCCCGGCCTCCACCGCGGCGAGCGTGGTGACCAGTGCGGCGGCGCAGGCGTCGTGGTTGTCCCAGGCCACGTACCGGGCCCGGCCTTCCAGGGCCAAGCGCAGGTAGCGGTCCAGGACGCCGAGCTGGCTGAGCGCCTCGGGCACGGCCAGGGCCACGATCTCGACGCGGTAGCCGGCCCGCCGGTAGGCGGCGATCTCGGCCAGGAACTCCTCGGGGCGGCCCAGCGGCGCCTCCACCACCGCGTCGAACCGGCCCTGCCGCAACCGGGCCTCACCTGCGCCTGCCACCCGTAGGTGTTCGTGCGCACCTGCACCCCGGCGGTACGCACGTTCTCCGCGAGGAACCGGGGGTAGTGGGGGTGGACGGTCTTGTAGACATCGCGGTCCACTCGCCCCGCCCCGCCCCGGGCGGCGAGCGCGGCGTGCACCAGGTCCACGACGAGGGTCTTGCCGCTGCCGGCCTGCCCGGCCACGAACACCACCACCGGCCGCTCCTGCGCTACCGCCCCGTGCAGTACGGCGGGCAGGATCTCCTCGGCAAGGATGCGCGCGCCATCGCCCGGGGGAAGCTCATCCCCTAACGCTCCTGACAGTGGCACCTACGGTTCCAGGCGGGGGTCGTCGATGTCGACGGTGACGATCCCGGGCGGATACAGCTCCGGACGGGCCGTCAGGATCAGGTGCTGCTGCGGACGCACCGGGGTGGGCAGGCTCGTGGCGATCGCGTGCGCCAAGTCCTGGCCCCCGTAGCCGTCGCGGACCATGGTCGCCACCAGCACGGCGGTAGTCGCGTCCAGGGGCTCGAACTCGAGCGCAGGCAGCGCCAGGACCGCGTGCGCAGCACCCTCGTCCTTGATTTCGGCCTCGACCAGGCACAGTACCGGGACTAGCAGATGCTGGAACGGGCTGTGCAGAGCCGCATCCACGATCCGGTGCAGACGCGGGTGACCGGCGGCCAGCGCGGACAGAGCGCTGGAATCCAAAATGATCACGCGCTGCGCCTAGGGGCGACCTTGGCGCGCGCGTCCTCCGCGGCGATGCCGTAGACCCGCTGCAGAAGGTTCGGGCCCTCGTCCAGCTCCGTGTCGGTCAGCGTCATCCCGAAGTGCTCCCGCAGCAGCCGACGGCCCTCGGCAACGCGCTCCGCGATCTGCTCCGCGGTGGGCTGCGCCTCCACCAACAGGGCCACCTGGGCGCCAATCGTGGTACCGCGGGCCGCCGCGAGAGCGGCCAGCCGGTCACGCGTATCAGGGGAAACCTTGATCGTCGCATCAGCCATACCACGATCGTACACCGCTGGTACACCGGCGGTGTACCGACCTTCCCGGCCTTGTGTACGGTCCGTCGGCCCATGGGGGAGCAGCCTGCGGCGCTGGCCCCGCCCGGGTGGCGCGGTCAGCCGCGCAGTCCCCTCCATACCGGCTGCCGGAGTAGGCCTCGGTCGGTGAGTTCCAGGAACTCGACCTCGGCGTGCAGCTCTGGGCGCACGAATCTCACCTCGGTACCGGGCGGCAGCCCCAGGCCCGAGCTTGCCAGAAAGTTCGTGTAAGTCCGTGATCTGGGAGTCTGGCCGGGGCCTGGTCGAGGGCTCTGGCTGGCTGGAACGGACAGGACATGGGCGAGAAGGAAGGACCGGTCGTCGAGCCGGTCGATGAGCGGTTGGTGGAAGAGGTCGTCGAGCGGTTGATGAACCGCGCGGAGGCCTCGGGAGCGGCCCTGCTGGGCGAGGGCGGGCTGCTGACCCAGGTCACCAAGGCCGTGCCGGAACGCGCCCTGGACGCGGAGATGACCGAGCACCTGGGCTACGAGAAGCACGATCCGGCCGGCCGTGGCTCGGGCAACAGCCGTAACGGCACCTCGTCCAAGACCGTGCTGACCGATGTGGGGGCGGTGACGGTTGCGGTGCCGAGGGACCGCAACGGGCAGTTCGAGCCGCAGCTGGTCCCGAAGAACGCACGGCGGCTGGCGGGGTTCAACGAGCGGATCCTGTCGCTGTACGCGCGCGGCATGTCGGTGGGCGACATCCGCTCCCACCTGGCCGGTATCTACGGCGTCGAGGTCAGCGTGGACCTGATCAGCAAGGTCACCGACGCCGTGGCGGACGAGCTGGTCGCTTGGCAGAACCGGCCGCTGGACGCGGTCTGGCCGATCATCTACATCGACGCGCTGTGGGTGAAAGATCCGCGCCGGATCGGTGAGTTCGAAGCCGGTCTACCTCGCGGTCGGGGTGGACATGGACGGCCGTAAGGACGTCCTGGGCCTATGGGTCGGCGCCGAGGGCGGCGAGGGCGCAACCACGTGGATGGCGGTGCTGACCGAACTGCGCAACCACGGCGTGGAGGACGTGTGCATCGTGTGCTGCGATGGCTTGAAGGGCCTGCCGGAGGCCATCACCGCGACCTGGCCCAAGGCGACGGTCCAAACGTGCGTGATCCACTGAAGTCGTCAAGAAACAACACGGTGGGCTTCGAGGTCCTGTGCTCGTGTCGAGGCCAGAAGGTCGGCTGCGGTGGCGTATCGGTGCTCGGCGGGGGCGATGGCGAGATGGTGGTCGTCAAGGACGGGTAGGACGTCGTTGATCGCGTTCCACAGGGTGCTGCGGCAGACGCCGAACAGTTCAGCAAGGATATCGAGGCTGCAAATGCGGCGCCGGTAGAGGATCGTGGCGAGGATTCGATCGCCGTCGGTGATCTTCTGCCGGAACACGCCGCCGCGGGTGCCGGGACGGCGGTCGCCGCCCCGCTGTCGGTGGCGACGTTTCTCGATCGCGGCCGCGTAGGGCACGATCAGTTCTTCGAGCAGAACGTGCAGAGACTGGCGGCTCATGCCGGTCAGGGCCGGGGCGGTGAGCGCGTGGCGGGTCGGCTCCGTCGGCGTGTGCTGGTCCGGGGTGGCTTCCGCAATGAAGGCGCGCAGGTCCTGGGTGTGGGTGAAGTAGCGCACCACGGTCGGTTTGATGCTGATCTTGTGTTCGTCCAGCAGTTGCCGGGTGGCCTTGATGGCCTGCCCGATGGTGACCGGGTTGATCCCGAGCAGGTCGCACAGCACCTTCTGCGGCAGACCTGTCGCAGATAGACCACGGTGACCAGGACCTCGTCCGCGTTCGAGAGCAGGGATCGGTTGCGGCCGGTGGTGGCGACGCGCCTGCCGCCGCGCAGTACGTAGCGGCGTTGTTCGGCCCGGGCTTCCTGCTCGGGGGCCAGCCGGGCCCGCAGCGCGTCCAGTTCCCCGGCGGTCATGCCGGTCAGCCGGGCGTCGGCCAATGCCCGCAGCGCCAGGGTGCGGGCGGCGGTGCGCTCGTTGGCGCTCTGCGGGGCCGGGGCCGCGGTGTCGGCGCCGGTCGGCGCGATGCTGTAGTTCCAGGTCCCGTGCTGGCCGTGGGCGGTGATCGGCAGAGCCTGCAGCTGTTCTCGGCTGACCTGGATGCCGGTCGGGTAGGAACCGTGGTCGAGGGCGGCCTCGATCCGGAGTCCTGCCGTTGTGATGGTCGCTGCGATCGTGTTGAGGACGACCTCGTGGCTGGTCAGGGGCGGTCCGCGCCAGTTCATGGTGATGTGTGAGAACAGCCGGTGCTCGATCTTGTTCCACTTCGAAGTGCCCGGCCAATGCCGTTGCTTGAATTCGAGAACAACTGCCGCGGAACGGGTGACGGTGTCGGGGCGGGGGGCGTTGGTCCGGTTGTGCATCCGTGG